>NZ_JBEPKY010000016.1:0-179304 GCF_040544975.1 Pseudacidovorax sp. 1753 | reverse complement strand
GAAGACGTGGAAGAGCTTCTACCAGGCGCAGCGCAGCAAAGGGCTGAGCACGACTGCGGCTCTGGTGGTGCTGGCCCGAAAGCTCATGCGCGTGGACTTCTCGCTGTTCAAGCAACACGCGATGTTCGATGCCCGCCTGGCGGCCACTGTCGCTTGACGAGAACCATAGAACCTCAGCCCGAACGGTGGCGCCTGACTTGCGGTGATTGATCGGGGGGGGCCACCTGTCACGCAGCTGCCGCACGCCCCAGCGCCTGCTGCGTCCAGCGCACAATGTCCGCGCCACCCATCGCCCCGGGCTGGCGGGCGATCTCCCGGCCCCCGACGAACAGGGCCAGCGTCGGGATGCTGCGGATGTTGAAGCGTGCGCCCAGCCCAGGCTGCGCCTCGGTGTCGACCTTGGCCACCCGCACTTGCGGCTCCAGCGTGCGGGCGGCCTGTTCGAAGGCCGGGGCCATTTGCCGGCAGGGGCCGCACCAGGGCGCCCAGAAGTCCACCAGCACCGGCAACTGACCGCGGCCCACATGGCGGTCGAAGGCGGCGGCATCCAGCGCCACGGGATGGCCGGTGAACAGGGGCTGGTGGCACTGGCCGCAGTCGGGCGCGCTGCCGAGCTGAGCCGTGCGCACGCGGTTGGTGGTCTGGCAGTGCGGGCAGACGACGTGCAGGCCGTCAGCGGTGGCGGTGGTCATGGAGGGGTCTCCTTCCTGCGGCGGCAATGGCGGTGACGGGGCGGCGTCGTGGCGGCACGGGCCGCGCGGTCAGGCGGCTGACGGACCTTCCGCCTTTTCGCCCGACGGGGTGGCGCCACCGCGGGCGCGATCCTGCGCACGGGCGATGGCGGCGCGGGCGCTCTGCTCGGCCGCGAGTGCCGCCTCCAGCGGCGCCCGGCACAGGCCGGCGTGCTGATAGCGCAGGTTTTCGTAGATGGCCGCTGCGGCCGGCGAGGCCTGCAGCAGCGGCTGCAGCACGTCCGTGTCCTGGACCTGGTCCAGCGCGGCGGCCAGCCGCTGCGCCACCAGCCGGTACTGGCCGGCATCGGGGTGGCCGCGCTCCATCCGCTCCAGATCGTGGGCGAGCAGCACGGCATGGGGGGTGTGGGTGCGAGAGGTGTTCATGCCACCGAGTTTTGGGGCATACAGGCGCTTTGCAAGAGGCGCCCCCGCGCCGCCGCAGGCGTGCGCGGGGCGCCTGCTGCTGTGCCTCAGGCCAACTGCCGCAACGGTTCCCGCACGGCGTCGGCCGATGCGGGCCGCACCACGCGGGCCACTTCCCGGCCGTCCTTGAGGAAGACCAGCGTCGGCCACAGCTTGACGCCGAAGGCCCGGCCCAGCGGCCGGCCGCTGCCGTCTTCCACCTTGATGTGGCGCAGGCCTTCCGGCGCTTCGGCCAGGGCTTCGGCGATGGCGGGCTGGGCGCCCTTGCAGATGCCGCACCAGTTGGCGCCGAATTCGAGGACGGTGGGCCCGGTGAGGGCGGCCACCTCGTCCTGGCGCAGGCTTTCGGGTTCGTAGGGTCGTGTCATGGGGCGAGTGTGGCAGCGCTGCGCGGGCGGTGTGTGCGGCGGTGCCGGCGTGGGATGTCGGCAGGGGGAGTCGGATGATGGGACGTGAGCGGCGGGCCGCAAGGCGGGCGACGGGCTCAGCCGCCGCGCCGCGCCAGCTTGCGGTAGACCGTGGCCCGGCTCACGCCCAGCAGCCGCGCCGCCTCGGCGACATTGCCCTGGGCGTCGTCGACGGCCTGGCGGATCCACGCGGCCTGCGCCTCCTTCAGCCGCGGGCGCGCGGCGACGCGGGGGCTGGTGCCGCCGCTTCGCGTGGCACGCACCTGGGTGCGCAGGCCGCTCCAGAGCGGGACTTCGAGCGGCGCCCCGCCGCGGGTGGCGGCATCGAAGAGCAGATGCGCCGGTGCAGCGAACACCTCTTCCGCCGGCCAGGGCCCCGTGCCCTGCAGTCCCAGCAGTTGCCGCGCGAGCGCGTTCGCCCCGGTGATGCGGCCGTCGGCGTCGAGCACCAGCAGCCCGTCGCCGTCCGCGCCCTCGACCGGGGCCAGGCAGCCCGGCCAGTTCAACTGCAGCAGCAGCGCATGAGGCTGCGCGCGCAGGAGCCGGTTGCCGATGGTCTGGACCGCGTGGCGGGCCAGGTGCTGCAGCTCGGGCCGCTCGTCCACCTGCACGCCGGTCAGGTCCAGCATGCCGATGCAGCGGCCCTGTGGGTCGAACAGCGGCGCGCCGGCGCAGGTGTAGACACTGGTGTCGTCGAAGAAATGCTCGCCGCGGTGCAGCCAGACCGGGGCCTGCTCGGCCAAGGCCGCGCCGATGGCGGTGGTGCCGACGGCGCGTTCCGACAGGTCGACGCCGACGCGCGCGATGTCCGCGATGGCGCGCTCGTCCTGCGCCGGCAGCGTGCCCACTTCGAGCACCATGCCCTGGGCATCGGTCAGCAGCGCGAAGTAGCGGGTCGCGGCGATGGCGCGCGAGAGCCGGCCCATCACCGGCCGGGCAGCCTCGATCAGTCGCCGGCTCCCCTCGATGGCCTGGCGCAGCCGGGGCGCCGAGATGGGGTCGAACTGCACTCGCTCGCCCGGCTGGCGACCGGCCGCCAGGCAGCGCTGCCAGGAGCGCGTAATCCAGGGTTCGATGGGGGGCGCATGGCGTCCTTGTGTGCCATGCAGCCAGTGCCCGCGCGCCAGCGCGATGGCGCCGGCACGGTCGGGCGCGCGATGGACCAATGTCTCCATGGGGGGCTTTCGTGGGGGTGTTCCATTTTGAGAATTTCGGGCCCGACCGTCCATCGCGCTAGGGTTTTGCCTGAGCGCCGCCCCTGGGTGCGCGCGGAACATGAGACGCTCCGGCCCTCGTGCCACCCAGCCATCCCCTCGAATGGAGACAGCCAGCATGCAGGTATCCCTCAGCGTCAATGGCCGCGCCGTTAACCTCGACGCGCCGCCCAACACCCTCCTCGTCACGGCCATCCGCGAGCATCTGCAGCTCACCGGCACCCATGTGGGCTGCGACACCGCCCAGTGCGGCGCCTGCACGGTGCACATGAACGGCCGTGCGGTGAAGTCCTGCAACATCCTGCTGGCCCAGGCGGCTGGCGCCGAGATCACCACCATCGAGGGCATCGCCCAGCCCGACGGCACGCTGCACCCGATGCAGGCCGCCTTCAAGGAATGCCACGGCCTTCAATGCGGCTTCTGCACGCCCGGCATGGTGATGAGCGCGATCGACCTGTGCCAGCAGCATCCCGGTGCCGACGAGCAGGAGATCCGCGAGCTGCTCGACGGCAACCTGTGCCGCTGCACCGGCTACCAGAACATCGTCAAGGCCGTGAAGATGGGCGGCCAGGGTATGGCCGAAGGCCAGTCGGCCACCTCATCCGCCACCGCCACGGCCTGAGCGAAAAGGAGTCCGCCATGGGTGCATCCGACTTCTCCAAGCTGCCGCACATCGGCGAGGCCATCCGCCGCAAGGAAGACCTGCGCTTCCTGACCGGCGCCGGCAACTACACCGGCGACGTGGTGCTGGCCAACCAGGCGCATGCCGTCTTCCTGCGCTCGCCGCATGCGCATGCGGCCATCACGTCCATCGACACCTCGGCCGCGAAGCAGATGCCGGGCGTGGTCGGCATCTTCACTGGCGCCGACATCGACGGAAAGATGGGCGGCCTGCCCTGCGGCTGGCAGATCAACAACCCCGACGGCTCGCCCATGAAGGAGCCGCCGCATCCCATCCTGGCCATCGGCAAGGTGCGCTACGTGGGCGACCACGTGGCCATGGTGGTGGCCGAGACGGTGGAGCAGGCGCGCAATGCGTCCGAGGCCATCGTGGTCGAGTACGACGTGCTGCCCGCCGTCGTGAGCCTCGTCGACGCAGCCAAGAAGACCGGCCCCGCCATCCATGAGATCGCGCCCGACAACCAGTGCTACAAGTGGACGCTGGGCGACAAGGCACAGGTCGATGCCGCGTTCGAGAAGGCCGCCCACGTCACCAAGCTGGACCTGGTCAACAACCGCCTGATCCCCAACCCTATCGAGCCGCGCGTGGCCGTGGCCGGCTACAACCGCGCCGGCGACGAGTACGTGCTGTACGTGGCCAACCAGAACCCGCACGTCGAGCGCCTGCTGATGACCGCCTTCGTGCTCGGCCTGCCCGAGCACAAGGTGCGCGTGATCGCGCCGGACGTGGGCGGCGGCTTCGGCTCCAAGATCTTCCTGTACGCCGAGGACGTGGCGCTGACCTGGGCCAGCAAGCAGCTCAACCGCAACATCAAGTGGACGGCCGAGCGCTCGGAGTGCTTCCTCTCGGACGCCCATGGCCGCGACCATGTGAGCCATGCCGAGATGGCCATGGACAAGGACGGCAAGTTCCTGGCCATGCGCGTGCACACCGACGCCAACCTGGGCGCCTACCTGTCGACCTTCTCGACGGCGGTGCCCACCATCCTCTACGCCACGCTGCTGGCCGGGCAGTACACCACGCCGCAGATCTACGTGGAGGTGGACGCCTGGTTCACCAACACCGCGCCGGTCGATGCCTACCGCGGTGCCGGCCGGCCCGAGGCCACCTACCTGCTCGAACGCCTGGTCACCCGCTGTGGCTGGGAGATCGGCCTGGGCCAGGACGAGATCCGCCGCCGCAACTTCATCCGCGAGTGGCCCTACCAGACGCCCGTCGCGCTGCAGTACGACGTGGGCGACTACGAGGCCTGCATGAAGCGCGCGCAGGAACTGGCCGAGGTGAGCGGCTTCGACGCCCGCCGCGCCGAGAGCGAGAAGAACGGCAAGCTGCGCGGCATCGGCTATTCCAGCTACATCGAGGCCTGCGGCCTGGCGCCGTCGAACATCGCCGGGGCGCTGGGTGCGCGTGCCGGCCTGTTCGAGGCGGGCGAGGTGCGGGTGCATCCCACCGGCAGCGTGACGGTGTTCACCGGCTCGCACAGCCATGGCCAGGGCCACGAGACCACCTTCGCGCAGGTGGTGGCGGCGCGGCTGGGCATTCCGGTCGAGAACGTGGACATCGTGCACGGGGATACCGGCCGCATTCCCTTCGGCATGGGCACCTACGGCTCGCGCTCGATCAGCGTGGGCGGCGCGGCCATCATGCGGGCGCTGGACAAGATCGAGGCCAAGGCCAAGAAGATCGCCGCCCACCTGATGGAAGCCAGCGATGCCGACATCGACTTCAGTGGTGGCGAATTCAGCGTCAAGGGCACCGACAAGAAGATCCCCTTCGGCCAAGTGGCGCTGACGGCCTATGTGCCGCACAACTACCCGCTGGACAAGCTGGAGCCGGGCCTGAACGAGACGGCCTTCTACGACCCCACCAACTTCACCTATCCGGCCGGCACCTACATCTGCGAGGTGGAGATCGACAAGGCCACGGGCGAGGTCAAGGTGGACCGCTTCACCGCGGTGGACGACTTCGGCACCATCATCAACCCCATGATCGTGGAAGGCCAGGTGCAGGGTGGCATCGTGCAGGGCATCGGCCAGGCGCTGCTGGAGAACTGCGTCTACGACAACGAGACGGGCCAGCTGCTCACCGGCAGCTTCATGGACTACGCCATGCCGCGGGCGGCCGATTTCCCCAATTTCAAGCTCGACACCATCTGCACGCCCTGCACCCACAACCCGCTGGGCACCAAGGGCTGCGGCGAGGCCGGCGCCATCGGCTCGCCGCCGGCGGTCATCAACGCCGTGCTCGATGCGCTGGCGCCGATGGGCGTGAAGGAGTTCGACATGCCCGCCACCCCGGCCCGCGTGTGGGAAGCCATGCAGCGCGGCAGCACCACGCCCCAGCAGCAACCGCAGACGCCCTCGCTGGCGGCCAGCACCCAGGGCCGTCCGGCCGCCTGATCACCCTCGAAGGAAGGAGACTTTTTCATGTACGCATTCACCTTCGAACAGCCCGCCGCACTCGACGAGGCGCAACGCCTGGCAGCCGCCGGCGGCAAGCCGCTGGCCGGTGGCCAGACGCTGCTGGCCTCGATGAAGCTGCGACTGTCGGCGCCCGAGCAACTGGTCGACCTGGGCCGCTGCAAGGAGCTGTCGGGCATCGGCCTGCAGAACGGCGAGCTGGTCATCGGCGCCATGACGCGCCATGCCGAGGTCGCGGTCAATCCGCAAGTGCGCGAGGCCTATCCCGCGCTGGCCGACCTGGCCTCGCGCATCGGCGACCGCCAGGTGCGGGCCATGGGCACGCTGGGCGGCTCGGTGGCCAACAACGATCCGGCCGCCTGCTACCCCAGCGCCGTGCTCGCCTCGGGCGCGACCATCGTCACCACGCAGCGTGAAATCGCGGCCGACGACTTCTTCCTGGGCCTGTTCGCCACGTCGCTGGAGGAGGGCGAGCTGATCAAGGCGATCCGCTTCCCGCTGCCCAGGCAGGCAGCGTACGAGAAGCTGCGCCAGAAGGCCTCGCACTTCCCGCTGGTGGGCGTGTTCGTGGCCCGCTTTGACGACGGCGTGCGTGTGGCTGTCACCGGCGCGGGCAACGGCGTGTTCCGCCATGCGGGGCTGGAGCAGGCCCTGTCGCAGGCCTTCACGGCCCAGGCGGCCGGCGGCGTGGAGATCGACGCCAGCGAGCTCAACAGCGACCTGCACGGCACGGCGGCCTACCGCGCCAACCTGATCAGCGTGCTGGCGCAGCGCGCCGTGATCAAGGCGAGCCGCTAAGCTCGGCACGATGACCGACGCCGCCCGCTTCCCACCTGCGCCCGACCTTTCCTCCATCGACGCGCTGGAACGGGGGCTGGCGTCGCGCGGCTACCTGGCCGACCGGCGGCTGGCGACGGCCGTCTTCCTCGCCCTGAAGCTGCAGCGGCCGCTGTTGCTGGAGGGCGAGCCCGGCGTTGGCAAGACCGAACTGGCCAAGGCGCTGTCCGGCCTGCTCGGCCGACAGCTGCTGCGCCTGCAGTGCTACGACGGCCTGGAGCAGCGCGAGGCGCTGTACGAGTGGAACTACGCCGCGCAGTTGCTGCACCTGCGTGCCTCCGAGGCCGGTGGCAATGCGAAGGACGAAGGCGCACGCGACGCGGAGGCCGAGGTCTACCAGCCGCGCTATCTGATCCAGCGCCCGCTGCTGCAGGCCCTGCAGGCGCCGGCCCCCGGCGCTGTGCTGCTGGTCGACGAGGTGGACCGCGCCGACGAGCCCTTCGAGGCCTTCCTGCTCGAATACCTGGGCGAGTACCAGGTGAGCATTCCCGAGCTGGGCACGGTGCGCGCCGCGGTGCCGCCGGTGACCCTGCTCACCAGCAACCGCACCCGCGACCTGAACGACGCGGTCAAGCGTCGCTGCCTCTACCACTGGCTGGACTACCCGGAGCGCGAACGCGAGCTGGCCATCGTTCGCGCCCAGGTGCCGCAGGCCGGCGAGGCGCTGTCGGCCCAGGTGGCGGACTTCGTGCAACGCGTGCGTGCCCAACCCTTCGCCAATGCCTTCCAGCGCGCGCCCGGCATCGCCGAGAGCGTGGAATGGGCGCGCGCGCTGGTGGCGCTGGACACCGTGGTGCTCGACCCCGAGGTGGTGGTCGACACCGCCGGCATCCTGTTCAAGCAGCGCGACGACGTGGCGGCACTGAACCACCAGCTGGCCACCGATCTGCTCGCGCCGGAAGCCGCCTGACGAGGGTGCTGTGGCCATGCAAGGCATCCAGCAACTCGGCGACGCGCGACGCGGCAAGCTGGCCGGTCACCTGGCGGGCTTCGGCCGGGCGCTGCGGCGGGCCGGTGTGCGCATCGATCCTTCGCGAATCGCGCTGGGGCTGGAGGCGGCGCTGCTGGTGGGCATCGAGCAACGTGCCGACCTGCAGGCCGCGCTGGAATCGGTGCTGGTCAGCCGCGAGCAGGACCGGCTGGTCTTCCGCGAGCTCTTCGACGCCTGGTTCCAGGACCCGGCCTTTGCCCAGAAGATGCTGGCGCGCATGCTGCCCAATGCCGAGGGGCGCGCCGAGCCGGTGCAGCGCCGCAACCGCGTGCGCGAAGCCCTGGCCGCGCCGACCATGCACAAGCCCGCCCCACAGGACGAGGAGCTGCAGCTCGACGCCGCCATGAGCGCCGGCACGCGCGAACGGCTGCAGCAGGCCGACTTCAACAGCCTGGGCGCTGCCGAGTACCTCTTGGTCGAGCGCTTGGCGCGCGAGAAGGCGCTGCCCGTGCCCACCTATGCCTCGCGCCGGCTGCGGCCGGTGGCGCAGGCCGGTGCGTCGGCCCGCATCCACTGGCCCGGCGTTTGGCGCCAGGCCGCGCGGCATGGCGGCGAGATCCCGCGCCTGCCGCGGCAGGTCAGGCGCGCACGGCCCCGGCCGCTGCTGGTGCTGGTCGATGTGTCCGGCTCCATGGAGCGCTATGCGCGCCTGCTGCTGGCCTACCTGCATGCGGCGACGCGTCCGCTGGTGGGCGAAGGCGCGCGGCGCGATGTTTTCGCCTTCGGCACCGGCCTGACCGACCTCACGCCCGCCTTCCGCCATGCCGACACCGACGTGATGCTGGCCGAGGCCGGTCGCGCCATCGCCGATTTCGCGGGCGGCACGCGGCTGGGCGAGGCGCTGGCACAACTGCGCCGGCATCACGCGCGGCGCCTGGTCGGGCGGCGCACCCTGGTGCTGCTGATCAGTGACGGCCTGGATACCGGTGAACCGGCCGAGCTGGATACCCAACTGCAATGGCTTCGCCGCCATACCGGTGCCCTGCTGTGGCTCAATCCCCTTCTGCGCTTCGCCGGCTATGCGCCGCTGGCGCGCGGCGCCGCACTGCTCGACCGCCACGCCGATGCCATGCTGGCCGTGCACAACCTGCAGGCGCTGGACGAACTGGCCGACAGTCTGGCCGCGCTGCTGCGCCGACTGCGCTGAATCCCTCACCTTCATTCATTTCAGGAGACCCACATGGACATGCAAGGCAGCCGCCCCCTGGGCGTGACCCAGCAACAGGCCTGGGAGGCCCTCAACGACCCCGAGACGCTCAAGCGCTGCCTGCCCGGTTGTGACAAGTTCGAGGCCACGGGCGAAGGCCAGTACACCGTCACCATGGCCGTGAAGGTGGGCCCGGTGTCGGCCAAGTTCGCGGGCAAGGTCACGCTCAGCGACATCCAGCCGCCCGAAAGCTACCGCCTCAGCTTCGAAGGGCAGGGCGGCGTGGCCGGCTTCGGCAAGGGCGCGTCTTCGGTGTCGCTGGCACCCACCGACACCGGCTGCACGCTCAGCTACACCGTGCAGGCGCAGGTGGGCGGCAAGATCGCGCAACTGGGCCAGCGCCTGATCGACGGGGCGGCCAAGTCCATGGCCGACGACTTCTTCAAGCGCTTCGATGCCGAGATGCAGCGCGTGCACGGTGCGCCCGCCGCCGCGGCCGAGCCGGTGGAGGAGGCCAAGACCGGCGCCGTCGCCGGCCTCATGCAGAAGATGGGCTTCGGCAAGAAGGACAAGACGGAAGAAGGCTGAGAAGGTCGAACACCATGGAAAACCTCGACGTGATGGTGCTGCGCCAGCTGCGCGACTGGCGCCAGGCCGGCCGCCGGGCGCTGCTGGCGACGGTGGTGCGCACCTGGGGCTCGTCGCCGCGGCCGGTGGGCTCCATCATGGCGCTGGCGGAAGACGGCGCGGTGGTTGGCTCCGTTTCCGGCGGCTGCATCGAGGACGACCTGATCGCCCGCCACAGCCGCGTGGGCCAGCAGGCCATGCCGACGGGCGCACCGGCGCGTGTCAAGTACGGCATCACCGCGGACGAGGCGCACCGCTTCGGCCTGCCCTGCGGTGGCACGCTGGAGCTGGTGCTGGAGTTCGACCCCGACGCGGGCCAACTGGCCGAGCTGGTCAAGCGGCTGGAAGGTGGCCAGCTCACCCAGCGCATCGTGCGACTGGCCGACGGCGCCGTCACGCTGGAAGCCGCGCACGCGCCGGCCGAGCTCGTCATTGACGACACGCGGCTGGTCAACACCTTCGGCCCCGAGTACCGCATGCTGCTGATCGGCGCCGGCCAGCTCGCCGAGTACCTGGCGACCATGGCCAGCTTCAGCGGTTTCGCCGTCACGCTGTGCGATCCGCGCGAGGAATACCGCGGCGCCTGGTCACTGCCCAACGTGCACCTGTCCACCGAGATGCCCGACGACGCCGTCGCCGCCTTCCGGCCCGACCGGCGCAGCTGCGTCGTCGCCCTCACGCACGACCCCAAGCTCGACGACCTGGCGCTGCTGGCGGCGCTGGAGAGCGAAGCCTTCTACGTCGGCGCCATCGGCTCGCGCCGCAATGCCCAGGCGCGGCGCGAGCGGATGATCGAGCACTTCGACCAGACGCCCGAATCGCTCGCCCGCCTGCGGGGGCCCATCGGCCTGTACATCGGCAGCAAGACCCCGCCCGAGATCGCCGTGAGCGTGATGGCGGAGATCCTGGCCGTGAAGAACGGCGTGGCCCTGCCGCGCGAGATGGCGGTGGCGCAGGCCAAGGAACAGTTGAACGCGCAGACGGGGTAGGCGGCGGCCACATCGGCGCCGGTTTGGGGTGCCGGCCCGTGCGGGGCACTGCACGTGCGCCTGCAGGCCCGCAACCGTCGCGCTACAGTGCCGGGCTTTTCCGCTTCAGCTCTTTCCCGCCATGCAACGCATCCAGCTCGGTCGCAGCGATCTGCACGTCACGCCCATCTGCCTGGGCACCATGACCTTCGGCGAACAGGTGGACGAGCCCACCGCGCACGACATCCTCGACCATGCGGTGGCCCGCGGCGTCGACTTCCTGGACACGGCCGAGATGTACGCCGTGCCCGCCCGCAAGGAGACCTACGGCGCCACCGAGACCATCCTCGGCAACTGGTTCGCCAGGAACCCCGGCCTGCGCCAGAAGCTCACGCTGGCCACCAAGGTGGCCGGCCCCTCGCGCGGCATGCCCTGGGTGCGCGAAGGAGGCGGCATGACGGCTGCCGACATCGTGGCCTCCTGCGAGGGCAGCCTGCGCCGGCTGCAGACGGACGTCATCGACCTTTATCAGATCCATTGGCCCGAGCGCAACGTGCCCGCCTTCGGCACGATGTACTACGACCCCACCAAGGAACGCACGCAGACCTCGATCCACGAGCAGCTCGAAGCGCTGGCCGGACTGGTGAAGGCGGGCAAGGTGCGCTACATCGGCCTGTCGAACGAGACGCCCTACGGCGTGCACGAGTTCGTGCGGCTGGCTGAGCAGCACAACCTGCCGCGCGTGGCCACCGTGCAGAACGTCTACTGCCTCCTCAGCCGCGCGCTGGAGAACGGCCTGGACGAGACCATGCACCGGCTGGACGTCTCGCTGCTGGCCTATTCGCCGCTGGGCTTCGGCCTGCTGACCGGCAAGTACGACGCCAGCGGCACCGAAGGCCCGGATGCGCCCAAGAGCGGCCGCATCGCCCGCTACGAGTCCGTGCGGAAACAGCGTTGGGGCCGCCCGGAGGCGCTGGTCGCCGCCCGCCGCTACAACCAGCTGGCCCGCGACCACGGCATGACGCCCGCGCGCCTGGCCCTGGCCTTCTGCTACACCAAGTGGCAGGTGGCCAGCACCATCATCGGCGTCACGACCAAGGCGCAGCTGGACGAGGATCTGGACGCCTGGGGCACCACGCTGTCGCCCGAGCTGCTGGCCGAGATCGACAGGATCCGCTGGGAGATGCGCGACCCCGCGAACTGAGATGGCGAAGAAGGACAAGGCTCATGTTTCCGAGACGCCGGCTACGGCCGTGCTGCGCGCGGCCAAGGTGGCCTTCACCGAGCATCCGTACGAGTACCTGGAGCACGGCGGCGCGCAGCACAGTGCGGCCGTGCTGGGCTTCGACCCTTTCACGGTGGTCAAGACGCTGGTGATGCAGGACCAGGACGCCAAGCCGCTCATCGTGCTGATGCACGGCAACCGCACGGTGTCGACCAAGAACCTCGCGCGGCAGATCGGCGCGAAGTCGGTGGAGCCCTGCAAGCCCGAGGTGGCCCAGCGCCACAGCGGCTACCAGGTGGGCGGCACCTCGCCCTTCGGCACGCGACGCGCGATGCCGGTCTACATCGAGTCGACGATCCTCGACCTGCCGCGCATCTGCATCAATGGCGGGCGGCGCGGGTACCTTGTCGGCATCGATCCGCAGCTGTGCGTGCAGTTGCTCGGCGCGCGGCCGGTGCAGTGCGCGCTGGCAGAATGAGGCGCGGCCCGAACGGGGCCGCCTCCCTCACGTCTTCCACGATTCCCGAATGCCAAGACGCTGCCTTCCGAGCGGCGCGCAGCGGCCGCGCATGAGGCGGCCGACGAAGGTCCTTCCATGAGCCTGTCCATGTCCTCCATCCTCGTCATCATTACGGCCTACCTGATCGGCTCGCTGTCCTTCGCCGTGATCGTCAGCCGCCTGATGGGCATGGACGACCCGCGCAGCTATGGCAGCGGCAACCCGGGCGCCACCAATGTGCTGCGCTCCGGCCGCAAGGGCGCGGCCCTGGCCACGCTGCTGCTGGATGCTGCCAAGGGCTGGCTGCCGGTGTTCCTGGTGCGGCGCTTCGGCGCGGCCTACGGGCTGGACGAGAGCGTGGCCGCACTCGCTGGCCTGGCCGCCTTCCTGGGCCACCTGTACCCGGTGTTCTTCGGCTTCAAGGGTGGCAAGGGCGTGGCCACGGCCGCTGGCGTGCTGCTGGGCATCGACTGGATGCTGGGCCTGGCGACGGGGCTGACCTGGATCATCATCGCCTTCTTCTTCCGCTACTCCTCGCTGGCCGCGCTGGTGGCGGCCTTCTTCGCGCCGGCCTATTACCTGCTGGGCGGCGGCATCGCCTGGCCGCTACACCGCGGCGTGCTGGCGGCCATCGTGGTCATGGGCCTGCTGCTGGTGTGGCGCCACCGCGAGAACATCCGCCGGCTGCTGGCCGGCACCGAATCGCGGCTTGGTTCCAAGGCGAAGGCCAAGGCCAAGACTTCCTCCTCCTGATCAGGATTCCCATGCCAGAACTCAAGCGCTTCCACGTCGGCCCCCGTCTGTCGGAGATGGCCGTCCACAACGGCACCGTCTACTTGGCCGGCCAGGTGCCGGACGACATCACGCAGGACATCCGCGGCCAGACGGCCCAGGTGCTGGCCATGGTCGACCGCCTGCTGGCCGAGGCCGGCAGCGACAAGACCCGCATCCTGATGACGCAGATCTTCCTGACCGACATCAGCGAGATCGGCGCCATGAACGAGGTGTGGGACGCCTGGGTGCCCGCCGGCCGTACGCCGCCGCGTGCCACCGTGCAGGCGGCGCTGGCCAATGCGGCCTACAAGATCGAGATCGTCGTCACGGCCGCGCTGGCCTGACCGCCACGCCGCGACGGCGCGCGAGCCCTTTGGGGACGTGAAGGCTTCGGACGGCGATGCACGGCAGCGGCCCGGATGACGAGGCGCTGAAGGTCGGCCCGCCCCAGCGCATCGACCGCCTGTGGGCCTGGATGGAAGGCCGCCCGCTGCGCCGCGCTGTGGTGGGCGCGGTGATCTTCGTCGTGTTCTTCAGTGGGCTGTTCGCCTCGTGGATCGGAGTGGCGCTGTGGCGCGGTTCGACGGACCGCAATGCCGGGGCGGTGGCGCTGCTGTACGTGTTGGTGCCCTTCATCGCCGTGGTCATGCTCTTCCTGATCCAGCGCATGATGTACCGGCTGCTCTGGAACCAGGAACGCGCCATGGCTCGCGGTGAATGGCGGCCGGGCGATCGGGTGCCGCCGCCCGGTCCTCGATCCACGCCCCCGGCGCCGCCTGTGTCCTGGCCGTGGACGTTGCGCGCGCGGCATGCGCTGCTCTACGTGCTCACGCTTGCCGGCTTGCTGTACGGCTTCATGCCCTATGAACACCAGGTCGAGCTGGTGCGGCTGGTCTGGCGGCTGGGCTCGGGCACGGCCACCCGGCGGCAACTGCCGATGTTGCTCTTCGGCTACCTGCCCCTGGTCGTCTTCGGGCTGCTGGCCGTCGCGCTGACCCACCGCCAGCGGCGCCGGCGGGACGCAGGACGGTTCGACGCCCGCGCACGCCTGGTGCTGCGGGCCGAGATGAACTGGCTGTGGGCCTTCGCGACGGCGGCCACGATGACCATCCTGATGCTGCAGTTCTTCGGTCAGCTCATCGTCGCCAAACTCTGATACGCGCCCGTCGCCAGCGGTCCGGGCGAGTCAGTAGCGCCGTTCCAGCACCATCTGGTCGGCGTCGCGCCGCATCGAGAAGCGGTTGATGAAGCTATTGCCCAGCAGCACATAGGGCATGGCTTGTGGCGAGACGACGGCATCGACGTCGTACACCGTCACGTCGCCCACCTTCACCGAATCCAGCTTGATCCGCCAGCCCGGCGCCGTGCCGTTGGCCGTGTTCATGGTCACCGGCTGCCCGCGTGTGGGATCGAGGCCGATGCGTTGCGCGTCGGCCATGGACAGGGCCACCGCGGTGGCGCCCGTGTCCAGCATGAAGGTCACCGGTCGGCCGTTGATCCCGCCGGCCGTCACGAAGTGACCGCGGCTGTCCGCCGTCAGCACGATGCGGCTGCCGCCGCCGCCGCCAGAGCCGCCGACGCTCACCGGCGCGCCCATGCGCAGGGTGAGCCGCTTGCCGCCGGACTCCACCACGGCCTCGCCGTCCTGCACGCTCACCAGCCGCACGCCCTGCAGGCTCTCTCCGGGCGCCAGCGTCCGGGGCGCGCCCCCGCCCACGATCAGGATCGCGCGGCTGCCGATGGTGCCGGTCAGCGTGATCGATTGGGTCTGAGCCTGCGCTTGCGTGGCGACCGCAAAACCCGCTGCCAGCAATGCGGCGAGGATGTGTGCGCGTGTCCGTTTCATCGCCGCGATCCGCCGCAACGCATCGACACCGCCGACGGCACAGCATCGCTCCCTGTGCCGAAGGCCGCGGAGCAGGCCATGCCAGTGCACCCGCGGAATTTGCTTTGCCAGGCCGCGGGGTGCGCCCCCCTCCAAGCCGAAGGCGCAAGAGAGGGGCTGAGGGTCGCGGCTCCAAGCCTGCCTGCGCAGGCTTGGACGTGCCCGAAGAGCAGCCGCCTCTGGCGGCCGCCCGGAGCCGCGAAGCGGCATGGGGGGTTCAAAAGATCAATCTCTGAAGTTGTCGAAAGAGACCGGCAGATCGGCCACATCCTTGCGGATCAGCGCCATCGCCGCCTGCAGGTCGTCCCGTTTGGCGCCGGTCACGCGCACGGCATCGCCCTGGATGGCCGCCTGCACCTTGAGCTTGCTGTCCTTGAGCAGGCGCTGGATCTTCTTGCCCGTGTCCGAGTCGACGCCGCTCTTGACCTTGAAGACCTGCTTGACCTTGTCGCCGCCGATCTTCTGCACGTCGCCCTTGTCCAGAAAGCGCACGTCCACGTTGCGCTTGGTGAGCTTGCCGCGCACGATGTCCTCGATCTGCGCCAGCTGGAAATCGGCGTTGCCGATCAGGATGATTTCCTTGTCCTTGAGCTCGACCGAGGCCGGCGTGCCTTTGAAGTCGAAGCGGGTGGCGATTTCCTTGGACGCGGTGTCGATGGCGTTGCGCACCTCGACCATGTTGGGCTCGCAGACGGTGTCGAAAGACGGCATGGGGTGTTCTCCTGAAGGTGTCGCGCCCCGGCGCATGCGCCGGGACGGAAGAGGGCGCCGCCCGCGGGCAAGGCCACGAGGCGGCGGATGCGAAAATTCTCCCATGATCGCCGAGCGCAACGTCCCCCTTCAACCCCACAACAGCTTCGGCATCGTCGCCCGCGCCCAGCAGCTCGTCCGCATCCGCAGCGAGGACGATATCGCCGAGGTGCTGGCCCGCGAGGACTGGCGCGAGATGCCCAAGTTCGTCCTCGGTGGCGGCAGCAACATCGTCATCACCGGCGACGTCAAGCCACTGGTGCTCAAGGTCGAGATCCCCGGTCGCTGCGTGGTCGAAGACACGCCGAAGGGCTGCATCGTCGAGATCGGCGCCGGCGAGCTGTGGCACGACACGGTGCGCTGGACGCTGGAGCAGGGCTGCCCGGGCCTGGAGAACATGGCCATGATCCCGGGCACCGTGGGCGGCGCGCCCGTGCAGAACATCGGCGCCTACGGCGTCGAGCTGCAGGACCGCTTCGAGTCGCTCGACGGCATCGACCTGGAAACTGGCCGCCGCTTCACCCTCGACGCGGCCCAGTGCGCCTTCGGCTACCGCGATTCGGTGTTCAAGCATCCGCCGGGCAGCGGCCCCAACGACTTCGGCCTCGCCGGCCGCGCGCTCATCACGCGGGTGCGGCTGCGCCTGCCGCGACCCTGGAAGCCGGAGCTGGGTTATCTGGACCTGGCGCGCAAGGCGGCCGAGAGCGGCATCGCCGAGCCCACGCCCATGCAGGTCTTCGACTGGGTCTGCGCCATCCGTCAGGCCAAGCTGCCTGACTGGCGCGTGCTGGGCAATGCCGGGAGCTTCTTCAAGAACCCGACGGTCACGCCGGAGCAGTGCGCGGACATCATCGCCCGCGAGCCCCGCATCGTGCACTACCCCATGCCCGACGGCTCGGTGAAGCTGGCCGCAGGCTGGCTGATCGATGCCTGCGGCTGGAAGGGCAAGTCGGTGGGCAATGCCGGCGTCTACGAAAAGCAGGCGCTGGTGTTGGTCAACCGCGGGGGAAACACGCACCCCGCCACCGGTGGCGAGGTGATGACGCTGGCCAAGGCCATCCAGACCAGCGTCTACGAGCGCTTCGGCATCCGGCTGGAGCCGGAGCCGGTCGTCGTCTGAACGCGCGTTCAGCCGAAGTGGCAGATGTAGCTGTAGGGTTCGCCGCTCACGCGGATCTCGAATTTGGCGTTGCCGGGGATGCTGAACGTCTCGCCGGCGGCGGAGCGCTTCCAGTCGCTTTCGCCGTCGAGGCGGTATTCGCAGCTGCCGGCGGTGCATTCCATGATCTCGGGCGCGCCGGTGCTGAAGGTCAGCGAAGACGGCAGGATCACCCCGACGGTGCACTTGCGGCCATCGGCCAGCGTCACGCCGTGCGAGACGCACTTGCCGTCGAAATACACATTGGCCGAGGTGGCGACGGACACGCCGTCGAGGGTCTTCTGGATGCTCATGGACTGCAGCGATGAGGAGGATGGAACAGGGCCGCGGATTCTAGGGGCCGGTCGGTCGCGCACCGGCGCAGCCCTGCCGGGCTTGCTCACCAGCGCCGATGCCAGCCGCGCGAGTAGCCGAAGTTGAGCGACAGGCCCACCGGCGGGTAAACATAAGGCGACGGGTAGGCATAGACCGGCGCAGCCACCGGGGCGGGGTAATAGACGGGCGCCGGGTACGTGGTCGTGTAGACGGGATAGCCGGGCGCCACGACGGCCTGGGGCGCGGCAACGGGCATCGGTGCATTCGACACCACGACCCCGGGCTCCGGGGCCACCTGCTCCCAAGGGGCGCGGGTGGCGTAGGTGTTGCTGGCAGGAGGCGGAACCTGGCCCGTCTGCATGCTCGGCTGCGGCGTCACTGGGTAGGTGCTGACGCCCAGGTCGCTCACCTGCAGGCCGATGGTCTGGCTGGGCGGCGTGTCGGTGCGGGTGGTGTAGGTGCGGCCGTTGTACTCGTAGCGCACGCTGTAGCTGGTGCGGCCGTTCTCGACGACCGGGGTGCTCGAGAGCACGCGGCCCTCGGCGTACTGGGGCTGGCTCTGGGCGAAGGCCGGGGCGGCGAGGCTGCCGAGCACGGCCAAGGCCAGGGCGCCGAGCGATGGACGGGGGAAGGTCATGGACATCTCCTGCGTGTGAGAGGCGGCGGACGCGCCGCAACCTCGATTGGACGCCACCCGTTGCGGCGGGTTCAATCCCTCAATGGCCGATGCGGGCCTTCCAGGTGTCGGCATCGAAACCAACGGTAACCGCGCCACCCGGCCATTCGACGACCGGGCGCTTCACCAGACTGGGGTTGGCGCGCAGGGCGGCGGCGGCCGAATCGGCGTCGACCACCGCCTGGCGCGCGCTTTCGTCCAGTTGCCGCCAGGTGGTGCCGCGGCGGTTGACCAGCGGCTCCCAGCCGAGGGCCGCCAGCCAGCGGGCGAGGGCCGTCTCGGGCACGCCCTGCTTCTTGAAGTCGTGGAAGGTGTAGGCCTGGCCCTGGCTGTCGAGCCAGGTGCGGGCGCGCTTGACGGTGTCGCAGTTGGGGATGCCGTAGACGTCGATCATGGGGCGCGATGATGCCTCAGCCGTTGGCGGCCCGTGGCGCGCGGCGCGCCCCCTGCCGCGGCGCGGCGAGCGCCGTCCCGGGGCATCTCCCGTCGCTTGGCCGGTCATTGGTTCGGGGCCGGGGAGCGCGTCAGAGGGCTCGGCGACAATGCCGCCCTCCTATGAAGACCCTCGCCGACTGGCTCGCCTACGCCGAGCAACTGCATGCCAAGAACATCGCCCTCGGGCTGGACCGGGTCCAGGCCGTGGCACGGCGCATGGGCCTCGCGCTGACCTGCCCTGTCATCACCGTGGCCGGCACCAACGGCAAGGGATCCACCTGCGCCATGCTGGAGGCCATCCTGGCCCAGGCCGGCTACCGCACCGGCGTCTACACCTCGCCGCACCTGGTCCATTTCGAGGAGCGCCTGCGCATCGGCGGGCAATCGGTCGAGGGCGAGGCGCTGCTGCCGCATTTCGACGCCGTCGAGACCGCGCGCACGGCCGGCGGCGAAGCCGTTGCGCTGACGTATTTCGAGTTCACCACCCTCGCCATCCTGTCGTGCATGGCAGCCTCGGGCCTCGATGCCGCGATCCTCGAGGTCGGCCTGGGCGGCCGGCTCGACGCCGTCAACATCATCGATGCCGACTGCGCCGTGATCACCAGCGTGGACATCGACCACATCGAATTCCTCGGCACCGACCGTGAAAGCATCGGCGCGGAAAAAGCCGGCATCCTGCGCGCGGGCCGGCCCGCCATCGTGAGCGATCCGATGCCGCCGCGCAGCGTGGTGGCCCGCGCCGAGGACCTGGGCGCCGACCTGTGGCTCTCCGGCCGCGATTTCACCGTCAGCGGCGACAAGCAGCAGTGGGCCTGGTCGGGCCGTGGGCGCCGCTATGCGGGTCTGGCCTATCCGGCGTTGCGCGGCGCCAACCAGCTGATCAATGCGGCGGGCGTGCTGGCGGCGCTGGAGGCCCTGCGCCCGCGGCTGCCGGTGTCGGCCCAGGCCATCCGCCAGGGCTTTGCCACCGTCGAGCTGCCGGGCCGCTTCCAGATCGTGCCCGGCCAGCCGGCGCTGGTGCTGGACGTGGCCCACAACCCGCATTCGGCGGCGGCCTTGGCCGAGAACCTGGACGCCATGGGCTTCTTTCCGGTCACGCATGCCGTCTTCGGCGCCATGGCAGACAAGGACTTGGCGCCCATCTTCGAACGCCTGGGTCCCCTGGTGGACCGCTGGTACTTTACGGACTTGCCCACGCCGCGCGCCGCGCGGGCCGCGGACCTGATGCGCATGTGGACGGCGCTGAACCGCCGCACGGACGCCAGTGCCTCCCTGCACGCCGACCCCATGGCGGCGCTCTCCGCGGCCACGGCGGCGGCAGACCCGGCTGATAGAATCGTCGTCTTTGGTTCTTTCTTCACCGTCGGCGGTGTTCTCGCGCACGGTGTGCCCCGGCTGACAGCCCGGCATCTGCAGCCGGGTACCTGAATTCGGTCGCTGCGGCGCTATTCGCCCTTCGTCCGCCAGACAGCCGCTCCGCTCGGGGATTCGACGTCCACATGGCTTTCTTCAAGCTTCGATCCAAAGGTTCCCCGGGCAAGGAAGGCCGCGGCAACGTCTCGGCCGCACCGGCCGAAAGCGTCGAATCGCTGCGCCGCCGCGCGCGACACCGCCTCGTCGGCGCCGCCGTGCTGGTGCTGCTCGGCGTGATCGGCTTTCCCCTCCTGTTCGACACCCAGCCGCGGCCCGTGGCCGTCGACATTCCCATCGAAATGCCGGACCGGGCCAAGGTCAAGCCGCTGGCACAGGCGGAGGCGCCGGCGGCCGACACCTCGCGCAGCGCTTCCGGCGGCATCGCCTTGCCGCCGCCCGCCAATGGTGTGATCACGGAACGCGCCGATGGCAGTGAGGTGGCGGTGGCGCCCCCTGCCGCGGTACCGGAGCCGCGCCGCGAGGCCGTTGCCAGTTCCGAACCGGCCAAGAGCGAGGCACCGCGCACGGAGCCAGCGCGTGTCGACGCCAAGCCTGAACCGGCCAAGACGCCGGTGACCAAGTCCGAGGCCCCCAAGACCGAAGCCAAGAGCGAGGTCGCCAAGGCCGAGCCCTCGAAGCCCGAGCCCGCCAAGCCAGCCTCGCCGGCGCCGGGCCGCGACGACGGCGCCCGCGCCCGCGCCCTGCTCGAAGGCAAGGCCCCGCAGCAGCAGGTCGTGGCGCAGGCACAGCCCGCGGCCGCAGCACCCGCCGAGGTCGCCGGACGCTTTGTGGTCCAGGTGGGCGCCTTCGCCGACGCCGCCAAGGCCCAGGAAACGCGCCAGAAGCTGGAGCGTGCCGGTCTCAAGACGTACACCCATGTGGCAAAGACGCCCCAGGGCGAGCGCACCCGGGTGCGGGTCGGGCCCTTTTCCTCGCGTGCCGACGCCGACAAGGCCGCCGCCCGCATCAAGGCGCTGGCCCTGCCGGCTGCCGTGCTCACACTCTGATCGCGCTGCGCCATGGCGCTCTTCGACTGGATCGCCGTGATGCTGATCGCGGTGTCGATGCTGATGGGCCTGTGGCGCGGGCTGGTTTATGAAGTGCTGTCGCTGGCGGGGTGGGTCGCGGCCTTCCTGTGTGCGCAGTGGCTGGCGGGCAGTCTGGCTGCGGTCTTGCCTTTCGGTGAACCGGAGGCACCTTGGCGTTACGGGGTGGCGTTTGCGCTCATCTTCATCGTCGTCGCCTTCGTGGGCGGCGCCATTGCCTCGATGACGCGGCGCCTGGTCACGGTGGCCGGGTTGCGGCCGGTGGATCGGTCGCTCGGCGCACTATTCGGCGCCGCCCGCGCAGCCGTGGCGCTGCTGGCGATCGCCGTGGTGGTTCATGTGATGGCCTGGCACGACCAGGCCTGGTGGCGCGAGTCGGCCGGCGCGCCCTTCATCGATGCGGCATTGCAGGGCCTCAAGCCCGCGCTGCCGCAGAAACTGGCCAGCTACCTTCCGTAGTTCAGGAAATCAAGGATCTCCCATGTGTGGAATCGTCGGCGTTTTCAGCAACGCGCCCGTCAACCAACTGCTCTATGACGCCATGCTGCTGCTGCAGCACCGCGGCCAGGACGCCGCCGGCATCGTGACGATGCTGGAGCGCAAGTTCTTCATGCACAAGGCCAAGGGCATGGTGCGCGACGTGTTCCGCACCCGCAACATGCGCGCGCTGCCGGGCACCACGGGCCTGGGCCAGGTGCGCTATCCGACGGCGGGCAATGCCTACAGCGAGGAAGAGGCCCAGCCCTTCTACGTCAACGCGCCCTTCGGCATCGTGCTGGTGCACAACGGCAACCTCACCAACGCGCATGCGCTGCGGGCCGAGTTGTTCTCGACCGACCATCGCCATACCAACACCGAGAGCGATTCCGAGGTGCTGCTCAACGTGCTGGCGCACGAGATCGAGCGCGCCACGCGCGGCATCCCCCTGCACATCCAGGACATCTTCACGGCCGTCGAGGCGGTGCACCGTCGGCTGCGCGGCTCCTACGCCGTCATTTCGATGATCGCTGGCCACGGCCTTCTGGTCTTCCGCGACCCGTACGGCATCCGCCCGCTGTGCCTGGGCCGCAGTGCCGACGGCGGCGTGATGGTGGCCAGCGAATCGGTGGCGCTGGAAGGCTCGGGCTTCACCTTCGAGCGCGATGTGCTGCCGGGCGAGGCCGTCTTCATCGACCTGCAAGGCCAGGTGCATGCCCGCCAGTGCGCGCCCGATGCCAGCCTGCATCCCTGCATCTTCGAGTTCGTCTACCTGGCGCGGCCCGATTCCACGCTGGACGGCATCTCCGTCTATCAGGCCCGCCTGAACCTGGGCGAGACGCTGGCGCAGCGCGTGGTCTCGACCGTGCCGCCGAGCGAGATCGACGTGATCGTGCCGATTCCCGAGTCCAGCCGCCCGAGCGCCACGCAGCTCGCGCACCTGCTGGGCGTGCCGTACCGCGAGGGTTTCGTCAAGAACCGCTACGTGGGCCGCACCTTCATCATGCCGGGCCAGGCGGTGCGCAAGAAGTCGGTGCGCCAGAAGCTCAACGTGATCGCCAGCGAGTTCAAGGACCGCAACGTGCTGCTGGTGGACGATTCCATCGTGCGCGGCACCACCAGCCGCGAGATCGTGCAGATGGCGCGCGACGCCGGCGCCCGCAAGGTCTACATGGCCAGCGCCGCGCCGCCGGTGCGCTTTCCCAACGTCTACGGCATCGACATGCCAACCAAGGACGAGCTGGTGGCCCACGGCCGCACCATCGAGGAGATCCGCCAGATCATCGGCTGCGACGCGCTGATCTACCAGGACGTGGACGCCATGAAGCGCGCCGTGATGAAGGCCGCGCCCAAGACGCCCGGCGCCGTGCCGCTGGGCGGCTTCGAGGCCTCCTGCTTCGACGGCGTGTACGTCACCGGCGACATCGACACCGAGGCCATCAGCCGCATGAACGGCAACCGGCCGCGCATCGAGGAAACCGACATCGACGCCTCGCGCCTGACCCTGCCCAACCACAGCGAATGACCATGAGCCCGCAAGAACGCGACCTGCCGGCCGGCCTGCATCCCGAGACCGAGGCCGTGCGCCGCGCCACGGCGCGCAGCCAGTACGGCGAGAACTCCGAAGCGCTGTACCTGACGAGCGGCTACGTCCAGCCGTCGGCAGAGTCCGCCGCCCGCCGCTTCGCCGGCGATGAGGAAGGCTTCACCTACGGCCGCTACGGCAACCCGACGGTCGCCAGCTTCGAGCAGCGCCTGGCCGCGCTCGAGGGCGCCGAGGCCTGCATGTCCACCGCCTCGGGCATGTCGGCCATCCTGATGATGTGCATGGGCCTGCTCAAGGCCGGCGACCACGTGGTGTGCTCGCAGTCGATGTTCGGCTCCACCATCAAGCTGATCGGCTCGGACCTGGCCAAGTTTGGCGTCGAGTCGAGCTTCGTGCCGCAGACCGACATCGCGGCCTGGAAGGCCGCCGTGCGGCCAGGTACCACGCGGCTGCTCTTCGCCGAGACGCCCACCAATCCGCTGACGGAGGTGTGCGACATCGCCGCCCTGGCAGATCTGGCGCACGAGAACGGCGCGCTGATGTCCGTGGACAACTGCTTCGCCACGCCCGCGCTGCAGCGGCCCATGGCCATGGGCGCCGACATCGTCATGCACTCCGGCACCAAGTATCTCGACGGCCAGGGCCGCGTGATGGCCGGCGCGCTGTGCGCCAGCCAGAAGATGGTCACGGAGAAGTTCCTGCCGGTGCTCAAGAGTGCGGGCATGACGCTCGCGCCCTTCAACGCCTGGGTGGTGCTCAAGGGCCTGGAGACGCTGGACATCCGCATGAAGGCGCAGGCCGCCAAGGCGCTGGCGTTGGCGCGCTGGCTGGAGGCGCATCCCGGCGTCGGGTGCGTGTACTACCCTGGCCTTGCCAGCCATCCGCAGCATGAACTGGCCATGGCGCAGCAATCGGGGAGCGGCGGCGCCGTGCTGTCCTTCGACGTCAAGGCCGCTGACGCCGACCAGGCGCGCCGCCGCGCTTTCCATGTGCTGGATTCGATGCAGTGGCTGTCGCTGGCCACCAATCTGGGCGACACCAAGACCATGTGCGCGCACCCGGCCAGCACTTCGCACGGTCGACTGACCGAGGCGCAGCGCCAGGCTGCTGGCGTGGGCCAGGGCCTGATTCGCGTGGCCGTGGGCCTCGAACACACCGACGATGTCGCTGCGGACCTCGACCGCGGCCTGAGCTCCCTTCCCGCATGACGAACGCACGCACCCGGACCCGCTTCGCCCCGTCGCCGACGGGCTTCATCCACCTGGGCAACATCCGCTCGGCCTTGTACCCCTGGGCCTTCGCCCGCTCCACTGGCGGCGACTTCATCCTGCGCATCGAGGACACCGACCTCGAGCGCTCGACCCAGGCCGCCGTCGACGTGATCATCGAAGGCATGGCCTGGCTGGGCCTGGACCATGATGAAGGTCCCTTCTATCAGATGCAGCGCATGGACCGCTACAAGGCGGTGTTGGCGGAGATGCAGGCCCAGGGCCTGGTCTATCCCTGCTACATGAGCGTGGCGGAGCTCGACGCTCTGCGCGAGCGCCAGATGGCCGCCAAGGAAAAGCCGCGCTACGACGGCACCTGGCGGCCCGAGCCCGGCAAGACGCTGCCGGCAGTCCCCGAGGGCGTGCAACCGGTGCTGCGCTTCAAGAACCCCGTCGGCGGCGTCGTCGCCTGGGACGACAAGGTCAAGGGCCGCATCGAGATCCGCAACGACGAGCTGGACGACCTGGTCATCGCCCGGCCCGACGGCACGCCCACGTACAACTTCTGCGTGGTTGTCGACGACATCGACATGGCCATCACCCACGTCATCCGCGGCGACGACCACGTGAACAACACGCCGCGGCAGATCAACATCTTCCGCGCTCTCGGCAAGGAGCCACCGGTCTATGCCCACCTGCCCACCGTGCTGAACGAGCAGGGCGAGAAGATGAGCAAGCGCAACGGCGCCAAGCCGGTGACGCAGTACCGCGACGAGGGCTACCTCCCTGACGCCATGGTCAACTACCTGGCCCGTCTGGGCTGGAGCCATGGCGACGACGAGATCTTCAGCCGCGCGCAGTTCCTGGAATGGTTCGACCTGGACCACCTGGGCCGCAGCGCCGCCCAGTTCGACGAGGCCAAGCTGCGCTGGGTGAATGCCCAGCACCTCAAGGCCATGGCCGACGACCAACTCGCGCCGCTGGTGGCAGCCCAGCTTGCCAAGCGCGGCATCACGGCGGACGAGCGCCTGCCAGCCATCTGCGGCCTGTTCAAGGATCGCTGCGACACCACCGTGGCACTGGCCGACTGGAGCGCGGCTTTCTACGCGCCCGTCACCGCCAGCGAGGCGGACCGCGCGCAGCACATCACCGACGCTGTGCGCCCGGCGATCACTTCGCTGGCCGAGAAGTTGGCCGGAGTGGCGGCCTGGGACAAGCCCTCCATCGCCGCGACGATCAAGGAAGTGCTGGCCCAGCACGGCCTCAAGATGCCCGCCCTGGCCATGCCCGTGCGCGTGCTGGTGATGGGCACGCCGCAGACGCCTTCGCTCGACGCCGTGCTCGCGCTTTTTTCTCCGGACACCGTGCAAGAAAGATTGCGCAACGCGTAAAAACCTGCATATAATGCAAGGCTCGACACCTGACAGGGTCGACGTCAAAAGCGTCGGTCGAAACGGGGGTATAGCTCAGCTGGGAGAGCGCTTGCATGGCATGCAAGAGGTCATCGGTTCGATCCCGTTTACCTCCACCATCAAGGTGTCGTCGTAGAGAGTCGCAAGACTTTCGTCCAAGGTTTTGACCCTATCGTCTAGAGGCCTAGGACATCACCCTTTCACGGTGAGTACCGGGGTTCGAATCCCCGTAGGGTCGCCAAGTTCGTAGCACTTGGCTCTGTCAGCAGAGCGCAAAGCTGCCTGCCAGGAGTGGTAGTTCAGTTGGTTAGAATACCGGCCTGTCACGCCGGGGGTCGCGGGTTCGAGTCCCGTCCACTCCGCCAGATTCCAGTTCGCAGGCGCAAGCCTTCGAACTCAAGGTCTCGGTGAAAGCCAAGATCAGTGGGGGTATAGCTCAGCTGGGAGAGCGCTTGCATGGCATGCAAGAGGTCATCGGTTCGATCCCGTTTACCTCCACCACTTCAAACCAGTCCAGGTTTTGACCCTATCGTCTAGAGGCCTAGGACATCACCCTTTCACGGTGAGTACCGGGGTTCGAATCCCCGTAGGGTCGCCAAGTTCGTAGCGCTTGGCTCTGTCTACAGAGCGCAATGCTGCCTGCCAGGAGTGGTAGTTCAGTTGGTTAGAATACCGGCCTGTCACGCCGGGGGTCGCGGGTTCGAGTCCCGTCCACTCCGCCAGTCATCCAAAGCCCTTGCCGTTCTGCAGCAAGGGCTTTTTCTTTGGGCCCTGCGCAGTGCACTGCAGGGGCCTTGCCGCCGTTCAAAGCCTCAATGCCTGCGCATACCCCGTCATTTCGAGGTAGCCGCGGCCGACGCGGCGACCGGTCGTGTCGAGCAGATCGCTCAGGCCTTCCCAGTAAATGGCGCCGGTCGAGGCGCGACTGTCCAGTTCCTGGTCGTCGACCAGGGCGCGGACCTCGAAGCGGCCGGCGGGTGTATAGACCTGGCACTGCACCGGGTAGCGTGCCCGCGAGAGCGGGCTCGTCCAGAACCGAAGCGGCTCGAATCGCACGTCCTTGTCTTCGAAGGCCTGCGCTTGCCCGCCCGCCGGCCGCCACGAGCCGCCCGCCCAGAGCGCGCTGCCGTCCGCACGGCGCAGGCGGAAGGCCGTGAGGGCGCTTCCGTCGTCCAGGTTCATGCCGATCCAGTCCCAGCCTACCGCTTGCGGGTGCAGCAGCGCCTCGCTCCATTCGTGGTCGAGCCAGGCCCGTCCCTCCACCCGCAGGGGTGCTTGTCCTTTGACGGCGATGCGACCTTGCACCGCCAGTTGCGGCTGGCTGTAGTAGTAGCTGGCTTGCGCCGCCTCGGGGCCCTTGCGCGAAAGGCCGGCCTTCCCCTGCAACAACACGGCCTGGGTGGGTTGCAGGCGCAGGGAGAGGCCGAAATCGGCGCCCGGCGCCTCGGCGGCATAGGCACCGCTGTCGGCATTGCGCACCAGCGACCAGTCACGCAGCCGCACGTGCGTGTCGTCCTCGGCAGCCTCGGCGATGCCGAAGCCGGCACGGGCGATGCGCTGGTCATGGTGCAGCTTGCCAGCCTGCAGGTCGGTCAGCGCGGCATGGGCGAACAGCAGTTGCCGTGCCGCGAACGCCGACCGCAGAGACTGCGTGCCGTCCACCCGCGAGCGGAAGAAGGTGAGTTGAAAGCCGTAGCGTGCGCCTTGCGGCGACTCGGCATGGCCCGTGGCGTACCACCATTCCGTGCGCAGTCCGGGATGGCTGCCGTGGTCACGGGGAAAGTGCAGGGTGCGCGCAGGCAGCGCCCAGGACGAAGGCAATGGCAGGAGCCCGCCAGCCAGCAGGGCCAACACGCGTCGCCGGGTGGCGGTCCGGCCGGCGAGCAGCGGACTCAAGGGCACAAAAGGCATCGGTGGATGATCGCCGATGGCGCCCGCCCGCGGCAGAAGCGGGGTAGCACCATCCTCTCACCGGAGGCGTGGGACGGTGAGTGCGCGCGGCACGGGCCTGCCGAGCGCATCGGCGGTGGCCCGCTTCGAGTCCCTCAGCCGTGCAGCGCCGCTTCGATGCCCCGGACAGCCTCGGCGCAGTCGCCGAACCGGTCGTCGACCCAGCGCCCGTCATGGTAGGTCGCAAGGTAGCGCTCGCCCGAGTCGCACAGCAGCGACAGCACCGAGCCGCTGCGGCCCTGCTCGCGCATCTCGTGCGCCAGCGCCAGCATGCCGACGAAGTTGGTGCCCGTCGACGGGCCCACCTTGCGGCCCAGCAGATTGGACAGCACCCGCATGCCCGCGATGGAGGCGACGTCGGGCATCGGGATCATGCGATCCACGACGCTGGGGATGAAGCTCGGCTCCACGCGTGGACGGCCGATGCCCTCGATGCGCGAGCCGGCGCCTTCGCAGTCCCAGTCGCCCGTGGCGTGGAACTCGGCGAAGGCGGAGCCTTCGGGGTCGACCACCGCCAACTGTGTCGCATGCCCGCGAAAGCGCACGTAGCGGCCGATGGTCGCGCTGGTACCGCCCGTGCCGGCGCCCACCACGATCCAGGCCGGCACGGGATGCCGCTCCTGCGCCATCTGCTGGAACATGCTGTCCGCGATGTTGTTGTTGCCCCGCCAGTCGGTGGCCCGTTCCGCATAGGTGAACTGGTCCATGTAGTGGCCGCCGCATTCATGGGCCAGGTCTTCCGCCTCGTCGTAGACCTCCCACGCGTGGTCCACGAAGTGGCAGCGGCCGCCGTAGAAGGCGATCTGCGCCACCTTCTCGGCCGAGGTACTGCGCGGCATCACGGCCACGAAGGGCAGACCCAGCAACCGGGCGAAGTAGGCCTCGCTCACAGCCGTCGAGCCGCTGGAGGCCTCGATCACCGTGGTGCCTTCGCGCACCCAGCCGTTGACCAGCGCGTGCAGGAAGAGCGAGCGCGCGAGCCGGTGCTTAAGGCTGCCGGTCGGGTGGGTGGATTCGTCCTTCAGGTAGAGGTCGATGCCGGCCGCCTCGAAGGCGGGCAGCGGCAGGGGAATGAGGTGGGTGTCGGCGCTGCGCTGGTAATCGGCCTCGATGCGGCGCATCGCGTTGTTCAGCCAGGCACGCGCGCTGTCTTGCGAGAACTGACTCATTTCGCAGGCGGCTGGCAGAAGGCCTGGAAACCTTCGAGGGTGTTGGGGAAGCCCTTGTCCCGGGCCAGCTCCCAGGGCCGCTCGCAGCGCTGGACGGCCTGGCACCACAGGTAGCCGGCCGATATCTTGCAGCTTTGCGGGCCCTCGGTGGCGCCGTTGCCGTCCGCGCCGACGATGCGCGGTGGCGGGGGCGCGAGAGGGATGGCATCGACGGGCCGCGGGCCGTCCGCCGGCGCCGCACAGGCGCCGAGAAGAAGCGCGGCTGTGCCTGCCAGCGCGAGAAGGCGTACGCGCATCGGCTCAGCCCACTTCCGCGATCAGCTCGATCTCGACGCAGGCGCCCATCGGGATCTGCGCCACGCCGAAGGCGCTGCGGGCATGGGCGCCGCGTTCGCCGAAGACCGCGGCGAAGAGTTCGCTGGCGCCGTTGGTCACCAGGTGCTGTTCGGTGAAGGTGGGGGCCGAGTTGACCAGGCTCATCACCTTGACGATGCGGCGCACGCGCTCCAGGTCGCCCACGGCAGCCTGGAGGGTGCCCAGCAGGTCGATCGCGATGGCGCGGGCGGCCTGCTTGCCTTCGTCGGTGCCCATGTCCACGCCCAGCTGGCCCACCCAGGGCTTGCCGTCCTTCTTGGCGATGTGGCCGGACAGGAACACGAGGTTGCCGGTCTGCACGAAGGGCACGTAGGCGGCGGCGGGAACGGCGACGGGCGGCAGTTCGATGCCGAGTTGCTTGAGCGTGTCTTGGATGGACATGGAGGACTCCGGGATTCGGGATGGAGAAAGTAGGGTCGCGGCCGGGACGGGCGCCGTCGCCGGCAGGGTTGCCCGCCGTCGGGCGGCAGGCGCAGGGTCAGCGATTGTCCGGCATGGGCGCGGGCCGGCCGCCGTCGCGGTCCTCGGCACCGGCCGCGGCAGGCGCGATCGAGGAAGCAGCAACGGCCGACGTCGCGGCCACGTCCTGTGCCAGCGCCGCCGCAAGGCCTTCGCGCCGGGCGGCCGGCAGTTCGTCGAAGGGTTGCACGGTGACGCCCACGTCCAGGACATGGCGGGCACCGCCGTGCAGCACGCCGCGCATGGGTGAGACGTCGGCGAAGTCGCGGCCCACGGCCAGCACCACATAGTCCGGGCCGGGCTGGCGGCCGTTGGTGGGGTCGAAGCCGGCCCAGTCGCCCAGGCCGGAGGCCGGATGCTGCGCATCGGCGCCGGCGCCGGCGCCGGGCAGGTAGACCTCCACCCAGGCGTGCGAGGCGTCCGCGCCCACCAGCCGCGGCTGGCCCGGCGGCGGTTGCGTCAACAGGTAGCCGCTCACATAGCGCGCGGGCAGGCCCAGCGCGCGGCAGCAGGCGATCATGATGTGGGCGAAGTCCTGGCAGACGCCGCGGCGCTGCGCCAGCGCCTGCACGGCCGGCGTGTTGATCTCGGTGCTGCCGCTGGCGTATTCGAAGTCGCGGTGGATGCGCAGCGTGAGCTCCATGGCTGCCTCGAACAGCGGCCGGCCCGGCGGGAAGCTGGCCCGCGCATAGGCGGCGAAGTCGTCGTGCGGCGGCACGTGGCGCGACGGAAAGACGAAGTCGGAGGCCGCATCGTCATGCTGGCCCGCCCGGTAGCGGAAGCGCTCGCGCACCACGTCCCAGGCCAGGCGTGTGTCGGCCTGCGGCGAAAGCGCCGGTTGCGCCGTGCGCACCAGGCTTTCCGCAGTGACCACCAGCTGGTCGTGCGTGGACTCGAGGGCGAAGAAGGTGCGGCGGTTGCCGTAGATGTCGTCCGATTCGCTGCGGTGCACGGGCGCGGGGGAGATGGCCAGGCGATGGTCCAGCACGGCCTGGCAGCCCAGGTCGCGTGGGCGCAGGTGCGCCATGTGCTGGGCCGTCTCGACGGCGGGCGCGTAGTCGTAGCGGGTCTCGTGGGTGACGTGCAGCAGCATGGTCAGACGCCCACCGAGCGCACGGTCTCGAAGGTGAGGGTGAAGTAGCGCACGCCGATGGCGTCCGACACGTGGTAGGCCGCCGTCTCGCAGCGTGCGAGCGTCTGCATCAGCGTGCCGTAGCGGCCGTCGGGGCCGGGGTCGCACAGAAGCTCCAGCGACCAGTCGTCCGGATTGGGCAATTCGTACGACAGCGCCGTGAGCCGGTCGGGCGCGCTGCCGGCCAGCTTCGCCAGGCGCTTGCGTAGCGTGTGCGTGACCCAGGCCAGTGAGCGCGGGTTGTCGCCGTCCTGCACGAGCAGATCGACCAGCGAGGCCACGTCGCGCCGCTGCTGGTAGCGGGCATGGAAGGTGATGGTGCTGTCGAACAGGCCCACCAACGCCTCGAAGCCGCTGGCCTCGTGCACGGTGCCGTGCTCGAAGCCCGCGGCCAGCGCGCTGGCCAGGAAGGCCAGCCGCTCGATGTGACGGCCGATGGACAGCAGCCGCCAGGCGTCGTCGCGCGTCATGCGGTCGGTCTGGGCACCGGTGATGGCGGCAAGTGCGGCGCTCGTGGCCTCCAGCGTGCGCAGCGTGGCGCCCACGGCATAGCGGCCTTCGCCGCTCTCGCCGGCCTGCTCCTGGAAGCGGCGCACGAGGTCGGCCTCGGCGCGCACGATGTGATTCCAGTGCTCCTGCGACAGGCGCTCGCGCACGGCCTGCGCCGCCTCGCGCAGGCAGCGCAGGTTGAAGCCCACGCTGCGGCCGTTCTGCGCCTGACCAAGTTCGGCGATCAGCGCGCGCTCGAACAGGCGCCGGCTGTGCGCGGCGCGGGCGCCTTCGTGCTGGCGTGCCAGGCCGGGCACCTCGCGCGGCACCAGGGCGTTGCGCAGGGCCATCTCATGCAGCCAGGCCACGAGCGGGCGGGAGAACTGGTCCTCGCCGCTCAGGTTCTCGAGCGTGAGCCGGGCCAGGCGCAGCGTGTTCTCGGCCCGCTCGGTGTAGCGGCCCAGCCAGTACATGTTCTCGGCCGCGCGGCTGGTGACTGGCGCGCGGTGGCGCTGCAGCGAAGCCGGCGTGCTCTGCGGCGCCAGGCGGGTGCTGCGGTCCACCTCGCCCTCGGTCTGCACCCACACGTCGGCGCTGCTGCCGCCGCGTTGCATCGAGGCGATCTGCGCATCCTGCCCGGCCAGTCGGGCCAGACCGCCGGGCAGCACGCGCCAGCTCTGCGGCCCGTCGTTGACGGCAAAGACGCGCAGCATCACCGCCTTGGGCGCGATGCGGCCGGGCCCCAGGTCCTGCGCCCAGGTGGGCATCTGGGACAGCGGGAGGTAGCTCTGCACCGTGTGGGCGTCGCTCTGGCGGATGATGCGGCCGGCCCATTCGTCCAGCGCGCGCTGGTCCAGCTGGGTGCCGAGCACGGCCTCGAAGCTGGGATGGATGGTCGAGCCCGGATAGGTCGGCTTGACGGCGCATTCGGCCAGGCGGGGCAGGGCGGCTTCCATGGCCGCGCGCTCGCCGCACCACCAGGTGGGCAGGGCCGGCAGGGCCAGTTCCTCGCCCAGCAGGCGCCGCGACAGCGCCGGCAGAAAGCCCAGCAGGGCGGGCGATTCGAGGAAGGCCGAGCCCGGCATGTTGGCGATCAGCAGGTTGCCGGCGCGGATCACCTGCAGCAGGCCGGGCACGCCCAGGGTGGAGTCGGGCCGCAGCTCCAGCGGATCGAGGAAGGGATCGTCCAGCCGCTTGATGAGGCCGTGCACCGGGCGAAGGCCCTGCAGCGTCTTGAGATACAGGCGCTCGTCGCGCACGGTGAGGTCGTTGCCCTCCACCAGCGTCACGCCCAGGTAGCGCGCGAGATAGGCGTGCTCGAAGTAGGTTTCGTTGTACGGCCCCGGCGTCAGCAGGGCGATGTGCGGCGGCGAGCCGGCCGGGCACATGCGCTGCAGGCCGTCCATCATGGCCGTGTAGGTGGCGGCCAGGCGCTGCACCTGCAGCGACTCGAAGGCCTGTGGAAACTGCCGCGACACGGCCAGCCGGTTCTCCAGCAGGTAGCCCAGACCCGAGGGCGCCTGGGTGCGCTGGGAGACGACCCACCAGTTGCCGTCCGGCCCGCGCGCCAGGTCGAAGGCGGCGATGCGCAGCCACGTGTCGCCGGGCGGCTTCACGCCGTGCATCTGGCGCAGATAGCCGGGATGGCCGCGCACCAGGGCGGCGGGCAGCAGGCCTTCCTGCAGCAGGGCCTGCGGGCCGTACACGTCGGCCATCACGCGGTCGAGGATGCGCACGCGTTGCAGCACGCCGGTCTCGATCTGCGCCCAGCTGCCGGGCGGCACGATCAGCGGGAAGAGGTCCAGCGACCAGGGCCGCTGCGGCCCGTCGGTGTCCGCATAGACGTTGTAGGTGACGCCGTTGTCGCGGATCTGGCGTTCCAGGCTCAGGGCCCGGCGCGGCAGGTCGGCGAAACCTTCGGGGCCCAGTTCCTCGAAGAATTGCGTCCAGGCCGGCGTCAGTGTGCCGGCTGCTTCGTCCGGGGGCGTGGGCGCTTCGTCGGCCTCATCGGCGACGGGCTCTGCGGTGGCCAGGGCAAGCGCGGGGGCAGCGGTGGAAGCCGGGCCGGCCGGCGGCACAGCCGGCCGCTGCGGGCTCGTGCGGCCACGCAGTTCGTCGAAGTGGCCCGGCTCCGCCGCGGGCGCCAAGGCGGCCGCGAAGGCGGCTGGTGTTTCCAGCCCCTGGGCGTCGAAGAGAGAGTCGTTCAGCGGATCCACAGCCGGCGGATTGTCACATCGGATTCACAGAGGACCGGCGGGCGCCCGAGGGCGGCCCGCTGACCGTGATCGATTGCACGACGGCCCGGCGTGGCGCAGAGCCGCGGCGCACGCCAGGGGCGGCCGCACCGGCCGCCCGCGGGCCAGGCCGCGGCCCCGGCGATCACCGCCGCAGGTCCAGCGTGAACGGGAACTCGCGGCTGCCCACCACCTCGATGTTGGCCGGCGGCGTGCGCAGCATGCCGGGCGTGTGGCCCATGCGCGAGAAGCGCGCCAGGCGCCGGCTTTCGGCCTCGTAGGCATTGACGGGGAAGGTGGTGTAGTTGCGCCCGCCCGGGTGGGCGACGTGGTACTGGCAGCCGCCCAGCGAGCGCTTCATCCAGGTGTCGACGATGTCGAAGGTCAGCGGCGCATGCGGATGGATGGTCGGGTGCAGCGACGAGGGCGGGTTCCAGGCCTTGTAGCGCACACCGGCCACGTACTCGCCGGCCACGCCGGTGGGCTGCAGCGGCAGCACCTTGCCGTTGACGGTGACGGCATAGCGGCTCTGGTTGAGGCCGGTGACGCGCACCTCCACCCGCTCCAGCGACGAATCGACATAGCGAACCGTGCCGCCGGGCGCTCCCTGTTCGCCCATCACGTGCCAGGGCTCCAGCGCGTTGCGCAGCGACAGCTCCACACCCATGGCCTGCACCTCGCCGACCAGCGGGAAGCGGAACTCGAAATGCGGCGCGAACCATTCGGCCTCGAAGGCGAAGCCGGCCTGACGCATCTCGGCGATCACGTCGTCGAAGTCCATCTTGACGAAGGTGGGCAGCAGGAAGCGGTCGTGCAGTTCGGTGCCCCATCGGGTGGCCGGCGCCTGGTAGGGCGTGTCCCAGAAGCGGGCGATGAGGGCGCGCAGCAGCAGCTGCTGCACGATGCTCATGCGGGCATGGGGCGGCATCTCGAAGGCGCGCAACTCGAGCAGGCCCAGGCGGCCGGTCGGGCCGTCGGGCGAGTAGAGCTTGTCGATGCAGAACTCGCTGCGGTGCGTGTTGCCGGTGACGTCGATCAGGATGTTGCGCAGCGTGCGGTCCACCAGCCAGGGCGGCATGCCCTGGCCGTAGAGCTCGCGGTTGCGCACGATCTCCTTGATGGCGATTTCCAACTCGTAGAGCTGGTCGTTGCGGGCCTCGTCCACGCGCGGTGCCTGGCTGGTCGGGCCGATGAACAGGCCCGAGAACAGGTACGACAGCGAGGGATGGTTGTGCCAGTACAGCACGAGGCTGGCGAGCAGCTCGGGCCGGCGCAGGAAGGGGCTGTCGGCCGGCGTCGCGCCGCCCAGCACGAAGTGGTTGCCGCCGCCGGTGCCGGTGTGGCGGCCGTCGGTCATGAACTTCTCGGCCGTCAGGCGCGTCTGGAAGGCCGCGTCGTAGAGGAACTCGGTGTGCTGCACCAGTTCGCCCCAGTTGTGCGCGGGGTGGATGTTGACCTCGATCACGCCCGGGTCGGGCGTGACCTGCAGCATCTTGAGGCGCGCATCGCGCGGCGGCGGGTAGCCTTCGAGCACGATCTGCATGCCCAGCTCCTCGGCCGTGGCTTCGACCGCGGAGAGCAGGTCGAGGTAGTCCTCCAGGAAGGCCAGGGGCGGCATGAAGACGTAGAGCACGCCCGAGGCCTGGCCCACCTTCTCGGCGGCCGGGCCGTTGGCGCGGCGCGGGTCGCGTGCTTCCACGCACAGGGCCGTGCGCGTGATCCAGTGCGCCGATTCGCCGCGGCTCGGGAAGCGGACGTTGGCGCCGTCCGCCACATGGCGCGCGCTGCCGTCGCCGGGGGCCACGTCCCCGCCGGTGGCACCGGTCGCACTCGGCGGTTGCAGGCGCACCGTGGCACTGGCGCTGCGCGGTGCGCCTTGCACATAGGCCACGTCACCGGCTGCGGCGCCCATGCCACCCTGTCCCCAGGCTTCGGCATAGCGGGCCCGCAGTTCGGCGGCCGGGGGCAGCGCGGCCTGCGGCGCATGCGGATCGCGGTCGATCAGGTAGGGGAAGTCGCCCTTGGCCGCCCAGGGCTGCGAATCCAGCGGCAGGCGGTAGCCCATGGGCGAATCGCCCGGGATCAGGTACATGCGGTCGTCGCGTAGGAACCAGGGGCCGGTCTTCCAGCCGGCACCGGCCAGGGACGGGTTGTCCGTCGCGTTGGAGGAGGGCTCCAGCGGCAGCACGTAGCCGATCACGGCGTCGAGCTTCTGCGTGAACACGCGGCGCAGGCGGGCGCGCTCCAGCTCATCATCCAGGTTGGACTCGAAGGGGTCGACGTTGACCGGCAGCCGGCGCTCGCGCCAGAGGTAGTAGTAGACGTCCTCGTAGCCGGCCTGGATGAAGCGCTCCGACAAACCCAGCTTGCCGGCCAGGGTGCGGGTGAAGCGCTCGGCGTCGGCGCTGGTGTAGTGGGCGGGCTTGCGTTCGTCGGCGAAGAGGGCGGGGTTGTGCCAGATCGGCTGGCCGTCGGCGCGCCAGAAGATCGACAGTGCCCAGCGCGGCAACTGCTCGCCTGGGTACCACTTGCCCTGGCCGAAATGCAGGAAGCCGCCGTGGCCGTATTCGGCGCGCAGGCGGTCCACCAGTTCGGTCGCATAGCCGCGCTTGGTGGGGCCGAGGGCGTCGGTGTTCCATTCGGCGGCGTCACGGTCGCTGGTGGCCACGTAGGTGGGCTCGCCGCCCATGGTCAGGCGCACGTCGCCAGCGGCCAGGCGGGCATCGACCGCCTCGCCCAGGGCCAGCACCTCGGCCCACTGGTCGTCGGTGTAGGGCTTGGTGACGCGCGGCGATTCGTAGATGCGGCTGACGACCATCTCGTGGTCGAACTCGACCTCGGCCTCGTCCACCAGGCCCTCGATGGGCGCGGCGCTCGACGGGTTGGGCGTGCAGGCCAGCGGGATGTGGCCTTCGCCGGCCAGCAGGCCGGAGGTGGCGTCCAGGCCAATCCAGCCGGCGCCGGGCAGGTAGACCTCGCACCAGGCATGCAGGTCGGTGAAGTCGACTTCAGTGCCGCTCGGGCCGTCGAGCGACTTGACGTCGGGCGTGAGCTGGATCAGGTAGCCCGACACGAAGCGCGCCGCCAGGCCCATGTGGCGCAGCAACTGCACCAGCAGCCAGCCGGAATCGCGGCAGGAGCCGCTGGCTTTCTCGAGCGTCTCTTCCGGCGTCTGCACGCCGGGCTCCATGCGGATGAGGTACTTGACGTCCTGCTGCACCTGCTGGTTGAGCTGGACCAGGAAGTCGATGGTGCGCTTCTCGCTGCGGTCGATCTTCTCGAGGTAGGCCGCCACCAGCGGCGTGGCCGGCTCCGTCACCAGGTAGGGCGCCAGTTCCTCGGCCTGCGCCTTCGAGTACTTGAAGGGCACCGTCTCCGCATGCGGCTCCAGGAAGAAGTCGAAGGGGTTGTAGACCGCCATCTCGACCACGAGGTCGACCGTCACGGTGAACTCCGTGGTCTTCTTCGGGAAGACCAGCCGTGCCTGGTAGTTGGCGAAGGGATCCTGCTGCCAGTTGATGAAGTGCTCGGCCGGCTCGACGCGCAGCGAGTACGAGATCACGTTGCTGCGGCAGTGCGGCGCGGGGCGCAGCCGCACGACCTGCGGGCCCAGTTGGACGGGCCGGTCGTACTTGTAGCGTGTGACGTGGTGGAGGGCGGCGTGGATCGACATGGGACTCGGTGGTTTGGGCTTATTCTGGTGACGGCGCGCGTGCAGCAATGACGGGCCCGAGGGCGCATGCTAGCCGAGAAGCAAGCAAGGACTGCGCCATCGGACCCCCCATGCGGCGGGCCGTTCAGGGAGAGAAACAGGCTTGAACACAGGCAGGGTGGCGGTGCGCGCAGGAGGGTGCCTGCGCGCCGTGACGGGGTCATGGCGGGGCAAGGGATGGCCGGGTCTGATGGCGGGGCTGGCCGGCGCCATCGTCGGCATCGCGCTGCAGTTGCGGCAGCCCGCGCTCTGGCCGGTCGGGCCCTATGCCGTGGCGGCGCTGGTGGGGCTGGCGGCCTGGCTGCTCTCTGGCCTCCTGCCTGTGCAGCGCCATCGCGCCGGCCTGCTGCTGGCGCTGGTGGCCGGCTTGGCGGGGGGATTCGCCCAGACGGGCTGGCGTGCCGTTGATCGCCTGGCCGGGGCGCTGGCGCCGGCCCTCGAAGGCCGCGATCTCATCCTCCAGGGGCGCGTGACGGGCATGCCGCAGCGGCGCGATGGCGGCCTGCGCTTCGAGTTCACGACCGAGGGCGAGGCGCCGCTGCCCGGTCGGCTGATCCTGTTCTGGCCGGACGCCGTCGCGTCGCCCGCGCCGTTGCATGTGGGCGAGGGTTGGCGGTTGCCGGTACGGCTGCGTGCACCGCACGGCACGCTCAATCCGCACGGTTTCGACTACGAGCTCTGGCTGTTCGAGCAGGACATCCAGGCGACCGGCTCGGTACGACCTGCGCCGGCTCCCCTGCGACTGCAGACGCCCTCGTGGTGGGAGTTGCCGCTCGAGCGTGCCCGTGAGGCCGTGCGCGACCGCATCCTCGAACGCACGGGCGGCAGCAGCGCGGGCCGGGTGGTGGCGGCGCTGGTCACCGGCGACCAGTCGGCCATCGCGCCGGCCGACTGGACCGTTTTCCGCCTGACGGGCGTCGCCCACCTGATGAGCATCTCGGGCCTGCACGTGACCATGTTCGCCTGGCTGGCGGCGGCCGTGGTCGGCTGGCTCTGGCGGCTCAGCCCGCGATTGATGCTGCGCTGGCCGGCCCAGCATGCCGGTCTGGCCGGCGGCGTGCTGCTGGCGGCCCTCTACGCGGCCTTCAGCGGCTGGGGGCTGCCTTCGCAGCGCACGGTGTGGATGCTCGCGCTGGCCGTGCTGCTGCGGCTGTCGGCCCGGCGCTGGCCCTGGCCGGTGGCATGGCTGGTGGTCTTCGCGCTGGTGGTGGCCATCGATCCGTGGGGGCTCATGCAGGCGGGCTTCTGGCTCAGCTTCGTCGCGGTCGCCGTGCTGTTCGCCACCGATGCGGGGCCGGCCGTGGGCCCGCAGGGGCGGGGTGCGGCATTGCGGCGCCTGCTGCGCGAGCAGGGCGTGGTGACCGTCGCGCTGGCGCCGTTGGGGCTGATGCTGTTCCAGCAGGTCTCGGTGGTGGGCCTGGCGGCCAACCTCCTCGCGATTCCAGCCGTCACGCTGGTCGTGACCCCGCTGGCCATGGCAGGCATCGCCGTGCCGGCCTGCTGGGATATGGCGGCACTGGCGGTGGAGGCGCTGCGCAGTGCGTTGGCCTGGGCGGCCACGCTGCCTGGCGCGACCTTCAGTGCGGCCGCACCGCCGCTGTGGGCGGCGGCCGCGGGCGTGCTCGGCGGCATGCTGCTGGTCATGCCCGGCCCCTGGCGCTGGCGGCTGCTCGGCTTGCCGCTGGCGCTGCCGGTGCTGCTGTGGAAGGCCGAGCCCGTGACGCCCGGCGACTTCGAGGTGCTGGCGGCCGACGTGGGGCAGGGCAGTGCGATCGTCGTGCGCACGGCGGGCCATGTGTTGCTGTTCGACGCAGGCCCGCGCTATGGCCCGCGCAGCGATGCCGGCGAGCGGGTGCTGGTGCCGCTGTTGCGCGCCCTGGGCCTGCGGCTGGACCGGCTCCTGCTGAGTCACCGCGACACCGACCACACCGGCGGCGCCGAGTCCGTGCGCGCCGCCCAGCCGGCGGTGGCCGACTTCGGCGCTCCTTGCGCACGCGGCCTGCGCTGGCGCTGGGAAGGCGTCGATTTCGAGGTGCTGCACCCCGCGCCCGAGGCCGCCCAGCCGCTGGCCCAGCGCAATGCCGATTCCTGCGTGCTGCGCATCGACAACGGCCGCGCCAGCGCCCTGCTGACCGGCGACGTCGAGCAGTCGCAGGAACTGCAACTCGTGCAGGAAAGGGGCGACAGTCTTCGCACCGACCTGCTGATCGTGGCCCACCACGGCAGCCGCAGCTCGTCCAGTTTGCCCTGGCTGCGTGCCGTGCGGCCACGCGTGTCCGTCGCCCAGAACGGCTGGCGCAATCCCTTCGGCCACCCGGCGCCCGAGGTGCGGGCACGCTACCTGTCCGAGGGCATCCCCTTCTTCGAATCCGCGCGCTGCGGAGCGGCCCATTGGCGCAGCACCGAGCCGGATGCCGTCCGCTGCGAGCGGGTGCAGACGGCCCGCTACTGGCACCACCGACCGCCGCCGCCCGAAGGTCAAGAATGAAAACTTTTGCGCACGGTGGGGCCGGGAGATGGCCTTGAACTTGCTAAGCTATGGCTCAAGGAGATTGGTCGTTCCATGCACAAGTTCGATGAAATGTATGAGCGGCTCCCCTACGAAGGGGCCGCGATCCGACAGCACTACCAGCGATACGACCAATGGCTTGCGAAGCAGCCCACCGAGGTGATGCGTTCGCGCCGTGAAGAGGCGGAGATGATCTTCCGCCGGGTCGGCATCACCTTTGCCGTGTACGGCGCCAAGGACGAGGATGGCTCGGGCACCGAGCGCCTCATCCCCTTCGACCTGTTGCCGCGGATCATCCCGGCCGACGAGTGGGCGTCGATGGAGAAGGGGCTGGTGCAGCGCGTGACGGCACTCAACCGCTTCATCCACGACATCTACCACGACCAGGAGATCGTCAAGGCCGGCATCGTGCCGGCCGAGCAGATCCAGGGCAACGCCCAGTTCCGCCCCGAGATGATGGGCGTGAACGTGCCCAACAACATCTATTCCAACATCTCCGGCATCGACATCGTCCGGGCGCCCGACAGCGCCGGCAAGGGCGAGTACTACGTGCTGGAAGACAACCTGCGCGTGCCCAGCGGCGTGAGCTACATGCTCGAGAACCGCAAGATGATGATGCGGCTCTTTCCGGAGCTGTTCGCGCAGAACCGCGTGGCGCCCGTCGCCCACTATCCCGACCTGCTGCTCGAGACGCTGCGCGCCAGCGCGCCGCCGGCCACGGCCGAGCCCACGGTGGTGGTGCTCACGCCCGGCATGTACAACAGCGCCTACTTCGAGCATGCCTTCCTGGCCCAGCAGATGGGCGTGGAACTGGTCGAGGGCCAGGATCTGTTCGTCAAGGACGACTTCGTCTACATGCGCACCACGCGCGGCCCGCGCCGCGTCGACGTGATCTACCGCCGCGTGGACGACGACTTCCTCGACCCCGAGGTGTTCCGCCCCAATTCGACGCTGGGCTGCGCCGGCCTGATGCGCGCCTACAAGGCGGGCAACGTGGTCATCTGCAATGCGGTGGGCACGGGCATCGCCGACGACAAGTCCATCTACCCCTACGTGCCCAAGATGGTGGAGTTCTACCTCGGCGAGCAGCCGATCCTGAAGAACGTGCCCACCTGGATGTGCCGCAACAAGGACGACCTGGACTATGTGCTCGCGCACATGGAAGACCTGGTCGTCAAGGAGGTGCACGGCGCCGGCGGCTACGGCATGCTGATCGGCCCGGCGTCGACCAAGGCCGAGATCGACGAGTTCCGCGAGGTGGTGCGGGCCAAGCCCGATGGCTACATCGCGCAGCCCACGCTGAGCCTGTCGTCCTCGCCCACCTTCGTGGACGCCGGCATCGCGCCGCGCCACATCGACCTGCGGCCCTTCGTGCTGTCGGCCAAGGAAGTGCAGATGGTGCCGGGAGGCCTCACGCGCGTGGCGCTCAAGGAAGGCTCGCTGGTCGTCAACTCCTCGCAGGGCGGCGGCACCAAGGACACCTGGGTGCTGGAGCCCGACCGCCGCTTCGCCGGCAAGAACGGTCAGAGCCAGTCGCAGACCCAGGGTGGCCAGGGGCAGTCGCAGTCCCAGAGCCAGTCGATGAACTCGTCCTCTTCCGCGGCCTGAGGCAGCACCCTTCGATTTCGAGAAAGACAAGACCCATGCTGTCCCGTACCGCCGACCACCTCTACTGGATGTCGCGCTACACCGAGCGGGCCGAGAACACGGCGCGCATGCTCGACGTCAACTACCAGACCTCCCTGCTGCCCCAGTCGGCCGAAGTGGCCCAGCTGGGCTGGCAGGGCGTGCTGTCCATCAGCGAACTGCGGCCCGCCTACTTCCAGAAGCATGACGCCATCACGCCCGAGGGCGTCATGGAGTTCATGGTCAAGGACGAGAGCAATCCGTCCTCCATCGTGTCCTGCCTCAAGGCCGCGCGCGAGAACGCCCGCGCGGTGCGGGGCGCCCTCACCACCGAGTCGTGGGAGACGCAGAACACCACCTGGCTGGACGTAGTGCGCATGCTGCGCCAGGGCGAGTTCGAGCGTGACCCGGGCCAGTTCTTCGAATGGGTGAAGTTCCGCTCGCACCTGTCGCGCGGCGTCACGCAGGGCACCATGCTGCAGGACGAGGCGTACCACTTCCTGCGCCTGGGCACCTTCCTGGAGCGGGCCGACAACACGGCCCGGCTGGTGGACGTGAAGTTCCACGCCATGAACAGCGAGTTCTTCGGCGGCGGCACCGAGGAGCACCAGGAATACGACTTCTACCACTGGAGCGCGATCCTGCGCAGCGTCTCTGCCTTCGAGGTCTACCGCAAGGTCTATCGCAACGTGATCAAGCCGGAGCGCGTGGCCGAACTGCTGATCCTGCGCGCCGACATGCCGCGCTCGCTGCATGCCAGCCTGGTGGAGGTGGTCAACAACCTGAGCAAGGTCGCCAACGACCAGAGCGCCGAGACCCTGCGCCGCGCCGGCAAGCTGCTGGCCGAACTGCAGTACGGGCGCGTGGACGAGATCCTGGCCACCGGGCTGCATGCGTATCTCACGCAATTCCTGGATCGCATCAATGAGCTGGGGATGCGCGTCAGCCAGGATTTCCTGGTTCCGACGAATTAAGGAACCCCCTCAGCCGCTTTGCGGTGGCTGCTCAGCCTGCCGTCGCTTGCCGTACGGCGTGTTCCCACCGCGCCATGGCCGCCTCGGCCTGCGTGCGGCTGAGTGTGGGCAGGAAACGGCGCTCTGCTTTCCACAGAGCTGACAGCTCTTCCGTGCCGGCGTAGACACCGCTCGACAGGCCGGCCAGGAAGGCGGCGCCCAGGGCCGTGGTTTCGACCACCGCAGGGCGGACCACCGGAATGCCCAGCAGGTCCGCCTGGAACTGCATCAGCAGGTCGTTGACGCAGGCGCCGCCGTCCACGCGCAGCTCGGCGACGGGCGTGCCGCCGGCGGCCTCGACGTCGCGGCTCATGGCGGCGAGCAGCGCGGCGCTCTGGTAGGCGATGCTCTCCAGCGCGGCGCGGGCGATGTGGGCCACGGTCGTGCCGCGCGTCAGGCCGGTGATGGTTCCGCGGGCGTCGGCGTTCCAGTAGGGCGCGCCCAGGCCGGTGAAGGCGGGCACCATCATCACGCCGCCGGCATCGGGCACGCTCTCGGCCAGGGCCTGCACCTCGGCGCTGCCCTTGATGGCCTGCAGGCCGTCGCGCAGCCACTGCACCACGGCACCGCCGACGAAGACGCTGCCTTCCATCGCGTATTGGGCGACCGCAGCCTGGGCTGTAGCCGCGCCCGGCGCGCCGCCTCCAGCGACAAGGCCGTTCTGGATTCCGGTGGCCCGCGGCGCGGCGCCACGGCCGGCAGGCGCTACCGTCAACTGAGCAGCGCTGGTCACCACCAGGCCATTGCTCGACGGCTGGAAGCGCTCGCCCGTATGCATCAGCAGGAAGCAACCGGTGCCATAGGTGTTCTTGGCCATGCCGGCGTCGAAGCAGGCCTGGCCGAAGAGGGCGGCCTGCTGGTCGCCGGCCACCCCGCCGATGGGCAGGGCGGCGCCCAGCAGCGCCGGGTCGGTCTCACCGAACAGGCTGCTGGAGGGCTGCACCTGCGGCAGCAGCGCGGCGGGGATGTCCAGCGCGGCCAGCAGTTCCTCGTCCCAGGCGTTGCGATGCACGTCGAAGAGCATGGTGCGCGAGGCGTTGGTCACGTCCGTCGCATGCACGCGGCCGCCGGTCAGCTGCCAGATGAGCCAGCTGTCCACGGTGCCGAAGGCCAGCTCGCCGGCCTCGGCCTGGGCGCGCAGGCCGGGCACTTCGTCCAGCAGCCAGCGCAGCTTGGTGGCGGAGAAGTAGGCGTCGATCACCAGACCGGTCTTGCGCTGGATCTCGGCCTGCATGCCCCTGGCGCGCAGTTCCGCGCACAGCGGCTCGGCGCGGCGGTCCTGCCAGACGATGGCGTGGTGCACGGGCTGGCCGGTGCGGCGGTTCCACAGCACGGTCGTCTCGCGCTGGTTGGTAATGCCGATGGCACGGACGTCGGCCGCCTTCAGGCCGGCCTTGGCGAGCGCGTCGCGGGCGGTGGCCAACTGGCCGCGCCAGATCTCCATCGGGTCGTGCTCCACCCAGCCCGGCTGCGGATAGATCTGCGGCAGTTCGCGCTGGGCCATGGCCACGATGCGGCCGCCGCGGTCGAACACGATGCTGCGTGAGCTGGAGGTGCCCTGGTCCAGGGCGAGCAGGTAGTCGGTGGGGGATGCCATGGTGTCGTCTCCGTTGAATGGTTGGCGCTGGGTCGCCGCCGTTCAGGCGATCTCGCAGCGCACCTGCGCTTGCGCGAGCAGGTCGGGGAAGGGCGCCGGCGGTTCGGCGTCGGTGAAGAGCCGGTCGATGGCCGTGAGCGTTGCCACCTGAACCATCGCCGGCCGATTGAACTTGCTGGCGTCGGCCGCCAGCCACACTTCCCGACCCTGGCCGATGATGGCCTGGGCCACCTTCACCTCGCGCAGGTCGTAGTCGCGCACGGTGCCGTCCTGCTCGATGCCCGAGCAGCCAACAAGGGCGATGTCCACCTTGAACTGGCGGATGAAATCCATCGTCGCCTCGCCGACGACGGCGCGGTCGCGGGCGCGCACCGTGCCGCCGGCCACGATCACTTCGCAGGCCTCGTTGCCGGCCAGGATGTGCGCCACATGCAGGTTGTTGGTGATGACGCGCAGGCCGCGGTGTTGCAGCAGTGCGCGGGCAATGGCCTCGGCCGTGGTGCCCACGTTGAGGATCAGCGAGCAGTCGTGCGGCACCTGCGCCGCCACGGCCCGCGCGATGCGGGCCTTCGCCTCGGCATGGAGCATCTGCCGCTGCGGATGGGCGATGTTCTCGATGGTGGAAACCGGCACCCGCACGCCGCCATGGAAGCGCGCCAGCAGGCCGGCGTCGGCCAGGCGCTGCACGTCGCGGCGCACCGTCTGCAGCGTCACGCCCAGTTCCTCCGCCAGCTCCTCCACGGTGGCGCTTCCGCGGGTGCGGACGGTGTCCAGCAGCTGTACTTGGCGAGGGTTGGAGTGGTTCACGCGCGTCGATCCGAAAACAAACGAAATGATAAGGGCAAAAATTTGCGGCAAAATCGCGCCAAAAGGAATCGAAATGAACGAATCCGAAAACATTCGCGCTGCCAGCTTCGAACTCGATCCCATCCAATGCGACGTGCTGGTCGTCGGTGGCGGCATCAACGGCTGCGGCATTGCGCGCGACTTGGCCGGCCGCGGCTTCAAGGTGGTGCTGTGCGAGCAGGACGATCTGGCCGCGCACACTTCCTCGGCCTCCACCAAGCTGATCCATGGCGGTCTGCGCTACCTGGAGTACTACGAGTTCTCGCTGGTGCGCAAGGCGCTGGCCGAGCGCGAGGTGCTGCTCAAGAGCGCACCGCACATCATGTGGCCGCTGCGCTTCGTGATGCCGCACGACCCGGCCATGCGGCCGGCCTGGATGATCCGCGCCGGCCTCTTCCTCTACGACCATCTGGCCAAGCGGGAAGTGCTGCCGGGTTCGCGCAGCGTCGACCTGCGCCGCCACCCGGCCGGTGCGCCGCTCAAGTCGCGCTACAAGCGCGGCTTCGTCTATTCCGATGGATGGGTGGACGACGCCCGACTGGTGGTGCTCAACGCCCTCGACGCACGGGCGCGCGGCGCGCAGATCCTCACCGGCACCCGCTGCGTGGCGGCGCGTCGCAGCGCCGAGGGCTGGACCTGCACGCTGGAGACGGCCGATCATGCCGCCCGCGCCGTGCAGGCCAAGGCGCTCGTCAACGCCGCCGGCCCCTGGGCCGAGGCATTCCTGCGCGGCGCGGCCACGCCCGCGGGCGGCGAGTCGCTGGCCAAGCGCAGCCTGCGCCTTGTGCAGGGCAGCCACATCGTCGTTCCGCGGATGTTCGAGCACGACCATGCCTACATCTTCCAGAACCCTGACCAGCGGATCATCTTCGCCATCCCCTACCAGCAGGACTTCACGCTGATCGGCACCACCGACCTGGAACTGGAAGGCCATGACCCGCGGGCCGGCCGCATCACCCCGGGCGAGATCGACTACCTGTGCGAACAGGCCAGCCGCTACTTCGAGCGTGCCGTGACGCCGGCCGACGTGGTGTGGACCTATTCCGGCGTGCGCCCGCTGCTGGACGACGCCTCGGGCGATCCCTCCGCGGTCACGCGCGACTACCTGCTGGAGCGCCACACCGAGGCCGCGCCGCTTCTGTCGGTCTGGGGCGGCAAGATCACCACCTTCCGCAAGCTGGCCGAGGATGCGGCCGATGCCGTCGGCGAGATGCTGCACGACCGGCGTCCGGCCTGGACCGAGGCCGCCCCGCTGGCCGGCGGCGACCTGGCAAGCTGGCTGCCCCCGGAGAGTCGCCGGCTGCCGCCGGATGCACAGTTCGAGCGCTTCGTGCAGGAAGTCCAGCGGCGCCATCCCTGGCTCGAGGCGGCGCTGGCGCGGCGCTGGTCGCGCGCCTACGGCACCCGCATCGCCCAGGTGCTCGGCGATGCGGCGGCCATGGCGGATCTGGGGGCCGCCGTGGCGCCCGGCGTGTTCGAGCGCGAGCTGCGCTACCTGGCCGACGAGGAATGGGCACGCACCGGCGACGATGTGCTCTGGCGCCGCTCCAAGCTTGGCCTGCACCTGGATCCGTCGCAGCGCGAGGCGGTGGACGCCTGGATGCGCCAGTTCGCCATCGGGCCCAGCCTGCGCGCAGCCCACTGAGCCCGGGCGCGCCCCTTGGCCCTCAGCCGACGGTCGAGGACTGGGCCGGCGTGCCCCAGGATGCGCCGGATTGCGCAGAGGGGCGGCTGTCGGGCCAGCGGATCAGCACCTCGGTGCCGCGGTCGACCTCGCTGCGCACCCGCAGCTCGCCACCCCCTTCGAGGGCGAACTGCCGGGCGATGGCCAGGCCCAGCCCCGTGCTGTGCGCGCGGCCCTTGCCGTTGCTGTAGCCGCGGTCGGTGCAGCGGGCGACCTCTTCTGGCGTCATGCCCACGCCCTCGTCGCGCACTGCCATCCAGACCCAGCCGGGCTGTGCGTCGCGGCCGCTGGCCAGGGTGACCGTGCCACCGGGCCGGCTGAACTTCATGGCGTTGTTGAGCAGGTTGCCCGCCACGCGCAGCAATTCGCCGCGGCCCACGGCCACCCGGCCGCCGCTGTCCAGATGGGTCTGCAGGCGCAGCCCGTCGCGGGCCGCGATGGGCTGGACCATGCGGGCGACGTCCACCAGCACGGCGTCGAGCGCAAGGGGGCCGGTGGCCGGCTCGTCGGCCGCAGGCACCGTGGCTTGCAGCTCGCGCGAGGCGAGGCCCGCCTTGGTGGGCGATGTGGGCTCGGCGGGCATCGGGGGCATGTCGGCGCCGCCGCCACGCGCCAGCCGCCGGCCGTTGAGGGCACCGACCAGCTCGCGCAGCATGTCGGTGGCATGGCCCAGGCCGGCCAGGGCGTCGGCCTCGCCGGGATGGCGCTTTCGCAGCATGGCCAGGCTCAGCTGCAGCGACAACATGGGCGTGGCCAGGTCGTGCAGCACGTTGGCCACCAGCGTCTCGCGTTCGAGCACCAGCTCGGCCTGGCGCCGCATGTCCTCCCGGGCCCCGCGCAGCGTGGCCCGCAAGGCCAGTTCACGCTCGATGGACTGGGCCATGGCCTCGAGCAGGTCGATCTCCTGCTCGCCCCAGCGCCGCGGCACCTGGTCGATGACGCACAGGCTGCCGACCACCTGCCCCTGGTGCCGCACCGGCACGCCCAGGTAGGCGGCCACGCCCAGCGTGCGTACCGTCGGCACCTCGCGCCACGGCGACTCGGCCCGGGTGTCCTCGATGGCCAGTGTCCGGCCGAGCGCATGGGTGTAGTGGCAGAAGGTGCGTCCCGCCATGGTGCGGGTGTCGGACAGCGGAGGCCCCGCACCTTCGATCGCCTTGTAGTGGTCGACCTCGGGCCCGATGGCGCCAAAGAACGAGACTGGCGAATGCGTGAGCCTGCGGACCAGGGACACCGCATGGCCGACGGCTTCGTCCACGTCGCGGTCGAGCAGGCCCAGTGCTGCGGTCAGCGCGACGCGGGCAGGTTCGCGGACGGCGAGGTCGATCTCGGATTCAGGCGGGCAGAGCGCCGCAGCCGAGGCGCCGGTGATGCGCTGGGGTCCCGCGCCGGGCGTCGGGAAGGAAAGGGCGTCAGCGCTCATGGGTGGAAAGTGGGTCCGAGGGGGCGGAGGCGGCCAGTGTCGCGCCTTTGTAGGACATTGGCGGGGGTGCCCGGCTCCGGACGGACGATGAACACCAAAGTTCGAGTGGGACAAGAGGCCGACCTGGCCAGCCGCCCGCCGCCTGCCGTGTCGGCGTGCGCTGGCGGTCAGCCCGCCACGGCGGCAGCGAGGTTGCACCGCGCCTGCGGCTCCCGTTCGGCACGGATGCCGGCCGTGAGGTAGAGCGGCTGGCGCGCCAGGAAGCCCGCCATCAACTGCCGGCGCCGCGGCTCGAACACCTCGGGCGGCACATGGGCGTATTCGGCGCGGATCTGGCGCTCGTACTCGGCGTAGCGGGCGGGCGGTGCGCCGAGGATGGCCAGGTCCACATCCAGCAGCAGCCGGGTGTCTAGGTCTTGCGGCGCCTGTGCGCCGGGCTGGCCGTGGCGCGTCGCCATCACCAGGGCATGCACGCGTCCGGCCGCTTCGGCGGGCGCGCCCGCCGTGATCAGGGCATCCCGTGCCCAATCGGCGCTGCGCGCCTCGTTGTCGCCGGCCTGCACGTCGTACACGGCGTCGTGGAACCACAGGGCCAGCGCGACCTCGGGGGGCCGTTCGGCCAGATCGCGGTGCGCGGCCAGCAGGTGCAGGCACTCGTCCAGGTGCTGCAGCGTGTGGTAGTGGCGCTGGGGCTCGACATAGCGGGTGCAGAGCTGTTCGAGCAGCCCAGCCGGTGCTCGCGTGCCGATTTCGGTCCAGGCCTGCAGCCAGCCGGCGCCATGGCGGGCAAGGAAGGTGTCGCGGTCCATGGCGGCGGCTTCTTCGCTCACTGCGCCATCGCGGCGCGGACGGCGGCGCCCAGCTCGAGCACCGCCATGGCGTAGTAGCTGCTCCAGTTGTAACGCGTGATGACGTAGAAGTTCTGCGTGCCGGCGACGTAGCTGGCCGGCGCACTCGGGCCGTTCTGCAGCTCGATCAGGGCCAGCAGGCCCCGGTGGCGCAGGCCGTCGGCGTCGAGCTGTGCGCCGCCGGCGACGAAGGCATCGGCGCTGAAGCTGGGCACGATGTCGGGCGCCAGCAGCACGGGCAGTTGGGCGCGGGCCGCATCGACGCGCACGCCGTAGGTGGCCGGCAGGCCCGGCTGCCAGCCGAAGGCCTTGAAGTAGTTGGCCACCGAGCCGATCACGTCCTGCGGATCGTTCACCAGGTCGATGCGGCCGTCGCCGTCGTAGTCCACCGCGTACTTGGCGATGCTGCTGGGCATGAACTGCGGCATGCCCATGGCGCCGGCGTAGCTGCCGACCGGCGTCGTTGGGTCGGCGTGGGTGCGGCCCTCCTGCGTCAGGAAGTTCTCCAGCTCGCCGCGGAAGAAGGCCTGGCGCTGCGCGGCGCGCGGATGGGCCTGCGGAAAGTCGAAGGCCAGCGTGGCCAGCGCATCCAGCACGCGGAAGCTGCCCATCTGGCGGCCGTAGATGGTCTCGACGCCGACGATGCCCACGATGATGTCCGCGGGCACCCCGAAATCGCGCTCGGCGCGGGCCAGGGTGGCGGCGTTGTCGCGCCAGAAGCGCACGCCGGCGCCGATGCGGATCGGCTCGACGAAGCGGCTGCGGTAGGCGGCCCAGTTCTTGGTGCCACTGCCGGCCGGTGCGGGCAGCATCAACCGCGGCACGTTGGGCAGCAGGCGGGCCTGGCCGAGCGTGGCGCGGACCCAGGCGGGGTCCAGGCTCTGGCGGGCAGCGATCTCGTCGGCAAAGGCCATGGCATCGGCGCGGCCGGCATAGGCCTCGCCGACGGCAGCGGTGCGCTTGGCGGCCTGCTTGCCGCCCTGCTTGGCGGAGCGGGCAGCGTCGCCGCGCCTGGACGTGGCGCCGGCATCGAGGGCCGGCAGGGCCAGCGACGCGCACAGCGCGAGCGGCAGGAACGGGAAGGAGCGCATCCGGCCGATTGTGCCGAAGGGTGCGCGCATCGCTCACCCTGGCCAGCGCAGGCGCCGGAAGTCGCGCCGTAACGCGGCCAGGTCGTCGGCCGGATCGCGTGCGTAGCGCTGGGCCTCCAGCCGCAGCAGCCAGTCGCGCGTCGGTGTGGCGGCCTCGCCGAAACGCGCGGCGAGCAGCTCCGCCATGCGCCGCGGCGGACTGTCGGGCGGCACGCTCACGCCGGCCCGGGCGAGCCGGGCACGCGCCCGGGCCAGCAGCCGCAGCCACGGGTCGGTGCGTCGACGCTCGCGCCAGGCCCAGGCTGCGCCGCCCAGGCTGGCCGCTATCAGCGCAAAAAGCAGCACGCGCGCCAGATCGGCGGGGTCGGGGCTGTCCATGCCCAGGGCCTTGAGCAGGTCCAGCTGCCGGGTCTGCGTGTAGTTCAGCACCCGCTGGTTCCAGGCGTTGTTGACCGCCTCCCACAGCGCGCGGGCGTGCTGCATCAGCGTCGGGCTCATGGCGCCGATGGCCCCGGCGAAGAAGCCGGGCAGGGGCACCAGGCGCTGGAACTGGCCCACGCGGCCCGGCGACACGGCCGCCGTCGGGTCCACGCGCCACCAGCCCTTGTCTTCCTCCCACACCTCGGCCCACGCATGGGCGTCGCTGTTGCGCAGCGTCCAGTACCCATCCACCGGGTTGATCTCGCCGCCCTGGAAGCCGGTGACGATGCGCGCCGGCACGCCCGCAGCCCGCATCAGGATCACGAAGGACGAGGCGATGTGCTCGCAGAAGCCGGCCTTGCGGTCGAACCAGAACTCGTCGGCCGTCTGTGCACCATAGACGCCGGGCTCCAGCGTGTAGACGTAGCCACCCGTGCGCAGCCGCTGCAGCACGGCGTCGACCAGCGCGGTCGTGCTGCCGCCGGCCTGGGCCTGCAACTGGCGGGCGAGCTCGGCTGTGCGCGGATTGCTGCCGGGCGGCAGCGCCAGGTAGAAGCCGGGCAGGCCGGCTCGGCGCACCGGGCCGCTCGTGAAATCCAACTGGCTTTGGCCGCGGTAGCGCAGCAGGTCGCCGATGGGGCGGTTGGTGCTCCACTGCAGGTCGCCGCCCTGGAGCGCGCGCAGGCCGTCGGGCAGGGCGGGCGCCGTGCGCATGGCGTCCAGGGCCAGTAGCCAGGGGCGGTTGCTGGGCTCCAGCGTGATCTCGTAGCCAACTGGCTCGCCGCGGCTGCGCAGCTGGGGCAGGCCGCGCTCCCAGGGCTCGGGCGATGTCCATTCGACGCCATCGAAGCGCGACAGCACCGGCCCGCGGAAGTACAGCGCGGTGCGAGTGGGCGGGGCGTCGCCGTCGAAGCGCACGCGCGCGGCGATGCCGTCGTCCAGCGCCAGCTGCGCGATGGTGCCCACGCGCATGGTGGCCGAAAGGCCGCTGCGGCCGGTCATGCCCTCGTTGGGCGTGCCCCACAGCGGCGCCAGCCGCGGGAAGAAAAGGAACAAGGCCAGCATGACGGGCGCGCCGGCCAGGGTCATGAAGGCCGCGATGCGCGCGGACTGCGCGAGCGGCGGCCGGCCAACCGGCATGTGGGCATTGACGAGCGCAGTGAGCAGCCCCATCAGCGCCAACAGCATCAGCGCCGCCGTCAGCAGCGACTGCGACTGGAAGAAGCTGGTGAGCATCACGAAGAAGCTCAGGAAGAACACCACGAAGGCGTCGCGCCGGGCGCGCAGTTCCAGCGTCTTGAGCGCCAGCAGTACCACCACCAGCGTGACGCCGGCCTCGCGACCGATCAGCGTGCGGTAGCTCAGCCAGGTGGCCGCCAGCGCGAGCAGCAACATGCCCACGCGCCAGCGCCACCCCGGCAGCGGCGCAGAGCGCCAGGCCAGCAGCCCGCGCCCCACCAGCACGGCGCCGGCCAGGACGCTGGTCCACAGGGGCAGCGTTGGCACCTGCGGCAGCAGCACCACCGCGATGACGGCCAGCAGGAAGAGCGTGTCGCGCGCGTCGCGCGGCAGGCCGGCGGCGCGCGCGCGAAGGCGCGGGGACAGGGCGGTCATGGCGGCATCACGGGGCAAGGGCCAGGGCTTCGAGGCAGGCACGTCGGTGGGCTTCGCCACGCGACGGCCCCAGGCTGCGCCCGCCGATGCGCAGGCCGTAGTCGAGCTCCAGCCGGTCGGCCTGCAGCACCCAGGCAGTCAGGCGGGACAGCCGCGCCTCGGCATCGGGCAGGCCGGTGGCGGCGGCATCCAGCCAAAGCGAATGGCGCGAGGACTGCTGGCTGTCGCGGCTGACCAGTTCCTCGGAGCCGGCCGCCTGCGCGCGGGCCACGCGCTTCCACACCAGCTGGCGCAGCGGGTCGCCACGCTGGTAGACGCGCACCCCTTCGAAGCCGCTGCCGCCGGCCTGGCGCCGGGCCGGGCTGGTGTTGTCCGCATCGGCGGGGCCGGTGGGCAGCGGCGGCGCACCCACCTCGGCGGCAGGCCAGACCAGCAGTTGCGCCGCCGGGCGCCAGACGGTCCAGACGCGGAAGGCGCCCATCGGAAAGCGCGTCTCGGCCGTGAGCATGGGCACGGCATGCAGGCCGCGGCGTGGCGGCAGGAAGCCGATGTCCACCGGGGTCTCGCCCTGCGCGGGCACATCCGTCCACGACCAATGCCCGCTGCCTCGCACGGCCAGCCCGATGCCGAAGCGCGTGCGCCGGCCCGTGTTGTGCAGCACCACCCGCAGCACGGCCGCCGTGCCCGCATGGCCGGGCACGGGCGGCAGCAGGTGCATCTGCAGGCCGCGCAGCGTGCCGTGGCCCACATGCATGCCCGCCACCGCGCAGCCAGCGATGAGGAAGGTCAGCAGGTAGCCCAGGTTGAGCTGGTAGTTGATCGAGGCCACCAGAAGCACCAGCAGCGTGGCGGCCAGCAGCAGCCCGGCGCGGGTCGGCAGGATGTACACCTGCCTTTGCGTGAGCGTGACCTGGTCGCTGGGCGCCCGGCGCGCGAGCAGCCAGGTCTCCATGCGCTGGCGCAGGGGGAGGTCCATGGACGGTCGGCGCCCGGGTCAGGGCAGGGGCACGGCCGCCATCATGGCGCGCACCTGCTCGACGGCGCCGCGCCCCGCATCGCCGACCGGGTTGAGCCGGTGGGCGATGGTCTGCGGCAGCACGGCCTGGATGTCGTCGGGCGCCACATAGTCGCGCCCGGCCAGCAGCGCCTGCGCCTTGGCGGCCCGCAGCACCGCGATGCCGGCACGCGGCGACAGCCCCTGCAAAAACCAGCGGCCGGAGCGCGTGGCCTCGATCAGGTCCTGCAGATAGGCCAGCAGTGCGGGCGCGGCATGCACCTGCAGCACGCGCTGCTGGATCGCCCGCAGCTCGCCCGCGGTCAGCAACGCGGGCAGCGTGCCCAGCATCTGGCGGCGGTCGGCGCCGGAGAGCAGATCCAGCTCGGCCGCGCGGTCCGGATAGCCCAGCGAGATGCGCATCAGGAAGCGGTCGAGCTGCGATTCCGGCAACGCGAAGGTGCCCAGCTGGTCCAGCGGGTTCTGCGTGGCGATGACGAAGAAGGGTTCGGGCAGCGGCCGCGTCTGGCCTTCGATGGTGACCTGCTTCTCCTCCATGGCTTCGAGCAGCGCGCTCTGGGTCTTGGGACTGGCGCGGTTGATCTCGTCGGCCAGCAGCACCTGCGCGAACACCGGCCCGGGATGGAACACGAAGCCCTGCTGCCCCCGGTCGTAGATGGAAACGCCCGACAGGTCGCCGGGCATCAGGTCGGCGGTGAACTGCACGCGCGAGAACTGCAGCCCGAAGGTGTGGGCCAGCGCGTGCGCCAGCGTGGTCTTGCCCACACCCGGCACGTCCTCGATCAGCAGGTGCCCGCCCGCCAGCAGGCAGGCCACGCCGTCGCGCACCTGGGCGGCCTTGCCGACGATCACCGTGTTAAGCTGATTCAGCAAGGCGGCGAGCTTGGCGGCCACGTCCATTTTGGTATCCATCCGCAGAAGATAGCGCATGCGCCCCGGCCGGCCGCCGCCTGGGGCCATGCACGAGAACACGAGACATGGGCAACACCGGCTACTACACGCACCGCGATTTCTGGAAGCACGAAATGGGTCGCGGCCACCCGGAATGTCCCGAGCGCCTGGACGCGATCGAGGACCGCCTGCTCGTCACCGGCGTGGCCGACGCGCTGGAGCGCCACGACGACGACATTCCCCTGGCCACGCTGGCCCAGATCACCCGGGCCCACAGCGCAGAGCACATGGAGCGGCTCGAAGCCCTGGCCCAGCGCCTGGTGGCCGATGCGCCCGCCGGCGGCCCTGACCATGCCCCCGTCGACCCCGACACATCGCTCTGCCGTGGCACGTTGCTGGCGGCACGCCGCGCGGCCGGTGCCGCCATCGCGGCCACCAACGCAGTGATGGGCGGGCAGTTGCAGAACGCCTTCTGCGCCGTGCGCCCGCCGGGCCATCATGCCTGCCGTGAGCAGGCCATGGGCTTCTGCTTCCTGAACAACGTGGCCATCGCCGCCAGGCATGCGCTGGACGAGCATGGAATCTCGCGTGTGGCGGTGGTGGACTTCGACGTGCACCACGGCAACGGCACCGAGGACATCCTCGCCGGTGATCCGCGCGTGCTGATGGTGGGCATCTTCCAGCACCCCTTCTACCCGTTCAGCGGCACCGACCATCCGGCCGACAACATGGTCAATGTGCCCATCCCGGCCTACACCCGCGGCATGGACGTGCGCGAGATGATCGAGGCTGTATGGATGCCGCGGCTGGAGGCCTTCCGGCCCGAGCTGCTCATCGTCAGTGCCGGCTTCGACGCCCACCGCGAGGACGAACTGGGCCAACTGGGCCTCAACGAGAACGACTACATCTGGATCACCAGCCGCATCCGCGAAGTGGCCGACCGCCATGCCAAGGGCCGCATCGTCTCGATGCTCGAAGGCGGCTACAACCTCGACGCGCTGGCGCGCAGCGTCGAGGCGCACGTGCGGGTGCTGGCCGACCTCTGAGCCCGGCCCGATCAGGCTTGCCAGACGCCATAGCCGGCTTCGCGCAGGCCGATGGCCAGTTCCACCTCCATCTCGACGGCGGCCCGGTAGGGCATGGGGTTGTAGGCCTCGTACAACTCGGGCATGAGTCGCTCGCCGTACTTCAAGACGAAGCGATTGGCCTGCACCCCAGCCATGTGGCGGTCGAAGCGCAGGTCCGGGTCCAGGCCGGTCATGCCGACGTAGACGCAGGGCTTGAGGATGTCGTGGTCCGGGTTGGCGCGCCGGAAGGCCGGCTCGTTCCACACGCGCTCGGACAGCAGCACGACATAGACGTGGTGGTGGTCTCGTGAGCGGCGGCGCGGCATGGGCCGATGATTGTGCGTCGGCACCCCGCATGCCGAAGGTTGCCGGCTGACATCGACGTCTGCTCGCCAAGCCAACGCCGCTTGTTACCCTCGCGCCTCCTGCAACTCCCGTGATCTTCCCCGCAGGGGAAGCCGCCAGCGCATGCTCGACTGGAATGGATTCGTACAGCGCCTCTCCGAGGTGCATGCCCGCACACTGTGGACCGAGATCGCCGCGCTGGTGCTGTGCCTGCTGCTGGCCTGGGGCGTGACCCGGTGGTTCGGCCGCGACCAGCCGGGTGATTCGCTGTGGTTCGGCGAGAAGAGCTTCGACGGCTTGCTCTTTCCCCTGCTGGCGCTGGCCTTCACGGATCTGGCGCGGCGGCTGCTGCTGACGGTGCAGCCCACGCTGCTGCTGCGGGTGGCGGTGTCGATCTTCCTGGCGCTGCTGGCCATCCGGCTCTTCGCGCGGGTGTTGCGGCGGGTGTTCCCGGCTTCTGCGCTGGTGCGGCTGGTGGAGCGCACCATCTCATGGGTGGCGTGGGCGGCCGCCATTCTCTGGATCGTGGGGCTGCTGCCGCCCGTGCTGGACGAGCTGGAGGCGATCAACCTCGGTTTCGGCAAGACGCGGGTCAGCCTGCGCACGCTGTTCGAAGGCGTGCTGTCGTGCGGCGTGGTGCTGATGATCACGCTGTGGATCTCGTCCACCATCGAGAAGCGGCTGCTCACGCCGGCGGTGAGTGACCTGTCGATGCGCAAGGTGGCCTCGAACGCGGTGCGCGCCGGGCTGCTGCTGGTCGGGCTGCTGTTCGCGCTTTCGGCCGTGGGCGTGGACCTGACCGCGCTCTCGGTGCTCGGCGGTGCGCTGGGGGTCGGCCTGGGCTTCGGTCTGCAGAAGCTCGCGGCCAACTATGTGAGCGGCTTCGTGATCCTGCTGGAGCGCTCGATCCGCATCGGCGACAGCGTCAAGGTCGACACGTTCGAAGGCCGCATCACCGACATCAAGACCCGCTACACGCTCATCCGCGCCGGCAACGGGCGCCAGGCCATCGTGCCCAACGAGTCGATCATCACGGGCCGCGTCGAGAACCTGACGCTCGCGGACCTCAAGACCAATCTCAACACCGTCATCGCCGTGGGGTACGACAGCGAGCCGACGCAGGTGCAGGCGATCCTGTGCGAGGCCGCCGCCGCGCAGGACCGGGTGCTGGCCGACCCGAAGCCGGTGGCCTTCCTCACCAACTTTGGTGCCGACGGGTTGGAGTTCACGCTCAACTACTGGATCAGCGATCCGGACAAGGGCAGGGACAACGTGCGCTCGGCGGTCAACATCGCGGTGCTGGAAGGACTGCGGCGAGCCGGCATCGACATTCCTTTTCCACAGCGCGTCGTGCGGGTGGCGTCGCTGCCGGCCGGTGCGGGCCCGCAGACGCCCCCGGGCGGGGGCGGCGACAGCCAGCCCTCGGCTGGGGACCGGAGCGCCACCGGAGGCGCCTGAACGAGGCCGTTGCGGGCCGCGAAAGGGGCCCGACCGGTGATGAACGGCCTTTCCAGCGCCGGCCTTGTCCCTCGGTTCGTGTCGCCAATGCTGCAGCGCACGAGGAATCCGTCACTATAATCTTCAAAAAAGCACGATCGTTCTTTTTATGGCGCCGGCGCTGGCCGCCCGCGTCGCCCCAGCGGGCAAAGCACGCCCGCCGGAGGGGTCGCCCTAGAATGTTTTGCTGAGTTGCGCAGCAACACGCCTTTTGCAATCAACGGAGTCAAGCCAATGAAGATTCTGGTCCCCGTCAAGCGGGTCGTCGACTACAACGTGAAGGTGCGCGTCAAGAGCGACGGCAGCGGGGTGGACATCGCCAACGTCAAGATGAGCATGAACCCCTTCGACGAGATCGCCGTCGAAGAGGCCGTGCGGCTGAAGGAAAAGGGCGTGGCCACCGAGGTCATCGCCGTCAGCTGCGGCGAGGCCAAGTGCCAGGAAACGCTGCGCACCGCCATGGCCATCGGCGCCGACCGCGGGATCCTGGTCGAGACCACCGAAGAGTTGCAGCCCCTGGCCGTGGCCAAGCTGCTCAAGGCCCTGGTCGACAAGGAACAGCCCGCGCTCATCATCCTGGGCAAGCAGGCCATCGACGACGACGCCAACCAGACCGGCCAGATGCTCGCCGCCCTGGCCGACCTGCCGCAAGCCACCTTCGCCAGCAAGGTCGAGGTCGAAGGCGACAAGGCCAAGGTCACGCGCGAAGTCGACGGCGGCCTGGAAACCATCAGCCTGAGCCTGCCGGCCGTGGTCACCACCGACCTGCGCCTCAATGAGCCGCGCTACGTCACGCTGCCCAACATCATGAAGGCCAAGAAGAAGCCGCTGGACACCGTCAAGCCCGAGGACCTGGGCGTGGACGTCAAGCCGCGCCTGAAGACCCTGAAGGTCAGCGAGCCGGCCAAGCGCGGTGCCGGCGTGAAGGTGCCCGACGTCGCCACCCTGGTCGACAAGCTCAAGAACGAAGCCAAGGTCATCTGATCGGCACAGACACGACGAAGGAAAGACAAGACATGACCGCACTCGTCATTGCAGAACACGACAACCAGTCGATCAAGCCCGCCACGCTGAACACCGTCACGGCCGCTGCCGCCTGCGGCGGTGATGTCCATGTGCTGGTGGCCGGCCAGAACGCGGGCGCCGCCGCCCAGGCCGCCGCGCAGATCGCCGGCGTGGCCAAGGTGATCCATGCCGACGGCGCGAGCCTGGCCGAGGGCCTGGCCGAGAACGTCGCGGCCCAGGTGCTGGCCCTGGCCGGCGACTACAGCCACATCCTGTTCCCGGCGACCGCCGCGGGCAAGAACGTCGCTCCGCGCGTGGCCGCCAAGCTGGACGTGGCGCAGATCAGCGACATCACGAAGGTCGACAGCCCCGACACCTTCGAGCGCCCGATCTACGCCGGCAACGCCATCGCCACCGTGCAATCGGCCGACGCCAAGAAGGTGATCACCGTGCGCACCACGGGCTTCGACGCCGCCGCTGCCACCGGTGGCAGCGCGCAGGTCGAGACCAAGGACGCCGCTGCCGACAGCGGCAAGAGTGCATTCGTGGGCCGCGAGGTGAGCAAGAACGACCGTCCGGAGCTGACGGCGGCCAAGATCATCGTCTCGGGCGGCCGCGCGCTGGGCAGCAGCGAGAAGTTCCAGGAAGTGATGACGCCGCTGGCCGACAAGCTGGGCGCCGCCATCGGCGCCAGCCGCGCCGCGGTGGACGCGGGCTATGCGCCCAACGACCTGCAGGTGGGCCAGACGGGCAAGATCGTGGCGCCGCAGCTGTACGTGGCCGCCGGCATTTCGGGCGCCATCCAGCACTTGGCCGGCATGAAGGACTCCAAGGTGATCGTGGCGATCAACAAGGACCCCGAAGCGCCGATCTTCAGCGTGGCCGACTACGGCCTCGAAGCCGACCTGTTCACGGCCGTGCCGGAGCTGGTGAAGGCGCTCTGAGGCCCTCGCCACCGCCGAAGCGCAACTTCAAGGGCATCGTTCGCGATGCCCTTTTTTCATCGCCGGCAGCGGGGCGGCATGCCCCGCGGGATCGCCTGCGCCTGGGCGTTCACCCGTTCCGCCACTTTCATCCGAGGAGACTTCCATGAGCTACACCGCGCCCATCAAGGACATGCTGTTCGACATCCAGCATCTGGCGCGCATCGACAAGATCGCCCAGATGCCGGGCTTTGGCGACGCCGGCCTGGACACCGCCGCCGCCGTGCTGGAAGAGTGCGCCAAGCTGACGCAGGACGTGATCGCGCCGCTGAACGTGGCCGGCGACCGCGACCCCTCGTCCTTCAAGGACGGCGCGGTGCGCACCACGCCCGGCTTCAAGGACGCCTTCCGCCAGTACGCCGAAGGCGGCTGGCAGGGCCTGCAGCATCCGGTCGACTTCGGCGGCCAGGGTCTGCCCAAGACCATCGGCGCGGCCTGCGGCGAGATGGTCAACAGCGCCAACCTCAGCTTCGCGCTGTGCCCGCTGCTGACCGACGGCGCCATCGAGGCGCTGCTCACGGCCGGCTCGGAGCAGCTCAAGGCAACCTACCTGGAAAAGCTGGTGAGCGGCGAATGGACCGGCACCATGAACCTCACCGAGCCGCAGGCCGGCAGCGACCTCGCCCTGGTGCGCACCCGCGCCGAGCCGCAGCCCGACGGCAGCTACAAGGTCTTCGGCACCAAGATCTACATCACCTACGGCGAGCACGACATGGCGCCGAACATCGTGCACCTGGTGCTGGCCCGGGTGAGCGGCGCGCCGGAGGGCGTCAAGGGCATCAGCCTGTTCGTGGTGCCCAAATTCATGGTCGATGAAGACGGCTCGCTGGGCGCGCGCAACGACGTGCACTGCGTCAGCATCGAGCACAAGCTGGGCATCAAGGCCAGCCCGACAGCCGTGCTGCAGTACGGCGACCACGGGGGCGCCATCGGCTATCTCGTGGGCGAGGAGAACCGCGGCCTGGAGTACATGTTCATCATGATGAACGCCGCCCGCTATGCCGTGGGCGTTCAGGGCATCGCGGTGGCCGAGCGGGCCTACCAGCATGCGGTGGCCTATGCCCGCGAGCGGGTGCAGAGTCGCCCCGTCGATGGCTCGATGACGAAGAGCGCGCCGATCATCCACCACCCCGACGTGCGCCGCATGCTGATGACCATGCGGGCGTACACCGAAGGTTGCCGCGCCATGGCCAGCGTGGCGGCCGCGGCCTACGACGCCGCCCACCACCACGAGGACGCCGAGGTGCGCAAACAGAACCAGGCCTTCTATGAATTCCTGGTGCCGCTGGTCAAGGGCTACAGCACCGAGATGAGCCTGGAGGTGACCTCGCTGGGGGTGCAGGTGCACGGTGGCATGGGCTTCATCGAGGAGACCGGTGCCGCCCAGTACTACCGCGACGCCAAGATCCTGACCATCTACGAAGGCACGACCGCCATCCAGGCCAACGACCTGGTGGGCCGCAAGACGGCGCGTGACGGCGGCCAGGCCGCGCGTGCCATCGCGGCGCAGGTCGAGAAGACCGAGGCCGAACTGCTGGCCAGCCCCAGCGACGACGCGAAAGCTGTGGCGCAGCGCCTGAAGGCCGCGCGTGAGGCCTACCTGGACGTGGTGGACTTCATCGCCGGCCAGGCCAAGGGCGACCCGAATGCGGTGTACGCGGGCAGCGTGCCCTACCTGATGCTGGCCGGCAACCTGGTGGCTGGCTGGCAACTGGGCCGCTCGCTGCTGGTGGCGCTGACGCCCGAGGCCCAGGCGCAGGACGCGGCCTTCATGCAGGCCAAGGTGGCCACGGCGCGCTTCTACGCCGAACACATCCTGGTGAAGGCCGGTGCCACGCGCGACGCCATCGTCGGCGGTGCGTCCAGCGTCACGGCCCTGCCGCTCGAAGCCTTCTGAGGCCGCCGCCGGCCATGCCCACCTGTCGCCCATCGGACGGCAGGCGCGGCAGCCGGCCCCTATAACTTCGCCCGAACCATCGATTCACACGAGAGGAGACTTTCCCATGTCCAGACTGCCTGGCGCACTCGCCCACCTGCCGCTGCCCATCATCGGCTCGCCCCTGTTCATCATCAGCAACCCCAAGCTGGTGATCGCCCAATGCAAGGCCGGCGTCGTCGGCTCGATGCCTGCGCTCAATGCGCGGCCCGCGGCGCAGCTGGACGAATGGCTGGCCGAGATCACCGAGGAACTGGCGGCCTACGACAAGGCCAACCCCGACAAGCCGGCCGCGCCCTTCGCCATCAACCAGATCGTCCACAAGAGCAATGACCGGCTCGAGCACGACATGGAGCTGGTGGTGAAGTACAAGGTGCCGATCATCATCACGTCCCTCGGCGCGCGCACCGACGTCAACGAGGCGGTGCACAGCTACGGCGGCGTGACGCTGCACGACGTGATCAACAACACCTTTGCCAAGAAAGCCATCGAGAAGGGGGCTGACGGCCTGATCGCCGTTGCGGCCGGTGCCGGTGGCCATGCGGGCGTGAAGAGCCCCTTCGCGCTGATTCAGGAGATCCGCGAGTGGTTCGATGGCCCCGTCGCGCTGTCGGGCTCCATCGCCACCGGCGGTGCCGTGCTGGCCGCGCAGGCCATGGGCGCCGACTTCGCCTACATCGGCAGCGCCTTCATCGCCACCGACGAAGCCCGCGCGAGCGACGCCTACAAGCAGGCCATCGTCGACAGCAACTCGGACGACATCGTCTACTCCAGCCTGTTCACCGGCGTGCATGGAAACTACCTGGCGCCCAGCATCGTGGCGGCAGGCATGGACCCGGCCAACCTGCCCGAGGGCGACGTCAAGACCATGAACTTCGCGTCGGGTGAGGGCAGCAAGGCCAAGGCCTGGAAGGACATCTGGGGCTCCGGCCAGGGCATCGGCGCCATCAAGAAGGTGCAGCCCACGGCCGACTTCGTCGCCACGCTGCGGCGCGAGTACGAAGAAGCCCGCCGTCGCCTGGCACTTTGAACCCTGCCACCGGCGGCCGCGCGCCGCCGCCTCGCTGGCCCCTGATCGACGCACTCAAGGCACTGGCCTGCCTGCTGATCGTGGCCCATCACTTCAGCCGCTACGGGCCCTTGCCCGTGGCGGCTTGGTCGTTGGCGCCGACGCTGTTCGAGGTCCTGGGGCGCGAGGGCCGGCTGGCGGTCCAGGTCTTCCTGGTGCTGGGTGGCTTCCTGACGGCGGCCAGCCTGGCACCCGAGGGTGAGTTGCGTGCGGGGCATCCCTGCCTGCGACTTGTCCAGCGCTACGTGCGGCTGGCTTCGCCCTATCTGGCGGCCCTGGTGGCCTGCGTGCTCGTGGAAGCCCTCGTGCGTCCGGCGCTGCCGGGCGACGACGTGCCGGGCCAGCCGTCGTTCGTCCAGATGGTGGCCCATGCGCTGCTGCTGCAGGACCTGCTGAACCAGCCCGCGCTGTCCACTGGCGTGTGGTACGTGGCCGTCGACTTCCAGCTGTATGGGCTGGCGCTCCTGCTGTTCTGGGTGGCGGCATTGTGGCGGCGGCAGGGTCGGCTCGATGCCAAGGTGGTCCGTGCGCTGACGGTGCTCATGGTGGCGGGGCTGACGTCAGCCTCGTTGGTGGTTTTTAATCGTCACAGCGTGCTCGACGAGACGGGCCTCTACTTCTTCGGCAGCTATGGCCTCGGAGTGCTGGCCTTCTGGGCGGGGCGGCTGCGAGCGCGACGCGGGCGCATCGCTGCATTGCTGGTCCTGGCCCTGCTTGGCGGCCTTGCGTTGTGGATCGACTGGCGCAGCCGCGTCGCCATCGCCTTGCTCGCCAGTCTGTTTCTTGTTCTGGCGCAGCCTCGTGGCTGGCTCGCCGTGCAGGTGTGGTCGCCGCTTCAGCGCATGGGGGCGTGGTCCTATGCGCTGTTCCTCATCCATTTCCCTGTCTTGCTGCTTGTGAGCGCTTCGGCGCAGATCAACCTGGAGCAAATGGCGCCGTGGCAGGCGCTCGGCGCGCTGGTCGCTGCCTTCGTGCTCTCGCTGGGCGCGGCACGCACGCTGCATGAACGGGTGGAGGCACGGGCCACGTCGTGGCGCATGCCGGCGGTCTGGGGAACCGGCCTGCTGCTGAGCGGCCTGGCCGTCGGCCTCTGAGGTTCAGATCAGATTGCGCATCGCCTGCGCGGCCTCGCGCAGCACCGGCAGCACGCGGGCGACGGCAGCCTCGGTGCTCTCCTGGCCCATGGGCATGGTGATGTTCAAGGCGCCATGCACGTCGCCGCGCCGGTCGCGCAGCGGCACGGCGATGCCGCGTGAATTCAGGTCCAGCTGCTGTTCGGACAGCGCCCAGTCCTGGGCCTTGACGCGGGCCATCTCGCGCCGCAGGTCGGCGGGGTCGGCCAGCGTGAAGGAGGTGAAGACCTGCAGCTTGCGTGCGGCCCACCAGGCCGCCGAAGCGGCCTCGGGCAACAGGGCCAGCATGAGCAGCCCGGCCGCCGTCACCTGCGCGGGCACCCGTGCGCCCAGCACGTAGCCGGTGCTCATCTGCCGCTGCGGACCGTTGCGGGCGATGTAGACCACATCGTCGCCGTCCAGCACGCTGAGGTATGCCGTCTCGTGCGTGCCGACGGCCACGCGCTGCAGGAAGGGCTGTGCAATGCGCGGCAGCCGCGCCGAATCGAGGTACGACTGGCCGAGCCGCAACACGCGCGGTGTGAGCCAGAACAGCTTGCCGTCGCTGGCCACATAGCCCATGTGCTGCAGCGTCAGCAGGTAGCGCCGCGCTGCCGTGCGCGTGAGGCCGGTGCGCTGGCCGGCCTCGCTGGCCGTCATGCGGGGATGGGCGTCGTCGAAGGCCTCGATGATGCCGACGCCGCGCTCCAGGCCGGCGATCCAGTCGCGCCGGTCCAGGCCGGCGGGCGCCTGACCGTCCTGTGCATCCCCTGCGGGGGAGGACGGAGAATCGGGGCTTTCGTCCTCGTGCGATGGCTCGGAGACGGGGGTGGAGGCAAGGCGGCGAGAGACCACGTACAAACCCTTAAGACGTTCGTTGATCGTTCAGTGCTGGGCGATTATCGAACGCCACGATCCGCCCCCGACTGACGGCCCCGCACCCTGCTGTCTACAGTCCGGGCCGTTGTTCTTGCGGCGGCGATCCCGATCCGACTGGCGCATCCGACTCTTGGAGTGAACGACCCGATGGCTTCCATCACCGGCAAGACCGACCTCTACCTCATCCCTGGCGATCCCGTCACCAATGTGCGCCTGCCGCGCATGTTCAACGCCGTCTTCGAGCGCTGCGGCATCGACGCCGTGATGGTGCCGGTGCAGGTGCGCGCCCGTGATTTCGCCGTGTGGCTCAAGGCCAGCTTCCTCGGCCACAACGTCCGGGGCATGCTGATCGCGCCGCCCCACAAGCCGCTGGCGGTGGACCTGCTCGACGGCTGTGGCCTGTTCGCTCGGGTGGCGGGCTCGGTCAACATCGTGCGGCGGACGAAAAGCGGAGAGCTCGAAGGCGACCTGTTCGATGGCGAAGGCATCGTGGGTGCGCTGGACTGGTTCGGCATTCCTTTCCGCGGGCAGCGGGTGCTGATCCTGGGCGCGGGCGTGAGCGCCGCCGCCATCGGCGTGTCGCTGGCTGAAGGGGGCGGCGACGACGGCGCGCGCCACATCGCCTTCTATGACCCGGCCGCGGGCAAGGCCGCGGGCACCGCAGCCCGCATCGATGCCGCCTTCGACGCCGAGGTAGTGGCCGCGCCCTCGGCCGATCCGTCGGGCTACGACCTGGTCATCAATGCCACCCAGGTCGGCCTGAAGGGCGAAGAAGCGCTGCCCTGCGACGTCACCCGAATGGCGCCGCACGCGGCCGTGTTCGACATCCTGCTGCGCGGCCAGCCCACGCCGCTGGTGCGCGCCGCGCGTGCGCGCGGCCTCCAGGCCCAGCCCGGCTTCGAGATGCTCATCCAGCAGATGGCGCACTACTTCGACTACTTCGACCTGCCGCAGGCCGCGGCCCTCGTGCGCGAGGACGCCGGCTTTCTGCGGCAGATCATCTATCCGGCCGAACTTCAGGCCGAGATCGCCCAGGCGCCACGGGGCCGCCAGGGCTGATCGCTTTTCGCGTTCTTCCGCCCCCCATCACTGCTTCCATGATCTCCGGCAAGACCACCCTCATCGCCCACATCGGCTACCCCACCGAGAGCTTCAAGGCTCCGATGATCTACAACCCCTGGTTCGACAAGAAGGGCATCGACGCGGTGGTGGTGCCGATGGGCGTGAAGCCCGAACACTACGTGGCCTTCCTGCCGCTGCTGTTCAGGATGAGCAACATCCGCGGCGCGCTGGTCACCATGCCCCACAAGGTGACCACCATGTCACTGGTGCACGAGACCACGCCCACGGCCCGCATCGCCGGTGCCTGCAACGCCGTGCTGCTGCGCGAGGACGGCACCCTGCTCGGCGACCAGTTCGATGGCGCCGGCTTCGTGCGCGGCGTGGAGCGCAAGGGGCGCAGCTTCCGTGGCGCGCGCGTGCTCGTCTCCGGCGCGGGTGGCGTGGGCTGCGCCATTGCGGCGTCCATCGCGGCGGCGGGCGCGGCGCACCTCTCGCTGTTCGACCTGAACACGGCGTCCGTCGAAGGCTTGGCCGAGCGCCTGCGCGCCCACTATCCGCAGTTGACGGTGAGCACGGGCTCCAACGACCCGGCTGGCTACGACGTGGTCGTGAACGCCACGCCGCTGGGCATGAAGGAAAGCGATCCGCTGCCCTTCGACGTGGAGCGTATCGCACCGACCACCTTCGTCGGCGAGGTGGTGATGAAGACCGAGTACACGCCGCTCCTGAAAGCCGCCATGGCGCGCGGCTGCCAGGTGCAGGTGGGCACGGACATGCTGTTCGAGATGATTCCTGCGTACCTGGAGTTCTTCGGCTTCGGCACCGCGACCGCGGACGAATTGCGTGAGAGTGCGACGCTGAAGTACTGAGCGCTCGAGCGTCGCTCGGCCATCCGCCAGGGATGGCGTGGGCACCGGGTCCGCCAGGGCCCGCATCGATGCCGTTGGCCTGTGAAGGTCGGCGGCATTTTTTTTCGTCAGGCGCAGGGGATGTGTCCGGTTTCCACGCGCGCATCCATGCCCTCTTACGCTGCGGCAACCTTCCTTCACATCGCCTGAGGCGCTTCGCCACATCGGCGCGTAAAGCCTGGTGGACTACTTCACGAAGTCTCTTCATTACTGGGGCCGCGGCGCCGAATCCTTGCGCATCTCGGCTTAAATCGAAGCGAGCACCCGAAAGCGAGGTGCATGGTTTCGATGGCAGGGAGGATCTCGTGAATACAACCATGATGGCGGCGCCGCGCATGTCCCGGCGCAAGGTGGCAGCGTGCGCCACGCACAACCTTACAGCGCCCCGCTGAGCATTGTGCGATGGCCGTTTCCCGCAAGGCGCTCTTCGGCAGGCTGAACACGACGCTGTTCCGCGCCATCGAATCCGGCGCAGCCTTTGCCAGGCTGCGCGGCAATCCCTACGTCGAACTCACGCACTGGCTGCATCAGCTCTGGCAGGCCGGTGACAGCGACCTGCACCGCATCGTCCGCCACTTCGATCTCCGGCCCGAAGACATCGAGGCGGGCCTGGCGGCGTCGCTGGCCGAGTTGCCCGCTGGTGCCAGCTCGCTCTCCGACATCTCTCGCCATGTCAGCGATGCGGTGGAGTGGGCTTGGGTGATTTCCAGCATTGAGTACGGCGGCCAGTGCGTGCGAGGTGCGTGGCTGCTGCTGGCGCTCCTGCAATCGGCCGACCGGCGTGCGCCACTGCTGCGCATCGTCCCGGCCTTCGCCCGCATCGATGTCGATCGGCTGTCGCAGGCCTGGGCCCGGGTCGTCGAGGGCTCGCCCGAAGGGCGTGAAGGTCCTCACGACGGCGCGAGCGCAGTCGCTGGCAATGCCGCAGCAGCACCCGGTCTGGGTGCTGGCCCCCTCACCAGAAACGGTGCCTCGGGCCTGGAGCGCTACTGCACCGACCTCACGGCAAAGGCCAGGGCCGGGCAGGTCGATCCGGTGGTCGGACGTCAGCTGGAGGTTCGCGGGCTCATCGACATCCTGCTGCGTCGCCGGCAGAACAATCCCTTGCTCACCGGCGAAGCGGGCGTGGGCAAGACCGCCGTCGTCGAAGGCCTCGCCTTGGCCATCGCTGCCGGCGAGGTGCCGCCGGCACTGCGCGAGCATCGGCTGCTGAGCGTCGATGTCGGGGCCATGCTTGCGGGTGCGGGCGTCCGGGGCGAGTTCGAGAGCCGGCTCAAAGGACTGCTCGAAGATGCCACCAAGGCCGTGCCGCCGGTCATCCTCTTCATCGACGAAGTCCACACGCTGGTCGGTGCGGGTGGGCAGGCAGGCACGGGCGACGCCGCCAACCTGCTCAAGCCGGCACTGGCCAGAGGCGCATTGCGCAGCATCGGCGCGACCACCTGGGCGGAATACAAGCGGCACATCGAGAAGGATCCGGCACTCACGCGGCGCTTCCAGGTGCTGCAGATCGCCGAGCCCGAGGAGGCCGCCGCCATCGACATGGTCCGCGGCCTCGCGGACGCCTTTGCCCGCCACCACGGCGTGGTGATCCTGGACGAAGCCATCCGTGCGGCAGTCACGCTGTCGCGCCGCTATCTGCCGGCCCGCCAGTTGCCCGACAAGGCGATCAGCCTGCTGGACACGGCCTGCGCACGGGTGGGTCTGTCCATGCACGCACCGCCTGCCGGCGTGGAGCGGCTGCGCCACCGGGTGGCGTCGCTCGAGGTCGAGGTCGACCTGCTGCAGAAGCAGATCCGGCTCGGGTTGAGCGGCGGTTCCGCCGAGGTGTCCCTGCAGGCAGTCCGTACCACGCTCTCGCAGGCCCGCGACGAGCTGGCCGGGCAGCTCCAGGGCTGGGAAGCGCAGGTGGCGCTGGTGCAGCGCATCAGTGCCTTGCGGCAGGACCTTCTGCGCGATGGCGTCGACGCAGCGGATGGCGCGGCATCACCAGTGTCGGCGGAGCTCGCGGCGTTGGACCAACAAGTCCGCGAGCGGCCAGGTCTGGCGCTGGCCCAGGTCGACGAGTCCGTCGTGGCCCAGGTGCTCGCGGATTGGACGGGCATTCCCGTCGGGCGCATGGTCAGCGACGACGCGAAGGCGGTCTTCCAGCTCAAGGCGCTGCTTGCTGCAAGGGTCATCGGCCAAGACTCAGCGCTGCAGACCATCGCCGACCGGGTGCAGGCCGCCAAGGCACGGCTCACCGACCCCGACAAGCCGGTGGGCGTGTTCCTGCTCGTGGGACCCTCCGGCGTGGGCAAGACCGAGACGGCACTCGCGTTGGCGGACGCCATGTATGGCGGCGTACAGAACATGGTCACCATCAACATGAGCGAGTTTCAGGAGGCGCACACCGTGTCCTCGCTCAAGGGAGCGCCGCCCGGCTATGTGGGCTATGGCGAAGGCGGGGTGTTGACCGAGGCGGTCCGCCGCCGCCCGTACAGCGTGGTGCTGCTCGACGAGATCGAGAAGGCCCACCCGGATGTGCACGAGCTCTTCTTCCAGGTGTTCGACAAGGGCTGGATGGAGGACGGCGAGGGTCGTCGCATCGACTTCAGGAACTGCATCATCCTGCTGACCAGCAATGTCGGCGCGGAGGCGCTGATGGACGCCGCCGACGTGGCGTCCGGCGCCGGGGACGCGCCATTGAGCGCCGAGGTCGCGATGCCGGCCCTGAGACGTGTGTTTCCAGCCGCCTTCCTGGGGCGTGTGACCGTCGTCCCCTACCGGCCCCTGCAAGCGCGCGACCTGTCGACCATCGTCGACCTTCAACTGGGCCGGGTGGCCCGGCGTCTCCAGGAACAGCACGGCCTCCGAATGCAGGCGAGCGCGCGGTTGGCCGCTTATCTGCGCGAGGTGGGCGGCAACCATGAAGCGGGTGTCCGCCGCCTGATCACCGCCATCGAGCAGGAACTGCTGCCCGAACTCGCTCGCTGCTGGCTCACTGCCCTGGAGCAGGGCCGGCCGCTGGTGGTGATCGACGCCGACATATCCACGTCCGAGCCGCGCGATCCTCGCGCCGCCACGCCGCAGATCCGCATCCGCTGCGCCGCGAGCACGCTGGAGGTGCCGGCGTGAGCGTGCGTGCGGGCTGCCACCCTGGGATCCGCACTGCCGGCACAGCCAGGCCCGGACCGCAAAGCCTCTCGCCGGAGCGCGTGCTCCGTTCCTGAGTCGTCAGCCTTCTTCATCAACCAGCAGGGAGCCTATGAGCAACAGCAGTCAGAAGTTCATTGCGCGCAATCGCGCGCCGCGTGTGCAGATCGAGTACGACGTCGAGATCTACGGGTCGGAAAAGAAGATCGAGCTGCCCTTCGTCATGGGGGTGCTGGCCGATCTGTCGGGCAAGCCCGCGCAGCCGCTTCCGCCCGTGGGCGAGCGCAAGTTCCTGGACGTGGACATCGACAACTTCGACGAGCGCATGAAGGCGATCCAGCCGCGCGTTGCCTTCGCCGTGCCGAACACGCTCACGGGCGAAGGCCAGCTGATGGTCGACATCACGTTCGAAAGCATCGAGGACTTCTCGCCCGCAGCCGTCGCGCGCAAGGTCGAGCCGCTGCGGCAGCTGCTGGAGGCCCGGACGCAGCTGTCCAACCTGCAGACCTACATGGACGGGAAGGCTGGCGCCGAAAGCCTGATCAACCAGCTGATGCAGGACCCGGCATTGCTGAAGGCCTTGAGCGCGGCACCCAGGCAGATCGATGCCGAGCCGGCCACGACGGACCGCTGAAGGGCGGCACCTCCACCATCCAGGAAAGACAAGCTCATGAGTACCGACACCATCGAGTCCGCAGAGTCCAGTGTGCTGCTGGCCGACCCCGGTGAATTCGCCGCCCTGCTGGACCGCGAATTCAAGCCCAAGACCGACGAGGCGCGCAGTGCGGTCGAGGCGGCCGTCCGCACCCTGGCCGAGCAGGCGCTGATCAACGCGGTCACGATCTCCGACGACGCCTACGGCAGCATCGAGGCCGTGATCGCCGAGATCGACCGCAAGCTGTCCGAACAGATCAACCTGGTCCTGCACAAGGATGAGTTCCAGAAGCTCGAGTCGGCCTGGCGCGGCATTCATCACCTCGTGTCGAACACCGAGACGGACGAGAAGCTGAAGATCCGCTTCCTCGACATCTCCAAGGACGACGTGCGGCGCACGCTGCGTCGCCACAAGGGCGTGGCCTGGGACCAGAGTCCCATCTTCAAGCGCGTGTACGAGGAGGAATATGGCCAGCTCGGTGGCGAGCCCTACGGCTGCCTGGTGGCCGACTACTACTTCGACCACACGCCGCCGGACGTCGAACTGCTGAACGCGATGGCGAAGGTCTCGGCCGCCGCGCACACGCCCTTCATCGCGGGCGCTGCGCCGTCCCTGCTGGGCATGGAGTCGTGGCAGGAACTGGCCAACCCGCGGGATCTGGCGAAGATCACCTCCAACCTCGAACACGCGCCGTGGAACTCGCTGCGCGACACCGAGGACTCGCGCTACGTGGGCCTGGCCATGCCGCGCTTCCTGGCACGACTGCCCTATGGGGCCAAGACCAACCCCGTCGACGAGTTCGATTTCGAGGAAGAGACCGACGGCGCGGACCACAGGAACTACGTCTGGAGCAACGCGGCCTACGCCATGGCGGTCAACGTCAACCGCAGCTTCAAGCTCTATGGCTGGTGCACGATGATCCGCGGGGTGGAGTCGGGCGGGACGGTCGAGAACCTGCCCTGCCATACCTTTCCCACCGACGACGGCGGCTTTGATATGAAGTGCCCGACGGAGATCGCCATCTCCGATCGCCGCGAAGCCGAGCTGGCCAAGGCCGGCCTGATCCCTCTGGTGCACCGCAAGAACACCGACCACGCGGCCTTCATCGGCGCGCAGTCGCTGCAGCGGCCGCAGGAGTACTACGACGCCGACGCCACGGCCAATGCCAATCTGTCGGCGCGGCTTCCCTACCTGTTTGCGACCACCCGGTTTGCGCACTACCTCAAGTGCATCGTCCGCGACAAGATCGGCACGTTCAAGGAGCGCGACGACATGCAGCGCTGGCTGAACGGCTGGATCATGAATTACGTGGATGCGGACCCGTCCAACTCCTCCCAGGAGACGAAGGCCCGCCGTCCGCTGGCTGCCGCCGAGGTGGTGGTGGACGAGATCGAGGGCAATCCCGGCTACTACAACGCCAAGTTCTTCCTGCGCCCGCACTTCCAGCTCGAAGGCCTGACCGTGTCGCTGCGGTTGGTCGCCAAGTTGCCGTCGCTGCGCGAGGCGGCCTGAGTCAAGCTGTCACACCTCTGTTCATTGACCAAAACAAGGGCGACCCGCCCAGGGAGTAAACCATGTCTCAAGATATCTTTCTGAAGATCAACGGCATCGAAGGCGAGGCGCTCGACGCCGACCACAAGAACGAGATCGAAGTGCTCAGCTTCGACTGGAAGGTGTTCCAGGAGTCCACCATGCACTCGGGCTCTGGTGGTGGTGCCGGCAAGGCCACGGTGGAGGACCTCGAGTTCATCCATTTCGTCGACCGCTCGAGTCCCAATCTGATGAAGTACTGCCTGACCGGCAAGCATGTGCCGGAGGCCAAGCTGGTGGTGCGCAAGGCGGGCGGCAGCCCTCTCGAATATCTCAAGTTCACCTTCACGGACGTCATCATCACCAGCGTGCAGCCGCACGGCTCCAATGACGACGAGCTGCGGGTCCGCGAACGGGTGCGGCTGTCTTTCACCAAGGTGAAGCAGGAGTACGCCGTGCAGAACGCCCAGGGTGGCAGCGGCGGCGCGGTGACCGCCGGCTACGACATCAAGGCCAACAAGGAGATGTGACCCGCGCACGGGGCACCCGGGTCGGCAACGGCTCGGGGATGCCCGTGCGTGTCTCCGCCAAGTGTCGGAGGGGCCGTCTGGTCCTTCCGCTGTCGTGGTTTCGCCTTGCAGATCGAACATGGGTATTCACTTGCTCGCCATCCGCGTGCGCGCAGCGCTGTCGCTGCCGGTCAGAACATGCCTGTCTTGCGTCCGATCGGCGCTGATCAGCGGGGTCGCAGGCATGGTGGGGGTGCTGGCCCCATGCACCCCCGCCCAGGCCCAGTTTGCCTATCCGCGCGAGCAGACGCGGCTGGAGATCAGGGTCTCGGCGGCCGAGGACGTCAACCCCGATGAAAAAGGCCGTGCCGCGCCCATCATGGTCCGCCTCTACGAACTCAAGGGTGACGCGGTCTTCCTGGCCGCGGACTACTTTTCGCTGCAGAACAGCGACAAGGCCGTGCTCGCCGACGACCTGCTCGTGCGGGACGAAATGGTCCTGAAACCTGGCGAGACCCGCGTCCTGCGGCGACGCTCCCATCCGGACGTGAATGCCATCGGCGTGGTTGCGGGCTACAAGGACCTGGTGAATTCGGACTGGCGGGCGGTCCAGAAGATCGAGCCCGCGCCCGAGGCGGCCTGGTACCGGGCCGTGCTGCCTTCCAACAAGGCCAGCCTCGACATCCGTATCGGATCACGTGGCGTGCGTGTGCTCCAACGTGAATGAGCGCGCCGAAGACATGTCAGGGATGAGCAGATGAGTTGGTACAACAAGGTGGCATGGAGCGAAGGGCTGTTCCTGCGCCCCCAGCTTTTCCAGCAGCAGGAGCGTTACCTCGAGTACGTGGCGCACCGTCGCGCCGCGACCCTGAACGCCTTCTTCTGGGGCTTCAGCCGCTACACCATCGACCCGGAATCGCTGGCGCTCGGCAAGGTGGTGCTGGCGGCAGCGGCGGGCGTCTTTGCGGACGGCACTCCCTTCGAGGCGCCTGCCCAGGCACCCCTGCCGCCACCGCTCACCATCCGTCCAGAGCATCTGGAGCAGATCATCCATCTGGGTGTGCCCATCCGCACGCCCAACGGCGAGGAGACCACCTTCGAGGACTCCGCGGACGCGGCAGGCTCGCTGGCGCGCTTCTCCGTCTTCGAGACCGAGCTGCGCGATGCCAACTCCTTCGGCCAGGGGCCGAAGGCCGTGCAGCTGTCGCATCTGCGCCTGCGGCTGCTGCCGGAGCGCGAACTGACCGAGGGGTGGATCGGCCTTCCACTCGCGCGGGTCACGCTGATCCGCTCCGACGGCAGCATCGTCCTGGACGAGAACCTGATCCCGCCCGTCACCGGCTATGGCGCGAGCGCGTTGCTGTCGGACTGGATCACCCATCTGCATGGCCTGTGCCGGCTGCGCGCGCAGTCGCTGGCGGCGCGGCTGACGGCCAGCGACGGCAAGTCGTCCGAAGCGGCCGAGGTGTCCGATTTCCTGCTGCTCCAGATATTGAACCGCTATGAGCCGCTCCTGGAGCACTGGACGCGGGTGCGGGAGACCTCGCCCGAACAGGTCTATGCCGCGCTGAAGATGATGAGCGGCGAGCTGTCGACGTACATCCGGACGGGCTCGCGACGCCCGCCGCCACATCCGGCCTACCAGCACCTGGATCCCTACCTGTCGCTGCGAAACCTGGTGCTGGACATCCAGGCCCAGTTGAACGACGTCCTGGTGCGCAGTGCCCAGAGCATCCGTCTGGAGGAGCGGCCGCATGGGGTCCGCGTGGCCAGCGTCGATCCCACCCAACTGCAGGACTTCACGGCCCTGGTGTTCGCCGTGTCGGCGCAGATGCCTGCCGACCAGCTGATGGCGCAGTTTGCCGCCCGCTGCAAGGTGGGGCCGAGCGATCGGCTGACGGAGTTGCTGCGCTCGCATCTGCCGGGGATCGCACTGCAGTCGCTGCCGGTGGCGCCGCGCCAGATTCCGTTCAACGCGGGCTTCGTCTATTTCCAGCTCGACAGCCGGGGGCCACTCTGGGAGCACCTGCTCAAGTTCGGCGGGCTTGCCCTTCACCTTGCGGGCGACTTTCCGGGCCTGAGGCTCGAACTGTGGGGAGTGCGAGAGCGGTGAGCCTTGCCTTCCTGCCCTGTCCCGTCTCTGCGCCCAGGGTCCCCGTCGGCCTGGGTGGTGGAGGCCGCGCATGACCACACCCATCACGGCCATGGCCAAGGAGCACGCGGTGCTGTCCGCAGGCGGTGGCGGGATCACCGTCGTCGGCGCCGACATGACCGCGGGCTCGTTCATGGGGGTGGCGTGGACCGGTGTGCGCTTCGTCGACTGCGTGTTTGGCGGCCGTGGCAACGTCGCCTTGGCGGCCATGAGCGATTGCAGCTTCCTGACCTGCCGCTTCCTCAGTGCAGACCACGACTTCGGCGTGATGCAGGGAGTCCGGTTCCGCCAATGCGCCAGCCAGGGCCGCACCATCGTCTGTGGGCGCGATGGCAGCACGGCGGTCGTGTTCGAGCAATGCAGTTTTGCCGGAGGCGGCTCGGCGCCGCAGGATTTCCGGGGCATCGGCTGCACCGGCGAAGTCACCTTCCGCAACTGCATCGGGTCTGGCGAGGTGCTGGTGGCGGGAACGGCACTCACGATGGAAGGCTGCCGCTTCTCCGACATGAGCTTCGCGATCGGGCGGCGTGCCGACCGCGGCACCCCGTTGGCGGCCCGCGTGCTGATCGACGGATGCCAGGGCACGGGCCTCTGGCGGATGGTGGCGTGTCGTATGCAGACCAGCCACATCCAGAACAGCCGGTTCGACCGCATCGTCAACGACGGGTCCGAATGCGAGTCCTGAACGCCGGCTCCCTGGCCGCGAGCCACCGCCCCTTTCCCTTCTTCTCTACAGCCCTGTATGCGTGACGGCGAAATCACAGATCACGAGAGTCCCGAGGCATTGCCCAACGACATGCCCGTCGGCGTCGCCGAAGGCGATCCAAGCGCGGCCCACCTTCGCGTCGCGCCCGGCCCTGCGGCAGCGGAGCGGCTCGCTTGCGTCAAGGCGGCCACGAATCCGTTGCTGGAAGCCGCGCAGCCCCTGTTGCGTGCCCTGGCAGACATGGACACCGACCTCGACCCCACCGCTGTGGGCGTGCTGCGCGACCTCCTGGAGCGGGAGATCGCTGTCTTCCAGTCGCTGTGCAACGACGCGCAGATCCGCCACGAGCATGCCGTCGCCGCAAGCTATGCGCTGTGCACGGCCCTCGACGAAGCCGCCAGCAGTACGCAATGGGGCGGTGCCGAAGCCGGATCTGCGGGCGTGTGGGCCGCCCGGCCGCTGGCGGCGCAATTCCATGGCGACATCCGTGGTGGCGACAAGTTCTTCCTGCTGATCGGCCGGCTGGCCGCGAGCCCGCAGGACCACATCGACCTGCTGGAATTGATGTACCTGGTGCTGGGCCTGGGCTTCGAAGGTCGGTTCAGCACGGCTTCGAACGGGCGCCGGCAACTGGAGACCATCCGCCACCGCCTTCAGGGCCAGATCACGGCGGTCCGTGGCGAGGTGCCGCAGGCGCTGTCGGCGCAGTGGCGGGGCGGTGCGCCGGGCCGGCTCGGCCTGTTGCGCAGCGTGCCGGTCTGGCTCACCGCCGCCGCGGCCTGCGCCGCCGCGCTGGGTCTTTTCGCCTGGTATCGCTATCAGCTGGACCAGTCCACGCTCGCTGTCGAGAAGAAGATCCGCGCCATCGCCTCCGGGGCGGCCGTCGGGGAAGCCGCCCCGCCAGCGCCGCAGGCCTCGCTGCGGCTGCGGGATCTGCTGGCGGGCGAGATTGCCAAGGGGCTCGTCAGTGTGAGGGAGGACCAGCAGCGCAGTGCAGTGAGTTTCAGCGGCGACGCCATGTTCATGCCGGGACGCGCCACCCTGGATGCGGCGATCCTTCCCGTGCTGAACAAGGTGGCTGACGAGATCGCGCGCGTCCCGGGCAGGGTGCAGGTCACCGGACACACGGACAGCGTGCCCATCCGCAGCCAGGAGTTCGCGAGCAACCAGGCACTCAGCGAGCGCCGGGCCGAGGCCGTGGCCGCCGTGCTGCGGCAGCGAGGCGTCCGGGGCGACCGGATCACCGTGCAGGGCAGGGGTGACACGCTGCCGCTCGCAGACAACCTCACGCCTGCGGGTCGGGCCAAGAACCGCCGGGTCGACATCGTGGTGGACGAGGCGTCGGCCGAAGGCGCGGCCGCGGCGGCCATGCCTGCGCAGGCGAATGGTGGCGGTGGGCGCGTTCCCGGCGCCGACAAGGCCGCCGCGCCGCGTGCGTCTTCCACTGCCGCAGGCATGCCCTGAGCGCCCCACGGAGGTCACCGATGCAAGCCCTCACCCAATTCCTGAAGTTCCTGTTCTCGCGGCAGATGCTGGCCTTCGTCACCGTGGTGGCGCTGGCCTGCGCTATCTGGTTCGTGGGCCCGCTGCTGTCGTTCGATGGTGCGCGGCCGCTCGCTTCCGCCGCTGCGCGCGTGACCGTCATCGTGATGCTGCTGGTGCTGCTCAGCCTGTGGCTGGTCGCATGGCCGCTGAGCCTTGTCGGCATCCCGGCCCTGTGCCTGGCAATCTGGCACCTGGGCCCTCTGCTCGCGGTGGGCCAGGTCGCGCCCCTCGCTTCGACGCAGGTGCGCGTCGTGATCGTGGCCATCATCCTGCTGGCCTACCTGCTCTATGGCGTCTACCGGCTCTGGCAGGCCATGCGCACGGACACGGAGTTCCTGCGCAAGGTGCTGGACTTCGGAAGCGGTGCCCGACGCGAGGCGGTCGCCGCGGAGGAGCTGAAGACAGTGTCCGAGATCGTCGCAAGAGCCCTTCGGCAGTTGCGGACCCTGCGTCTGCGTCGCGGATTCCTTCGCCGGATCTTCGAGGGGCGGCGGTATCTCTACGAACTGCCCTGGTACATGATCGTGGGCAGCGCCGGCGCGGGGAAGACCACCGTTTTGCTCAACTCCGGGCTCCAGTTCCCGGTCTCGCGGCAGATGGGCAATGCGTCCCGGGTCTCCGTGCTCGAGTCGGGCGCCGGCACCCTGAACTGCCAGTGGTGGTTTGCCAACGAGGCGGTGCTCATCGACACCGCCGGCCGCTACACGACCCAGGACAGCGACAAGGGCAAGGACACCGAGGAATGGGCCGGCTTCCTGGCATTGCTGCGCAAGCACCGGCCACGTGCGCCGATCAACGGGGCCATCGTCGCCCTCAGCGTCGCGGAGCTGCGCACGTTCACGCCGGACCAACGCGTGGACCATGCCGCCCTGATCCGTGATCGCCTGCTGGAACTGCGCAGGACGCTGGGCATCCGCTTTCCGGTCTACGTCCTGGTGACCAAGGCCGATCTGCTGCAGGGTTTCGAAGAGTATTTCCTCTCGCTCACCTCGGAGGGGCGTGCCCAGCCTTGGGGCTTTACCTTCCCTGTCGGGGCCGACAAGGTCGACGCCGCGCGGGTGTCGGGGGGCAACCGTCAGTCCGCCATGCGGCTGGCACTGGACGAGCAACTGGACCGTCTGCACGAGCGCCTGTCCGCTGGCTTGCGCGGCCGCCTGATCGAGGAATTCGACACCGGCCATCGCCGGCGTCTGTTCGCGCTGCCGCAGGAGTTCGATGCGCTGCGCGAGCCGCTCGTGCAGGTGCTGGAGGAGGTCTTCCTGGATTCCCGCTTCGACGACACGCAATCCCACGCCATGCTGCGCGGCGTGTACTTCACCAGCGGTGCGCAGGCCAGGACGCCACTGCCACCCCCTGCCGATACGGTGTTCGGCCGCCTCAGGCGGGCGCTGGCCGGCGCCGGGCGGCGTACGTCCATCGATGCCGGAATGGAAGCCGCCACGGGCCACCGGGGCTTCTTCCTGCACGACGTCTTCGCGCGGATCATCATCCCTGAGGCTCATCTCGTCCGCCCCAATCTGCGGTGGGAGCTGCGCTTCCGGCTGCTGCAACTGCTGGGGCATGCGCTGGTGCTGATCGTCCTGGCCTGGCTTGGAACCAGCATGGCGCTGAGCTTCCGGAACAACGGCCAGTACCTGAGCACCATGGCGCAGCGGGTGCAGGCCCTGGCCGCCCAGGGCCTGAGCGCGGGGCGGACGGTGGACCCGGCCCAGGTGCCCGCGGTACTGGACGCCGCCCACGCGCTGCCGGCCTATGCGGGACTGGATCTCGACCATCCGCCACTCTCCTTCCAGTTCGGCCTCTACAGCGCACCACCGATCGTGGCGGCGGCGCGGCAGCTCTACGCGGGCCTCCAGGACGACCTGCTGCTTCCCGTGGTGATCGCCCGCATGGAGGATGAACTCTCCCGCAGCGTCCGGGAGCGGGACACCCGTTCCGCCTACGCCACGCTGCGTGCCTACAAGCTCCTCCATGATCCGGAGCGTTACATGCAGGGCGGCGCGCGGGATGTCCGCGAGTGGGTCATGAAGGACTGGGAGCGGCGCGACAGCGATGCCCTCTTCGGCGGGCGTGCCGCGATGGTGGGGCACGTGGACCGGCTGTTCTCCGGCGACCGGCTCGTGCAGTCCGGTGCTGTTCCCAAGGAAGTCCTCATCCGCGACGTCCAGGCCTTCCTCGACGGCAACACGTCGACCCAGCGGGTGTACGAGCGGGCGAAGTCGGCCATGACCACCGAGGCGCCCCAGGAGTTCAGCCTGATCCGCGCGGTGGGGCCGCAGGTCGGCACCGTCTTCTCGCGTGCCGACGGGCAACCGCTCGACCGGGGCGTGCCGGGCCTGTTCACCTACGCGGGCTACCACACCGTGTTCAACAAGCGCCTGGGGGCGTTCGTGGATCGGGCACTGCAGGAGGATGCCTGGGTCATGGGCCGCACCGACGCGGCTGCGACAGCGAAGGCGATGGGCACCGAGGCCGAGCGGATCAGGCAGAACGCCGTGCTCATCGAGGATGTCCGCCGACAATACCTCAGCGAGTATGCCGAGCGCTGGACGGCCTTCCTCGACTCCATCCGCGTGGTGGGTGCGGGCGAAGGCGGCACCAGTCTTGGCTTCGACCTGGCCGTGCTGCGGCAGCTGTCGTCGCCGGACTCGCCGCTGGCCCGCCTGGCCCGCGCGGCGGCACGCGAGACAACCCTGTCCCGCGTGCTCGACGCCGAGCGGCAGCAGGACAAGAGCCTGCTGGACCGGGCCACCGAGCAGCTCGACCTCAAGACGCGCGAACTGGGCCGCAACCTGGGCATCCGTCCCGAGGAGCGCATGGAGCGCGAAGGGGTCGACGACCGGTTCGCCGCCCTGCGGGAGGTGGTCACCGGCCAAGCCGATGTGTCGGCTGGCGTCGCGCCGGCAGGTGCGGGCCGGCAGGGGCTGGACAGCGTGCTGGGCCTCATCAACGAGTTCTACACCGTCCTGGTGGTCGCAGACACCGCCATCACGGCCGGCAGCCTGCCCCCGACGAGCAACGACGTCGGCGCACGCATGAGACTGGAGGCCGGCAAGTTGCCGGCCCCCTTTCGCGAGGTGCTGAGCGCCCTGGCGCAGAGCGGTGCCGACAAGGTGAACCAGGGGGCCACCGAGATCCTCAGGAAGCAGGCGCAGCAGCAGTTCGACCGGATCATGGGCCTGATGGCGATGCAGGTGACCGAGCCCTGCCGCCGGGGTATCGAGGGACGCTATCCCTTCCTGGCATCCGGGCAGGATGCCTCCATCGAGGACGTGACGGCCGTCTTCGCTGCAGGCGGCGCCGCGGACGCCTTCTTCACCAAGTACCTGGCCGCCTTCGTCGACACGGGTGTGCGCCCCTGGCGATACAAGCCACCGTCGACCGGCAATGCACTCGTCGGGGCCGAGAACGTGGCCAATGGCGTGGCGCCCGCGCCGGCCTCCACGGGCCCGACGCTGGTCGGCGAACTGCTCAAGCTGCTGGAGCAGGGCGGGCCCCGGCTCGACACCTTCTACCGGGCCCAGCAGATCCGCGACCTCTACTTCCGCGAGGGCGACGGCCGGCGGCTGGCCTGGAAGGTCGACGTGCGGGTCGCCGAACTCGAGCCGAGCATCACGGCGCTGATGCTGGACATCGATGGCCAGGGCCAGCGCTACGTGCATGGCCCGGTCGAGGCTCTGCCGGTGAAATGGCCGGGGCCGCGCGGGGGCGCCTCGGCGGAGATCACGGCCCAGCCGAGGATCTCCGCCGCGGGCTCGACCCTGATGGCCCAGGGGCCGTGGGCGCTGCTGCGGCTGATGCAGAAGGGCCGGGTCGTCAACACCGCCACACCCGGCAGGGTGGCCGTGGAGTTCGTGCTCGATGGTCGCAAGGCGGTGCTCGATCTCGGCACCGGCAGCCAGCCGAATCCGCTCAACAGCGATCTGTTCAGCGGGTTCCACTGCCCCGGAGCGATGGGCTGAACATGTTGGCGCACCTCTTCAATGCCCGACCGGTGACGTCGCCGGCCATCTGGGGGCGCCTGCCGGCGCATGCCGACTTCGTGCGCCACGGTGTGCGCCACGGCGAGGCCGAAGGTTGGGAGGCATGGCTGAGGGGCGCACTCGGCCGAGCGGCCTCGCAGCACGAGCCGGATGCCGGCCGGGCCCTGCGTACCTCGATTCCCATCGCGTTCGTGCTGCCGCCGGGGCATGTGCCGTTTGCGCAGGGGCGGTTCGTGCTCGGCGTGATCCTGCCGTCGACCGACCGCGTGGGCAGGCGGCATCCTCTCGTGGTCTACCAGGTGGCGCGCCGGGTCTGGATCGAACGCCATTACGAGCGGCACGTCCATGAGCCCCGGAGCTGGCAGTTTGGGCTGGCGCGGCTTCTGGCCCAGCATGTCCAGGCGCGGGCCGACTGCGAGCTGCGGCAACTGGCGCAGCACGTCGACCGGCTGTGGTGCGAGTTGGGCGACGGTGGCTCCGGAGGCCCGGCAGGCAAGGCCGCGGATGCCCCGGCGGTCCGCGCGCCAGCGCATGGCTTCCACGACCCCGCGGCCGCGCTGCATGGGGTGCGGCACCTGCCATGGTCGGACTGGCCTCGGCGCCTGCAGGGCGTGCGCGGCCACTGCGCCTTCTGGCAGCAGGACGTGGCCGGGCGCTTCGTCAATGCCTCCGAGAACCTTGTATCGCTATGGGAGGGCCGGCATGGACGGCATGGTTGAGGCGCCACCGTTGCGGCTGCGGCTCACGCACAGCCATGGCAGGGCGGCCGATGCCCGCCTGGTCCTGGAGCCGGCCGGCATGGCCGTGGGACGGGTGCTGCAGTGTCTGGGTGAAGACGCGGCCGACCTTGGGTCGCAGGGCGATGGACAGCTCGCCTGGCAGGCCGCGGCGCAGCAGTGGCAACTGAGCCATGGGGGGGCGGGCCTGGCTTTCACCCTCAACGGCCGGCGCCTGGCGCTGGGCGAGACGGTGGCCTTGCGTGCGGGGGACGAGCTCGAGATCGGCCTGGTCCGTCTGGTGGTCGAGGGCGCCGGCATCGCAGGCGTGATGGAGGAGCGCGAACCGCGGGCGTGGCCCGCCGCCGGGCGCCAGGCAGAACCCGAGTTCGACCTGCGGGACCTCGCCGGGACGTCGGTCGCTGGCCCGATGGTCGTCGAGTCCGAACGCGCCACGGAGGACCCCTTCAGTGTCCTGGGTCTGGACGCCGTACGGTCGGCGGCGGTTGAGGACCCGTGGCTGGCGTTGCTCGGATTGGATCCCGGGCCAGTGGGCGCTGTGTCTGCGCCACCTTCTGCGGCCCAGCCTTCGGCCCGGGCGGCGCAGCCGGGCGTGCCGCTGCTCGAGCAACTGCACGAGGAGTTCGTGCGGGCGGTGCGCGACCCCACCGGGCTCCCAAGGCCTTGGGATTGGCCGGAGACGTCGCCCGACCCGCGGGGGCAGGCGCCCTCGTTCGATGCCCTGTGCGAGGAAGCCCGGTCCTTTGCCCTGCTGCGCGACATCCTTCAACCCCGGGAGGACATGGACAGGCTCATCGACCAGTTCCCCTCCCTGGGCGAGGGCGACCTGCTGGCCGTGGAGGGTGAACCGGACGTGCTGCGGCTCTTCGCGCCTGAGCTCGTGGCGGGCCTGTCCCCGGGGCTGCCCGCCCTGACCCGCCGGGAGCACCATGCCCTGGCCGCAGACAGTGCGGTACGACTGGGCCGCGCGATGAACGGCATCGGCGGCGGCGATGCGGTCCCTCCCAAGGGCGAGCGGCCATGACGGCGCAGGACATGCACCCCCCATCCGGCGAAGCACCCCAGGCCGGTGCCGTGCCCGCGCCGCAAGCGCGCGGCGAGCTCCGGGCCCCGCGGCTCGGGGCGGAGCCGCCCATGGCCGCGCCGCAGACCCGTGCGCACGAGCGCGGCGAGCGCGCCATGCACCCGGGTGTCCGCCTCACCCGGTTGCCGGCCGAGCGCACCTGGCGCGCCGATGGGCGGCTGCTGCCCACGCTCTTCGACCGGCTGCGCGACGACGCGCCCGGGCGTGCTGCCGGCGCGGGCGCCGAGCACGGCATCACGCCCGCCCAGTTGCGCGACATCGTGCAGCGCGACCTCGGCTACCTGCTCAATACCACCAATGTCGAAGACCTGATCGATCGCCGGCGCCATGAGGCCGCCGCGTCGTCCACCCTCAACTTCGGTGTGCCCGCATTGGCGGGAGGCTATGCGTCCGAGCGGCGCTGGGCCGACATCGAACGGATCATCCGCCGTGCGATCGCCGACTACGAACCGCGCCTGATCCCGCAGACCGTGCAGGTGCGGCCGCTGCTGACCGACGAGGCCCGGGACGCCTACAACGTGCTGCTCTTCGAGATCCACGCCATGATCGATTGCAAGCCCTTTCCGCTGGAGCTGACGGTGCGCAGCTCGCTCGATCTCGAGAACAGCCGGATCGCCGTGCGGCCGGCGGCCCCCGCCCTGGACACCCGGCACCCATGACGGCCACCTGCTGCGTGGCGTGAGGAACCATGGATCCCCAACTGCTCGATTACTACAACCGGGAACTGGTCTACATGCGGGAAACGGCGCGCGAATTCGCGGCGTCGCATCCCAGGATCGCAGGCCGGCTCGGCATGCTCGGCATCGAGGTGGCCGATCCCTATGTGGAGCGCCTGATCGAAGCCTTCTGCTTCATGTCGGCGCGCATGCAGATCAAGCTGGACGCCGAGTTCCCGCGCTTCACCCAGCGGCTGCTGGAGGTGCTCTACCCCAACTATCTGGCGCCCACGCCGTCGATGGCGGTCGCGCAGCTCCACCCCAACTACCAGGAGGGCGATCTTGCGCGTGGCTTCGTGGTGCCCCGGGACACGGCCTTTCACGGACAGGTGCCGGCCGGTGAGGAGACGCCTTGCGAGTTCCGGTCCGGCCAGGATGTCACGCTCTGGCCGATCGAGATCGTGGATGCCCGGCTCACGGGCGCTCCACCGGATCTGCCCGGCCTGGAGCGGCACCTGCCGGCCCATGTGCAGGTGGCCGGTGCGCTCCGACTGCGCCTGAGGACGGCGGGCGATCTGCGCTTCCACGACCTGGCAGGCTTCGACAGCCTGCCGGTGTACCTGTGCGGCGACCCGTCGGTCGCATCGCATCTGTTCGAGCTGCTGCACACGTCGGCCGTGGCGTCGTTCACCGGGGCGCCGGGCCAGTTGCTGGTGCGGCCCCATGCGGTCACGTCCCAGGCCCTGGTCCACCATGGGCTGGAGCCCGGACAGGGCCTGCTGCCGCTCGAATGGCGCAGCTTCCACGGCCACAACCTGCTGCACGAGTATTTCGCCTGTCCGGAGCGCTTCTACTTCTTCTCGCTGGCGGGGCTCGGGCCGGGCGTGAGGCAGGTGGCGCACAACGAGCTGGAGATCGTCGTGCTGCTGAGCCGGCCGCCCGGCGCGCTGGCGGCTGTGGTGGACAAAGGGCAGTTCGCGCTCTTCTGCACGCCGGTGGCCAACCTCTTCGAGCGCCGCACCGACCGGCTCGAGATGAATGCCGCCCAGCCCGAGTTCCATGTGGTGCCCGATCGCTCGCGGCCGCTCGATTTCGAGGTCTACGCCATCCGGTCCGTCGAAGGCCACCAGGCCCGCACCACGGCCGGTGTGGAGTTCCGGCCGCTCTACCAGAGCCTCAACGAGGACGAAGGCAACCTCGGCCGTTACTTCAGCGTCCGCCGCGAGGCGCGCACCGCGTCGGACACGGCGCGCCGCTACGGCACGCGCACCCCTTACGTCGGCACCGAGGTGTTCATCTCGCTCGTCGACCAGAACGAGGCGCCCTATCCCGAGGCCATCCGCTACCTGTCGCTGCGGGCGCTGCTCACCAACCGCGACCTGCCGGCGCTCATGCCACGCAACGGCCGCGCGGATTTGCGCGTGGCTGATTCCATTCCGGTGGAGGCGGTGGGACTGATCCGTCCGCCGAGCCTGCCCAAGCCGCCGTTCGCGGAGCGCGAGTTCGCGTGGCGGCTGGTGCGGCAGCTCAACTTCAACCACCTGCCGCTGGCGGACATCGGCCATCGTCCGGGGGCGCAGGGCCTGCGGGACCTGCTGCGGCTGTTCGTGAACGGCGCGGACGAGTCGCAGCTGCGCCAGATCGACAGCCTGGTGGGCTCGCGCATCGAGCCGGTGACCCGCCGCCTGCCCGGCAGCGGTCCGCTGGTGTACGGGCGTGGCGTGCAGTGCACCCTGACCGTGGACGAGCAGGGCTTCTCGGGCGCCAGCCCCTACCTGTTCGGGCTGGTGCTGGAGCAGTACCTGGCGCGGCACGTCAGCATCAACGTCTTCACGCAGACCCGTCTGGAGTCGATGCAGCGCGGCCTGGTGGCACAGTGGCCGGTGCGCATGGGCGGCCGCGGCATCGTCTAGGCACATGGCTGAAGCGACCGACCAGGCGCCGGCAGCCGGCATGGGACAGCAACCCGCCGCGGCCCGTGCCCATGCCTTGCTGGAGGCCCTGAGCCGTCAGCCCTGGAAGTTCGGCTTCCTGCCGCTGCTTCGGCGCCTGGGTGCCCTGCATCCGGCGCTGCCCCGCATCGGCCATGCGCAACGGCCACAGCAGGAGCCGGTGCGGTTGGGCCAGCGCGCCTCGCTGGCCTTTGCGCCGCGCGAGATCGCCGAAGCCGTGCTGCCGGCACGTGCCACGGCGGCGCCCTATGCGAGCGCCCATCCGCGACGGGGCAACAACCCGGCGCTGCCCGCCGTGCGTGTCTTCGGCCTGGGCCTGCTGGGGCCCAACGGTCCGCTGCCCCTGCACTACACCGAGATCGTGCGCGAGCGCTGGGAGAACCTCGGCGACCCGACGCTGGCGGACTTCCTCGATCTGTTCCACCACCGTTACCTGAGCCTGGTCTACCGCGCCTGGGCCGAAGGGCAGTCGGCGGCCGGGCTCGACCGGCCGGACGACGAGCGCTTCAGCCGGTACGTGGCGTGGCTCACCGGGCATGAACTGGGGGAGATCCAGCACGGACCGTTGACTGTGCATGCGCGGCTCTCGGCGGCCCCGCACCTGGCCGGCGGTACCCGCCACCCGGCGGGGCTGGCGGCGACCCTGGCCCATTTCTTCAAGGTGCATGTCGAGCTCCAGGAGTTCGTGATGCACTGGATCGACATCGAGAAACCGGACTGCAGTCGGCTTGGCCAGGCCAACGAGGCCGCACTGCTGGGCCAGGGCGCCATCGCTGGCGAGAAAGTGCCCGACCGCCAGAACAAGTTCCGGCTGGTGATCGGCCCCCTGTCGTTGCAGCAGTACCTGCGCTTCACGCCGGGAGGGGCCGACCTGCCGGTGCTGATCGAGTGGGTGCGCGGCTTCGTCGGCTTCGAGTTCGCCTGGGAGGTCGAGTTGCGCGTCCTGCGCGACAGCGCGCCGCCCGCCCGGCTGGAAGAAGGCGAGCGCCTGGGCTGGACGACCTGGCTGGGCCTTGCCGGCATGCCCGCGCCGTCCACCGGCGCGGCGGGTCCCGACCATGACGCATCCCCGCCGCGGGGCCGGCCGCGCGTGGCATCCCGTGCCGGGCCCGAGAAGGACCACGCCGTGGGAATGATCTTCGAGCCCGAACGCTACCTCCCGGACTGACCGGCGCCGCCTCATTTCTACGTTCTTCCGTTTCCTTCCCATGACCCTCGCCGTCCCCCACTCCGCGCCGCTGGCCGGGGCTCGCCATGTCCTCGGCGCCTCGGCCGACTGGCTGCTGCCCGTCAGCGACGTCGAACCCTGCGGTCCCAATCTGGAGTACGACCCGGAGTACGCGATGCTCTGGACGCGCCTGCAGCCGCGGGGCGAGGCGCAATACGGCAGCTTCGTCGACACGCCCGAAGGCCCCAACTGGGCCGAGGTCGAGCGCGATTGCCGCCGACTGCTGCTGCGCACCAAGGACCTGCACCTGATCATCTGCCTCACCCGCGCGCGCACCCGCCTGGGCCAGGCGGCGGGGCTGCTGCAGGGCCTGGACATGCTGGTGCAGTCACTGCGTGCCTGGCCCGACACGATCCATCCGCAGCCGGTCATCGACGGCGAGGCCGAGCCGGCGGTTCGCGCCAATGCGCTGGCGGCACTGGCCGATCCGGAGGGCCTGGTGGGCGACGTGCGCGAGATCGCGCTCGACACCGGGGCCGGCGTGCGCCTGACCGTGCGCGATGTGGAGCGGGCCCTGGCGGTGCCGCGGCCCGAGGATGCACGGTCGCCGGAGTCGGTGCGCCGACAACTGACCGCCCTGCGCCGGGCGGCCGTGGGGGATCCTGACGTGCCGGTGCACCAGCTGGCCGCCGCCTGCCGCCATGTACAGACCATCGCGGCCTGGTGCCGCAGCCATCTGGGCGAGCAGGCGCCCGACCTCCTGCCCCTGCAGCGCATGCTGGCGCTCTTCGTTCCCGCGGCCGATGAACTCGAAGCCGTGACCGCCGTGCCGCCTTCGCCGGCGGCGACCTCGACGCCCGCCGTGGTGGACCTGCGCCGACCGCCGCTGGCCGCGGGCCTGCGACCGGTCACGCGCGACGATGCGCTCGCCGCCATCCGCCAGGTGCGCGACTGGTTCGAGCTGCATGAACCCAGCAGCCCCGTCTCGGCGCTGCTGCGGCAGGCGGAGCGCATGGTCGGGCGGCGCTTCAGCGAGGTGGCCGACTGGGTGCCGCTGGACCTGCTGCGCCAGTGGGAGGCCGCCGACGAACAGGAGACGTCACGGGGAGGCCGGCCATGAACCTCGACGAAGGCGCCATCATCGCGCTGGGCTTGCTGCTGACCGGTGCAGGCGGCGCGCTGGGGGCGGCGTTCGCCCTGGCCGTCTTCTGGCGCAAGCTGCAGGCGGGTGCCGCACGCATGGTGGAAGAGCGCCTCGCCGCGCAGATCGCCGCCCTGCGCCAGGAACAGCAACGCCTGCCGCAGAGCGTGCAGCAGGCCCTTCAGGTCGAACTGGAGTTCCATGCGCGCGAACAGGCGGAGCGCGATGCGCACCATGCGGCCGAGCTGCGTGAGGTGCTGCGCGGCGCCCTGGCCGCCTATGGCTGGATGCCTGCCCCGCCGATGTCCCCCGTGCCCGCACCGGAGCCCGCCGCACCCGCATGGCCGCCAACTGCCGGCCCCGGCGTGGCGCCGCCGCTCGGGCCGGCCAGTCCCGGGCCGGCCGTGGTCGATGGTGCGCAGGCGCCGCGCGCACTGCCGCACTTGAGCGACGCGGAGATTGACGCCCTGCCTGCCGACCTCCCGCTGCCCTCGCGACGCGTGAAGCCGCCGCTGCGGCCCCCGGCCGGTCTGCCGGTGAAGCGGCTCTGAGCCCGCTCTGCGCCGCGGCCCGGCTTCCCTCAGGATCGGCCGGTGCGGCCGTCGCGGGTCAGTGCCCGATGCCGGGCACCGGCCGTGTGCGATAGAACTGCATCGGCACCGCCTCCATCTCCTTGCGCTGCTGCTGCAGCACGGAGCGCTTCATGCGGCCCACCACGTGCATCTCGCAGGGCTTGCAGTCGAAGCGCAGCGTGAGTTTCTCCTTGCCGTTGACCAGGTGCAGTGGCTCGGCCTTGATGGTGCCCTTGACGCCGATCACGCCCTTGGCCTGCTTGGGGCACAGGCTCAGCGAGAAGCGCACGCAGTGCTTGGTGATCATCAGGCTGACCTCGCCTTCCTCTTCCTGGCTCTCATAGGCCGCATCGATCACCTTGACGCCGTGGCGGGCGTAGAAGTCGTGGGCCTTCTGGTTGAAGACGTTGGCCAGGTAGCTCAGCGAATCCTCGGGATAGGGCGCGGGCGGCTCCACCGGCTGGGCACGCGGCAGGCGCTGGAAGCCCGCGGCGCGGGCCGACTCCAGCGCCTCCACGGCCTCGCGCCGCAGGGCATTGAGCTGCGAGGCGGGTACGAACCACGGCTGCGACAGCGCCAGCTGCAGGTCGATGAGTTCGAACACGGTGTTGCCGAAGCGGCCCAGCTGCTCGCGCAGGCTGGCCTCGGCCTGGGCGGCATCGCTGGCCGCCTCGTGCGGCAGCGCGATGTCGGCGGCGCCGACGAAGCCGTCCTCGTCGGTCAGCGTGAGCGCAAAGCCCTTTGGCGTCTCGGCCAGGTGGGCCCACAGGCCGATGCGGCGCTCGCTCGACTTCTTGTCCAGCATGCGCACCCAGTCCATGTCGCGGTTGCGGTTGAGCTCGGTGCCGCGGCGCAGGTCCTTGAAGCCCTCCATCGGGTCCTTGGGGAACACGCGCCACTTGCCGGCGCCAGGCTTGCCCACCGCCTCGGCGCGATTGATGGCCACGCCCACCAGCTCACGCTGCAGGTCGTAGTAGCACAGGCCGTCGCCGTTGTGCAGCACGGCGGCGTGGTCGGCGGTCTCCAGCTCGAACCAGTTGGGGCCGGTCTGCGTCACCCAGCCGATGGCGCGGCCCGGGTTCTTGGGCGTGTCGAAGGCGCCGATGTCCTGCTGGCGGCCGTTGACGAAGTAGTCGGTGAACTCGCGGTTGAAGTTCTGCTCGGGGTCGGGGGTGAAGAAGAAGCGCGTCGTGCCGCTCGACGCGCGGGCCAGCGGCGCGGCGCCGCCTTCGCGCTCCTCGACGATCTCGTCCAGCAGGCGGCGGTAGTGCGCCGTGATGTTCTTGACGTAGGCCATGTCCTTGTAGCGGCCTTCGATCTTGAAGCTGCGCACGCCGGCGTCGATCAGCACGCGCAGGTTGTCGGACTGGTTGTTGTCCTTCATCGACAGCACATGCTTGTCGTGGGCCACGAAGCGGCCCGCATCGTCCAGCACCTGGTAGGGCAGGCGGCAGGCCTGCGAGCAGTCGCCGCGGTTGGCGCTGCGGCCGGTGTGGGCATGGCTGATGTAGCACTGGCCGCTGTAGGCCACGCACAGCGCACCGTGGATGAAGAACTCGATGGTGCAGCGGCTGGGGTCGGTGGCGGCGCGCACGGCGGCGATCTGCTGCACCGTCAGCTCGCGTGCCAGCACGATCTGCGAGAGGCCGGCGTCCTGCAGAAAGCGCGCCTTCTCGGGCGTGCGGATGTCGGTCTGCGTGCTGGCGTGCAGCTGGATGGGCGGCAGGTCCAGCTCCAGCAGGCCCATGTCCTGGATGATGAGCGCATCGGCCCCCGCCTCGTACACCTGCCAGGCCATGCGGCGTGCGGCTTCGAGCTCGTCGTCGCGCAGGATCGTGTTGAGCGTGATGAAGATGCGGCTGCCGAAGCGGTGCGCATGGCGGATCAGCCGCTCCAGCCCCTGCATGTCGTTGCCCGCGCCGGCCCGTGCGCCGAAGGCCGGGCCGCCGATGTAGACGGCATCGGCGCCGTGGTTGATGGCCTCGATGCCGATGTCGGCGTCGCGGGCAGGGGAGAGCAGTTCGAGCTGGTGGGGCAGGAGCGACATGGTGGGCGCGGATTATCCCAGCGCGCCCGTTTTCCCTTGTTCCTCGCCTACTTGCGCTTGGCCTTGCCCTGCTTCTGCCAGTAGGTGAAGGGGTCCTCGTGCACCTCCAGGTCGATCTCGGCCACGCGGCGACCCAGGCGCTCCTGCACCTCGGCCACCGCCTGGTTGTAGACCAGCGGGCCGATCTCCTCCAGGAAGAAGTTGAGCAGGGCGCCGGCCGCGATGTTGCCGATGCGCTCTTCCATGTTCTCGGCGAAGTAGCGCTCGATGGAGGCCACGGCCTCCTGGCGCTGGTCGCGTTCCAGTTCGATGGACATTCAAAAGCCTCCGCGCTGGCGCGCTGCGGCGCGAGCGCACTTCGGAGCGGCCGGGCTGGCGCTCATTGTTTGACCTCCACCTTCATCCGCGCATTCGGCACCATGCCGTACATCTCCGGCGCGTACATCGCCTCGACGCGGCTGGGCGGCAGGGCGAAGTCGCCGGCGTTGTTCAGGCGCACGGTGTACTCCATCTTCACCACGCCCTTGGGCAGGTACTCGTAGTAGCTGCGGAAGGCCTCGAAGCTGCGCTCCTCGAAGGCCGGCGCGGCGCGGCCGGACGCCGACTTCTCGCCCTGCGTCGCGATCTGCGAATCGCGGCCCAGCCCGCTGCCCAGGATGGTGGCGCCGCCGGGGATCGGGTCGCTGATCACCACCCAGGTCATGTCGGTGCTGGCGTTCACCTCCAGCGCCACGCGCAGCACGTCGCCGCGGCTGTAGCGGCCGGCGTTGGCCTGCTCGACCGGCGTGATGGTCTTCTTGATGCTGTAGCCCGCGGCCACCGGCGCCGTCAGCGGCACGGCGGCCATCGACTGCACCGTGAGCCATGGCCGGCCGCTGCCCTGCTGCGTGACCAGCAGCGTGCCGCGACCCTCGCCGGCCGGCCAGGGCAGGCTCATGGTGTTGTTGCGCAGCATGCCGGCGGCGGCCGGGGCGCCGATGGCGCTGGCCTGGTGTGGCGCGCCGGTCGGGTCGCTGGCCTTGATGCGCTCGACGCGGGCCCAATCCACCTGCGCCTTGGCGTCGCCCAGCGTGGCGCCGGTGGTGCCGGTCACGGGCGCGCTCTCGAAGGCGCGGCTGAACTTCTCCAGCGCCAGGCCGCCCCACAGGTTGGCGGTGGTGGTGTTCCAGGCGCCGCGCTGCTGGCGGCCGATGAAGCCGGCGGCGATGCGGCCCAGGTCGTCCTTCCAGGCCGGGTCGTCCATCACCGTGAGCAGCAGACGCGCGGTGTTGACGTCGCCGCCCGCCATCAGCCACCACCAGTAGTCGTCCTGCTCGGTGCTGAAGATCAGCTTGGTGCCCTGGTAGGAAAGGCGGGCGCGCAGCACCTGGTCGGCCTCGCGCAGGCGCTGCTCGCGCTGGGGCACGTCCTTCACGCGGCGCAGCACGTTGATCCAGTCGATCACCGCGCTGGTGGGCCACTGGTTGGGCGCAATGGTGAGGCTGCCCGTCATGGCGCCGGTGGCGCGGCCGTAGCGCGACAGCGCCTCCAGCGCGGCCAGCTTGCGCACGTCCAGGTCCTTGCGCGGGCTCCAGAAGTCGCGCTGGATGCGGCCTTCGACGAAGGCGATCAGGCCGTTCTCCATCGGCGTGCGCACGGCGTCGGGCAGGGCGAAGGCAGGGTCGATGCCTGCGGCCTCGTTCGTCGCGGCCAGCAGGTAGCTGGTCAGGATGTCGCTGCCCCGATTGGCGTCGCCGCCCTGTGGCGGGAAGTAGCTGGCCAGGCCGTCGCCGTCCAGATAGCCGGGGATCTGCGCCGCGACCGACTGCCACAGCTTGCCGTCGCGCAGGCCGATGGACTTGCTGGTCTTCTGCTCCAGGCAGGCGAAGGGATAGCGGGCGAACCAGTCGCGCACGCCGGGCAGGCCCTCGGCCAGCCGCGGCTGCAGCGCCAGCTGGATGCCGCCGCGGCCGGGCAGGGCGCCGGCGGGCGCCTGCACGTCGAGCGTGAACATTCCGTCCACCTGGGCCAGCGTGGCCTGCTGCACCGTCACCGGCACGGCCGGCAGGATGCGCTGGCTGGCCTTGAGCGCGTCGCGCGCGTTGCCCGAAACGTCCCGGGCCTCGATCTCCCACAGGATGGCCTCGGCCCGCGTCTGGCCCAGTTGGGCGGGAGCGGTCACGTCCCAGGCCAGCTCGCGCGATTCGCCGGCCGGGATGTCCACCGTGCGCGGCGCCAGCGTCAGCAGCGTGGCGCGCGGCGCCACTTCCACCTTCATCGGCTTGGCCGTGGTGTTGCGCAGCGTGAACTGGGCTCGGAACTGGTCGTCCTCGCGCACCAGGGGCGGCAGGCCGCTGATGATCTGCAGGTCCTGCGTGCTCTGGATGGTGGCCTCGCCGGTGCCGAACAGGTTGGTGCCCGAGTCGGCGACGGCCACGATGCGGAAAGTGGTCAGCGCGTCGTTGAGCGGCACCGTCACCGTGGCCTGGCCGTTGGCGTCGAGCACCACGCGCGGGTTCCACAGCAGCAGCGTGTCCAGCAGCTCTCGCGTCGCCGCCTTGCCGCCGCCGCCGCCCGCAGGCACGGCCTTCTTGCCGTAATGTCGGCGACCGACGATCTCCATCTGCGCCGTCGAGGTCGACACGCCCCAACTGCGCCGCTGCAGCATCGCCTCCAGCAGCTTCCAGCTGTCGTTGGGCATCAGTTCCAGCAGCGCCTGGTCGACGGCGGCCAGCGCCACCTCGGCGCCCGCCGCCGGCTTGCCGCCCGGCAGGCGGGCGGTGATGGTCACCTGCGCCTTGCCCCGCACGGTGTACTTGGGCTGGTCGGTGGCCACCTCCACATCCAGGCGGTGCGCCTCGGTGCCGACGCGGATCTCGGCCACGCCGAGGCGATAGGCCGGCTTGGACAGGTCCACCATCGCCGTCGGCGCCACATACTCGCGGCCCTCGACCCAGAAGGCCGTCCACCATTCACGCGGCGCCTTCCAGCCCCAGCTGAAGAAGGAATACCACGGCACCTCGCGCAGCCGGCCGCGCAGGGCCAGCACGCTCACGTACACGTTCGGGCCCCATTCGGGCTTGATGGTGAGGTTGACCGTCGGGTCCTGGCCGTTGAGCTGCACCACCTGGGTGTCGAGCACGCCCTCGCGCTCCACCGACACCAGCGCGGTGGCAAAGCGGAAGGGGCTGCGCACCTGGAACTTGGCGACCTCGCCGGGCTGGTAGCTCTTCTTCTCGGGCAGCACGTCGATGCGGTCGTTGTCCTCGCCGCCGAACCACAGCTCGCCCTGCTTGGTCACCCAGACCGAGCCGGCGGCCCGGCTCGCGCGGCCTTCGCCGTCGGTGGCGGTCGCCACCAGCTCGACCTCGCCGGCCTCCTTGATCTGCGCCTCGCACAGCAGCAGGCCGCGGCTGTCGGTCTGGCCATTGCACACGGTGCCCAGTGGCTTAACCTCGGTCTTGTTGTCATAGGTGTAGAAGCCGCCCACCATCCGCTTGCGGCTGGTGGTGGTGATGCGGGCCACGGCCTCGACCTTGATCTTGGCGTTGGGCTGCGGCTTGCCGGCCAGGTCCAGCGCCAGGGCCTGGAAGCGCAGTTGCCGGTCGGTGGAGACCCAGCCCTCCGTCTTGATGCCCGCGACCACGGCGGCCGGCCACAGCGTGCGCGTGCTGCGCAGCGTCTGCACCTCGCCGTTGGGGTCGGCATAGCTGGCTTCGAGCAGCAGCTCGCGCGGGCCGGTGTCGGCCGTGGCGGGCAGCTTGTCGACGTTGACGCGGCCGGCGCCGCTGCGGTCCAGCGTCAGCGGCAGCTTGTCGGCGACGACGCGGGTGTCCTGCGTGGATTCGGGCTGTTCTTCATCACTGTTGGATGAGCGCTCCTCGGCCTTGCGCGGCGGCGAGAAGCTGAAGCCGTCGAAGTCCGGGTAGTTCGGCACCATGCCGCGCACCATGGCCGACACGCGCACCGGCAGGTTGGTGGCCGGACCGCCCGAGACGTAGTTCACCTGCACCGCCACCGGCAGGCTGGTAACGGCCACCAGCGGCTTGTTGTCGGCGGGCGCCACGCGGCCTTCCAGCACCGGCAGGCGGAATTCCTCGACGCGGAACTGGCCGGTCGAATAGCTGCGGCCACTGCGATCGCCGTCTTCCTCGGCCTCGCCGCGCTGCGGCGCTGATCCACTCCGCAGCTCGATCTGGTAGACGCCCAGTTTGGCCGCCGGCGGCACCTGGAAGCTGTTCTCCGCGCTCAGGCCGCCGGTGCCGGTGGAGCGCCAGTTGATCGGCTGGGTGAACTCCTGCCCGCTGCCCACATGCGTGATGACCAGTCGGCCCGGCCGGTCCGTCGGCAGGCCGAAGCCCTGCGCCGTCTGGGTGCGGATCAGGTGCTTCATCGACACCGTCTCGCCGGCGCGCAGCAGCGGCCGGTCGAGCACGGTATGCGCCACCACGTCGGGCTGCGCGTCCATGCTGGTGGGCACGTTGAAGCGCCAGGGCTCGATGCCGCGCTGCCAGTTGCTCCAGACGAAGGCCAGGTCTTCCACGCCCTTGTCGTCCTTGGCGCGGGCGCTGACGAACCAGGCGGCCTCGCTGTAGTAGTCGTCCTCGCCCGAACAGCTCGTCGGCTCGGAGGGCACGTCGGCCAGACGGGCCAGGCCGTTGGCATCGGTGCGGGCCGTGGCGATTTCCCTGCCGAGGCAGTCCGACACGCGCACCTGCGCATTGGCCACCGGCTTGCCCTTGTCGAGCGTGGTGACCCAGGCCAGGCTGTTCTCGCGGCCCAGCTTGAAGTGCACCGCCAGATTGGTGGCGAGCGCCGTCGTGCGCACGTACATCGTGCGGTTGGCGCCGTACTCCTCGTTCAGCAGGGCCTCGCCCAGCTTGCGGGAGGCGATCTCCAGCACATGGAAACCGGGCGTGAGCGGAATGCCCACCACCTCGAAGGGCCGGTCGTCGGCGGCATCGGACTTGGGCATGTCCAGCTGGCGTGCGCCGGCCTGGCTGGTCAGCAGCGAGACGGCGCGCGTCTCCACCCGCTTGGCGTTGTCCCGGTCCACCACCGGTGGCAGCGGTGCGCGGCTGTCGCGGCGGGCCTCGTCGCGCGCCACCGTGGTCTGGTCGTAGCGCTGCACCTTGCGGTACCAGGCGATGATCTCGGCGTCGGTCTTCGGATTGAGGTCGCTCACCTTGCCGGGCGTCAGCGCCTCCACACGCAGGGCAGGCTCCACGCGGCGCACGGTCACCGGCATCAGCGCCACGCCGTTCGGCTCGGCCAGGCGCTCGACCACGCCGAAGGGCGAGGCGGCGAACTTGGCCAGTGGCGGCATGGCGCCGGTGGCGGTCTTCATCGGAAAGCCGTCCTCCTGGCCCAGCGTGCGGCCAGAGGCGTCCTGGAAGCCGCGGGGCAGCGAGATGGTGAACTCGGTGCGCTCGGGAAAGGGCGCGGGCAGGGTGACCGAATCGACCACCGCGTCGTCGCCGCCGCCGTTGTCCTCCAGCACCGGCTTGATGGTCTTGCCACCGCCCTTGGCCTCGATCTGGCCCGCCAGCTTGCGGGTGACCGGTGCGTTGAAGCTCAGCATCATGGGCCGAAGCGGCAGGCAGGCGGCCTGCGCGTTCTCACGCTCGCAGCTGAAGCTGACAGCGAAGGGCTCGCGCACCTCGAAGGACAGGCGCTTCTCCACCGAGTTGGCGACGCCCGAAGGCGTCGCCACCCCCTTGCCGTACACCAGCTGCACCCGGCTGCCGGGCGTGAGCGTTCGGTTGCATTGCAGGGCGACGAAGCGCAGGGGCTCCTTCTTCGCGAGGCTTTCGACGCCGCGTGCCTTGATCAGCACCGCGCGCTGCTCGCCCTCGACCAGCTTGACCGGAATGCGCTCGCCCATTCCATCAGCGGCGCACCAGAGGTTGGACTGAAGGCTCTCGGGCGTGGCGGGGCCGGTGAGCTGGAGCAGGAAGAGCTGCTCCTCGTCGATCTTGCCGTAGCTGGGCCAGTGGTTGCGCACCGCCGGGCCGCCGGTGCTGAAGGCGTAGCTCTGCGGACCGGCCAGTGCATCGCCGGCGGGCGACTTGAAGTTGGCGACGCGGGTGGCGGTGCAGCGCACGCCGGCGGGCAGGTCGTCCTCGAAAGTCCAGACCCAGCGGCGGTCGCTGGTCCAGCGGCCGCTGCCGCGGCCGGCCTGGGCGTTGTCGCAGCTGACGGTGAGTGGCGCGGGCGCCTGGGCATCGCCGAAGCGCACCGCCGGCTGGTCGAAGGTGGCCACCACCTGCCGCACGCGGGCCACCTCGCCCTGGGGCGACAGGTTGGCGATCTGCAGGGCCTGGGCGCCCAGGGCCGTCAAGCCGGCCGCAAACAGGGCGGCGACGGACGGAAGGCGTCGTGCAAGTCTCATTTCTTGTCCCTCTGACTCGGAAAGCACCCGGCAGGTTAGCGGATGTCCGCGGCATACCCGCCGCAGAACCGGCCGCCTCCTACAATCGCGCCCTCGTCCGCAGGCCGTGCGCGTGGGTGGCAGTAAGCCGTTTCGCTTCAGGCCCGACCGCCGCCACCCGCCTCATGAAACGCCATTGGGAAATCGACGCCTTGCGCGGGCTGATGCTCGTGCTGATGACCGTCACCCACCTGCCCACCCACTTCACTGACCCGCTCGGCCAGCCCTTCGGCTGGGTGTCCGCCGCCGAGGGCTTCGTGCTGCTGTCGGCCTTCATGGCGGGGCTGGTCTACAGCCGCTATGCGCGGCGCGACGGCGTGGAGTCCATGCGCAGCGCCTTCTGGCGGCGGGTGCTCAAGATCTACCTGGCGCATGCGGCGCTGCTGCTTTTCCTGTTCACCGTGATCACGGCGCTGGGCGTGCGGCGCATGCAGCCGGCGGTGACCAATCTCGTGTCCTGGTACCTCGCGCAGCCCGGTGAAGGCTTCGTCTTCGGCCTGCTGCTGGTCTACGAGCCGGCGCTGCTGGACATCCTGCCGATGTACATCTTCTTCATGCTGCTGAGCCCCTGGGTGCTGGCTTTCGCACTGCGCCATCAGCGCTGGGGCTGGCCGGCGGTCATGGTGGCCAGCGCCTTGCTGTGGATCGGCGCGCAGTACGGGATGAGCGAATGGCTGTACGGCTGGACCTTCGCGCTGACGGGCCTGCCGGTGCCTTTCAACGAGATGGGCGCCTTCAATGCCTATGCCTGGCAGTTCCTGTGGTTCGGTGGACTGTGGCTGGGCTTCACGCGCAGCGCGCCGCATGCCCGGCCCCTGCGGTTGCACTGGGCGGTGGTTCTGCCGGCGGTGGCGGTGGCGCTGGTGGGGCTGTACTGGCGGCACTTCGGCGAGCATGGCCAGGCGCCCTTCGGCGCGGACATCGCCCGCAATCTGTGGGTGGACAAGTGGCAGCTGGGGCCGCTGCGCCTGCTCAACCTGATCGCGCTGGGCATCGTCGCCATCCGCTTCGGCCCGACCTGGGCCCGCTGGCTGCCGCGCGTGCGCTGGCTGGAGACGCTGGGCCGCGCGTCGCTGCCGGCCTTCTGCGCGCATCTGGTGGCGGTGCTGACGGTGCTGGCCATCTTCGGCGACAGCCAGACCTCGCGCCCCTGGTGGGCCGACACGTTGCTGCTGGCCGTGGTGCTGGCGTGGATGTGGGCCGTGGCGCGCTATACCCAGAACGCGGATGCCGCGCCGCCCGAAGAGACGGTTCAGCCGCCCGAGGACCTGGGGTCGGCGAAGGCCATTGCGCCCGCCGGATCTGCCGGCCTGACCTGAAGCCGGGCGGCTGGAGTACCGCCCGCGGCCATGTCGCCGCCGGACCCACGCAGGGCCGGCCGGGTGTCGCCGGTCAGTGCGGCCGGCTGGCCGTCGCCATTGCACCCGTCGGCGCCATCGCCGGCACCGAGGGTACGGCCGCCGCGCTGGAGGCGCCCACCGCAGGCGGGGGTTGCACGGGCGTCGCCGCCTGCGCCCCGGCCGTCGGCTGCACCTGGCTGGCGATCACCGAATGCCAGACGCGATAACCCGCCTCGGTCATGTGCAGCCGGTCCGGCAGGAAGAGTTCGGGCCGCGGCTGCCCGTCGGCGCCCAGCATGGGGTTGAAGATGTCGATGAAGTCCGACTTGGCCTGGGTGCGCAGGTAGGCCGCGATGATGTCGTTGGTCTCGCGGATCTTCGGCAGCAGGTGGGCCCGCGACGGGCTGGGCTTGATCGAGATGTAGCTGATGCGTGTGTCCGGCAGCTCGTTCTGCACGGTGTTGACGAACAGCGCGAAGTCTTCCAGCACCTGGAAGGGCGTGCGGCCTTCGGCCAGGTCGTTGTCGCCGGCGTAGACCAGCACATGGCTGGGCTTGTAGCGCACCACCAGGTCGCGCACGAAGAGGCTGCAGTCGGCCATGGTCGAGCCGCCGAAACCGCGGTTGATGACCACCGGCCAATTGCGGAAGTCCTGGGCCAGGTTGGTCCACATCCGCACCGTGGAACTGCCGACGAAGAGCACGCCGCCCTCGGCCGGCAGGGCCGCCTTGTCCGCCTTCTCGAAGGCGTCGAGCGAAGCCTTCCAGCGCGCGTGGGCCGCCAGGTAGGCGGGCGACGGCCCGTTGGTGGCGACGGCCACCGGGCTCTGCGCCAGGGCCGAAGCGGTCGCCAGCAAGGTGGCGAGACCCAGGACCACCGGGCGCACGCGCGCACCGAGGCGGGACGAAAGGTGGGGCAGGAGTGTCATCGGCACGAAGAACTCAACCGAACGGCAGCGCAATCGGTTGACGGCTGTCCGAAAAGCAACGGATGTTAGGTCAGCCTGTCGCCGACGCGCCAGCGCGGCCGCCCATTCCCGCACTCGCCACGCGGGCGACGGCTCCTCTTATTGGCAAGGGACGGCATGCCTCTGCCCTGATCGAGCGGCCGCGGAGCAGGCCATGCCAGGGCACCCGAGGAACTGGCTCCGCCAGGCCTCTGGGTGCGCCCCCCTCCAAGCCGAAGGCTGTAGAGAGGGGAGCCGCGAAGCGGCATGGGGGGATCAAAGTTTCTGGATTTTTGCCTTGGCGATCACGTCGCTCCAGCGCTGGATGTCGGCCGCCAGGAAGTCGCGTGCCTGCTGCGGCGTGCTGCTGCGCGCCGTGAGGTTCAGGTCGCGCAGGCGCTGGACCAACTCGGGCTTGGCCAGGGCCGCCTGGATCTCCTTGCTGAGGCGGTCCACCACGGCGGGCGGCGTCTTTGCGGGCGCGGCCAGGCCATTCCAGGAGCTCAGGTTCATCTGGGCGAAGGCCGGGCCGGTCTCGCGGGCGGCGGGTACGTCGGGCAGCTGGGGCGCGCGGTCCTTGCCGAGCACGGCCAGCGCACGCAGCGTCTTGCCCGAGATCTGCGTCACCAGCGGGCCCAGGATGTCGACCATGGCGTCGATCTCGCCGCCGCGCACGGCCGTCACCACCGGCGGGGTGCCGTTGAAGGGCACCACCTGCGCGTCGATGCCAGCCGTGAGCTTGAACATCTCGGCCGCCAGGTTCTGCGTGGTGCCGATCTGCGGCGTTCCGATGTTGAGCTTGCCGGGATTGGCCTTGGCCCAACTGACCATCTCGGGCAGGCTCTTGAAGCGGCTGTTGCCGGCCACGGCGATCACCAGGTCGAAGGTGGCCAGCAGCGAGATGGGCGCGAAGTCCTTCAGCGTGTCGAAGGGCATGGTCTTGAACAGTGCCGCGCTCACGGCCGAGCCGCTGGAGATCAGCAGCAGGGTGTGGCCGTCCGGCTCGGCGCGCGAGACGGTCTCGCCCGCCACGATGCCCCCGGCGCTCGGCTTGTTGTCGATCACCACCGCCTGGCCCAGCGGTCCGGCGATGGCCTGGCCCACGGCACGGGCCGTCAGGTCGGCGCCGCCGCCGGCGGCATTGGGCACCACGATGCGGATCGGGCGCGACGGAAAGGTGCCCTGGGCCCCGGCCAGGCCGGGCAGCAGGCTGCCGGCGGCCAGCGCGGCGGAATGGGCTAGGAATTGGCGTTTGCTGTGCATGTCTCGTTCTTGGCGAGGGAGGGAAGAGGGGAGATCCGGCAGCCGCGCTCAGTCGCGCGTCGCCTTGCGCTGCACGCAGTCGACGTAGGCGTGGCCGTCGGGCGGCCGCCCGGCGCGCTGGCTTTCCCACATCATGCGGCCGAGGCACTCCATGGCCTCGTGGTGCGCCTCCAGCAGCGATCCGCGGCGCGCGGCCAGCAGTTCCACCGCCTGGCGGATGCCGCGCGGCTGGTCGATGGAGCACTGCTCGCTGATCGACAGGTGCATCGACAGGTGCAGGAAGGGGTTCTCGCGGCCGTCCTTGCCGTCGTAGACGCGGGCGACGGCGGCGTCGGCGTCGGCCAGGTCGGCGTGGTATTCGGGGTGCTGCGCAATCCACTCCGCGGCGATGATCTCGAGCGCCTCCATGGGCTGGCCGGCGCGGTGCTTGGCGTGGACGGCGCAGAAGAAGCGCCGTACGTCTTCCTGGGTGGGATTGAACATCCTGCCGAGGTTAGCACCGGCCACCACGCTGCCGCCGCGGGGCTGTCTTGCGCATCAGGCAAGATCGCGGATTCCCCATTTCACCGTCCGGATGACCAACCTGCCCCCCTGGGCCCGCGAACTGGGCTCCCGAATGCGCGAGCGCGCCCCGCTCAAGATCGTCGGCACCACCATCTGGGTGTGGGTGTTCTTCATCGGCTACTTCTACCTGCTGCGCCACCCGGCGCGGCCACCCCTGGTCATGCCGCTGACCTGGGTCGATGCCTGGGTGCCCTTCGAGCCCCTTGCGCTGGTGCCCTACCTGTCGCTGTGGCTGTACGTGGGCATCGCCCCGGGGCTGCTGCGCGGCTTCATGCCGCTTCTGGTCTATGGCGTTTGGGCGGGGGCGCTGTGCGCCTGTGGGCTGATGATCTTCTACCTGTGGCCCACGCAGATTCCTCCGCTGCCGCTGGACCGCGCCGATGCGCCCGGCTTCGCGCTGCTGGCCGGCATCGACGCGGCGGGCAATGCCTGCCCGTCGATGCACGTGGCCATCTCCGTCTTCACGGCGGTATGGATCGAGCACCTGCTGCGGCGCGTGGGGGCGCCGGCGGCGCTTCGGCTGACGAGCCTGGCCTGGGTGCTGGCCATCGCCTGGTCCACGCTGGCCACCCGGCAGCATGTGGCCTGGGACGTGGTGGGCGGCACGGCGCTGGGCCTGGTGTTTGCTGCGGCCTCGCTGCGGTGGCGCTGGCGCGAGCCGGACGAGGCCCCGCGGATCGAACGGCTATCATGAAATTTGACATTACAGACACAAGACTCATGAGCTCGCTGAAGGAATTGCAGGATCTGATCCAGGAGAAATACGGCATCGACCCTGCCACCCTGGACCCGAACGAGTCCATGCGCGACAAGGGGCTCGATTCCCTCGCCCTGGTTGAATTCCTGTTCGAGATCGAGGACCGCTTCAAGATCTCCATGCCCGATCCGGATCCGAGCATCGAGACCCTCGCCGGCCTGGCCGCGGTGGTCGACAAGGCGCGTGCCGAGGCGGCCGCGAAGCAGGCCTCGTGACGCAGGTCGCCATCACCGGGCTGGGCGTGGTCTCGCCGCATGGCGAGGACGCCCAGGCCATGTTCGCGGCCCTGATGCGGGGCGAATCCGCCATCCGGCCCGTCTTTCCCGACCTGCCCAAGCCCGCCGCCGCGGCCACGCTGCAGTTCGACGAATCCCGCTGGTTCACCAAGCTGCAGCTGCCCGGCGTGGACCGGGTCAGCCAGCTGGCGGTCGCCGCCGCCGAGATGGCCGTCCGCGATGCCGGCGCACTGCGCGATGTGGCGCCTGAGCGCCTTGGTGTCTACGGCGGCTGTGGCATGGGCGGCGCCACGGCGCTGGAGGCCGCCTACCGCGGCAACGGCCGGGTGCCTCCGCTGACCATTCCCGCCTTCATGCCCAACGCGCCGGCGTCGCAGGTGGCGATGCGGCTGAATGCGCGCGGGCCGGTGTTCACCTATTCGGTGGCCTGCGCCTCGTCGGCGGTGGCCATCGCCGAGGCCGCCAAGGCGGTGCAGCGCGGCGAGGTCGATGTGGCCATCGCCGGCGGCAGCGAGGCGCTGATCGTTCCCGGCGTGGTGCTGGCCTGGCAGGCCATGCAGACGCTGGCGCCGGTGGTCCCCGGCGAGGAATCGCGCGCCGTGCGGCCCTTCGCGGCCGACCGGGCCGGCTTCGCGCTGGGCGAGGGTGCGGCCTTCCTGGTGCTCGAATCGGCCGAGCGCGCCCGCGCGCGCGGCGCCGCGGCGCATGCCCTGCTGACCGGCTGGGGCCACAGTTGCGACGCCACCCACCTGACCAAGCCCGACGCGGCCGGCCAGGCCCGCGCGATGCGCGCCGCCCTGCAGGTGGCCGGCCTGCAGCCGTCCGATGTCGGTTACTGCAATGCCCATGGCACCGCCACCCGAATCGGCGACGGCGTCGAGGCCGAGGCGCTGAGTGCCGTCTGGGGCGATGCCATCGGCGCGCTGCGCGTCAGCTCCACCAAGGCGCTGCATGGCCACCTGCTGGGTGCGGCCGGCGCGCTGGAGGCGGCCATCACCGTGCTGGCGGTCAAGAACGGCCAGTTGCCGCCCAATGCCCATGCCGAGCAGCCCGATCCGGCCTTCGGCCTGAACCTGGTGCCGGCGGCCGGCCTGGATGCGCCCGACCTGCGGGCGGCCGTCAGCAGCTCCTTCGCCTTCGGCGGCTCCAACGCGGTGCTGCTGTTCGAACGATCCTGACCGCGCGCCCGGCTTTCAGCCGGGCACGGCCTGTCGCGCGGTGGCAGGCGAGGCCAGCGCGAACTGCATGTCGGCCAGGGCCCGCAGCAGTTGCGCATGCGCGGCCTGCAAGGTGTCGACGCGGGAGCGGGCTTCGTCGATCGCTCCCAGAGCAAGCGCCCGTCCGACCTCGTCGCTGTGCCGGCGCACGATGGCGTGCTCCTGGCGCACCCGTTCGACCAGCGCGAGGCGGTCGACGGCGGACAGGGTGGGTGCTGCGGCGGGGTCGGGCAGGGTCGGCAGCGGCGGCATCACGGGGCTCGTGAGGCGCCGGCCGTGCTGCAGCGCATGGCGCAGCTGTTGCAGGTGGCCGCGCGCCTGCACTTCGGCCAGCAGCAGTGGATAGATCTCGTCCGTCCAGCGCACGCGCGCGCAGTCGCGCCAGACCTGCGGCGGCTGCCACACCTGCACCCATGCCGGCAGGTCGGCCGCCGGCATGGGGCGAGCCACGCCGTAGCCCTGGGCGCGGTCGCAGCCCATCTGCAGCAGCAGGCGGCCGTGGGCCTCGCTTTCCACGCCTTCGGCGATGACCCGCCGGTCCAGCGCGTGGACCAGCCGGATCACGCCATGCGCGATCACCAGGTTGTCGCTGTCCTCCAGCAGTTCGCGCACGAAGCTCTGGTCCAGCTTGATGGTGCGCGCGGGCAGGCGCTTGAGGTAGGTGAGCGAGGAATAGCCGGTGCCGAAATCGTCGATGGACACATGCACGCCGAGGGCGTGGCATTGCTCGATGATGCGGGCGGCCTTGACCACGTCGTCCAGGCTGGTGGTCTCCAGGATCTCCAGCTCCAGCAGGTCCGCCGCGTCCGGATGCCGCTCCAGCGCCAGGCCGAGCTTGCGCATGAAGTCGGCCGCCTGCAGCTGCGCGCTGGCCACGTTGACCGACACCGGCAGTCGCAGGCCCGCGGCTGCCCAGCGCCCGGCTTGCACCAGCGCCTGCTCGATCACCCATTCGCCGAGGTCGATGGTCAGCGCATCGTCCTCCAGCAGGGGCAGGAAGGCACCGGGCGGCAGCAGCCCGCGTTCGGGATGCTGCCAGCGGATCAGCGCCTCGGCACCGAGCACCGTGCCCAGGCGCATGTCCACCTTGGGCTGGTAGTGCAGCACCAGCTCGCCGTTGCGCATGGCCTGCCGCAGGCGCTGCGCATGGTGGCCGACATCGCGGGCATGGCGGTCGTCTTCGGCATCGAAGACATGGAAGCGACCGCCGCCGGCCTGCTTGGCGCGGTACATGGCCTGGTCGGCATGGCGCAGCAGGGCTTCGGGTTCCACCTCGTCCTGCGGGAAGAAGGTGACGCCGATGCTCCCGGTGAGCGTGTGGCTGCCGCCGCCCACCTGCAGCGGCAGCGTGATGGCATCCACCACCTGCTGCAGCATGCGGTGGCAGCCTTCGGTGTCGCTGCGCTCGAAGAGCAGCACGAACTCGTCGCCGCCGGTGCGCGCCACCGTGTCGTCGGGCTGGACGGCCGCCTGCAGGTGCCGCGCCACCTGGACCAGCGCCAGGTCGCCCGCCGCATGGCCATGGCCGTCGTTGACGGGCTTGAAGTTGTCCAGGTCCATGTAGCAGACGGCCAGCACCGTGGCGCGCCCGCGGGCCCGGGCCACGGCGTGCTGCAGCCGGTCGGCCAGCAGCACGCGGTTGGGCAGGCCGGTGAGCGCGTCGTAGTAGGCCATGCGCGCCAGTTGCTTCTCCTGCGCCTTCAGGTGCCGGATGTCGGCGAACACGGCGACGAAGTTGCTGACCTGGCCGTGGCCGTCGCGGATGGCCGAGATGGACAGCAGCTCCGGGTACACCTCGCCGTACTTGTTGCGGTTCCAGATCTCGCCGTTCCAGTTGCCCGTCTCCAGGATGCGCTTCCACATGGCCGTGTAGAAGGCGCGGTCGTGGCGGCCCGACTGCATCATGCTGGGGTTGCGGCCGATCACCTCGGCGCGGCTGTAGCCGGTGATGCGGCAGAAGGCCGGGTTGACGTCGACGATGTTGCCCCGCGCGTCGGTCAGGGTGATGCCGTCGTAGGCGTTCTCGAAGGCGGTGGCATGCAGCTTCAGGCGCTGCTCGGCCGCCAGCTGCGCCTGGTAGCGTCGCTGCAGTTCGCCATGGGCGCCCGCCAGCTGGCGCTGCATGCGGTGCCACTGCAGGAAGGCCCAGCTCAGGTAAGCGGCCATGAGCATGGCCAGGCCGAACAGCACCAGGCGCCAGGCGTGGGCCTCGGCGTCCAGGCGCCGCCAACTTTCCTCGTAGCGGCGCTGCACGTCCTGGATGCGGGCCGTGGTGTCGAGCCTGCGCACGGCGTCCACCGCGCCGTCGCGGGCGCTGCGCAGGCGATGGATGGTGTCGCCCTGGGTGAGCAGGCGCTGCACGGGCAGGGCGAGCGCGGGGTCGGACTGGGCGGCCACCCGCAGCGCCTCGGCCGCCGCGTCGGCCTCCGCGCCGTCGCTGTCGCTGTTGCCGCTGCCCGGCAGGAAGCCGAGCACGTAGCGCCGGGCAGCCCCTTGCAGCGGCGTGCTCTCGGTGGCCTGCAGAAGGTCCTGGGCGGCAGAGGGCAGGCCGGCCTGGGCCTGCACCAGTCCGAGGTGGCTGCGCCGGAAGTCTGGCAGGCCGGCGGCCTTGGCCTCCATGGCCGTGCGCAGGGCGGCGAGCGCCTGCTGCAGCGCGGGCCGATCCGCCGCGGGTACGACGTCGGGCAGGGCCTGCAGCTGCTGGATCTGCTGCGCGGCCCGGGTGGCGAACTGCGACAGCGCGCGGTCGTCCACCGTGCGCCCGGCCTGTAGCGAAAGCAGTTGCGCATCGAAGCCGGCATCGGCCTCGCGCACGCCCAGCAGCTGGCACAGGAAGGCCATGTGCGCGCTGGCCGGTGCCGGATCGGCGCGCAGGTAGGTGAGGGTGAGGCCCGCCAGCAGCAGCGCCGCCATCGCGCCCACCCGCAGGTACCAGGCGCGAGGCAGTTGCACCGGGCGCGCATCGGGGGCCGCCGCCGGCGCGGCCAGGGCGTGCCGCGGCTGGAGGCTGCCCCAGTCCGAGGGTGGGGCGGAGGGCGCCGCGCTCACGGGGCGGCCTTCGGCAAGGCCTGAGGTGACGGTGCCAGCCGGTGCGGCTGGGCGGGCATGGCGCCGCATCCGGCCATGGCATCGGGCCGCGGCGGCGGGCGCAGGCGCCCGGAGGGCCGCGGGGGCAGGGAGGGAGGGCGCATGGCGCGCCGATTCTGGGCAGCGCCGCCCCTGCTTGTATTGCGCTAGATCAAATCTACGGGTTCGGCGGCGACCCTACAGCAGGCTGGACACCCGCGCCGCGGCGTCCAGAAGCGGCGGCAGCAGGCTGTCCTGCATCACCTTGGCGCTGGTCCGGTTGGCCTGGCCGCTGATGTTGAGCGCGGCCAGCACCCGGCCCGCGCGGTCGCGCACCGGTGCGGCGATGGAGATCAGCCCTTCCTCCAGCTCCTGGTTCACCAGGCACCAGCCCTGGCGCCGCGCCTGGGCGATACGCGCGGCGATGGCCTCGGGATCGGTCAGCGTGTGGCGCGTGAGCGGGGCGATGGGCGAGGCGGCCAGGCGGCGCTGCAGTTCGTCCTCGGGCAGGGCGGCCAGCAGCACGCGGCCCATCGAGGTGCAGTAGGCCGGCAGGCGCGAGCCGATGCCGACGTTGATGCGCATGATCTTGTGCGTGGGCACGCGCATCACGTAGACCACGTCGGTGCCCTCCAGCACCGCGGCCGAGCACGACTCCTTGACCTGGGCCACCAGCGACTCCATCACCGGCTCGGCGCGGTTCCAGATCGGCATCGACGACAGGTAGGCGAAGCCCAGGTCCAGGATGCGCGCCGTGAGCGAGAAGAAGCGGCCGTCGCTTTCCACATAGCCCAGCGTCTGCAGCGTGAGCAGGATGCGGCGCGCCCCGGCGCGGGTGAGGCCGCTGGCGGCCGCGACCTCGCTCAAAGTCTGGCGCGGCGCGCTGGCGCTGAAGGAGCGGATGACCTGCAGGCCGCGGGCGAAGGACTGCACGAAACCGTCGCCGGGGCGTGGCGCTTCGGGGACTTCGGTGGAAGACGGGGTGGATGGCATGGTCGAGGAAGCGGGCTAGAATTCATTCTAAGAACAAATGTTCGTATTACGAACATCTTCCGGCTTTTCCCCGTCGACTTTCCCGTGACCCGCGCCCGCCCGTGCAAAGGCTGGCGTCCCTGAAGAAGGAACCCCGCATGATCGACAAACTCGCCGCCTCGGTGGAGGAGGCGCTCCAGGGTACGCCCGATGGCGCCACGGTGCTGATCGGAGGCTTCGGCACGGCCGGCATCCCCGACGCGCTGATCGACGGCCTCATCGCGCAGGGTGCGCGCGACCTCACGGTGGTCAACAACAACGCCGGCAACGGCGAGGCCGGCCTGGCCGCGCTGCTCAAGGCCGGCCGGGTGCGCAAGATCATCTGCAGCTTCCCGCGGCAGGCCGACAGCTTCGTCTTCGACGGGCTCTACCGCGCCGGCAAGATCGAGCTGGAGCTGGTGCCCCAGGGCAATCTGGCCGAGCGCATCCGCGCCGCCGGTGCCGGCATCGGTGCCTTCTTCTGCCCGACCGGCTATGGCACCGAACTCGCGGCCGGCCGCGAGACCCGCGTGATCGATGGCAAGCACTACGTGCTCGAACTCCCCATCCACGGCGACCTGGCCCTCATCAAGGCCGAGCGGGGCGACCGCTGGGGCAACCTCACCTACCGGAAGGCCGCGCGCAACTTCGGCCCCGTGATGGCCATGGCCGCGAAGACGACCGTCGCCACGGTGCACGAGGTGGCCGAGCTGGGCACGCTCGACCCGGAGGCCATCGTCACGCCCGGCATCTTCGTCAGCCGGGTGGTAAAGATCGACCGCACGGCCACCCAGGCCGGCGGCTTCAAGAAGAAGGAGGTGGCGTGATGGCCGACTACCAACGCCGAACCAAGGACCAGCTCGCCGCCCGCGTGGCACAGGACATCTTCGACGGTGCCGTCGTCAACCTCGGCATCGGCCAGCCCACGCTGGTGGCCAACCATCTGCCCGCGGGCCGCGAGGTGGTGCTGCACAGCGAGAACGGCATCCTGGGCATGGGCCCGGCGCCGGCCGCGGGCGAGGAGGACTACGACCTCATCAACGCCGGCAAGCAGCCCGTGACGCTGCTGCCGGGCGGCGCCTACTTCCACCATGCCGACAGCTTCGCCATGATGCGCGGCGGCCACATCGACATCTGCGTGCTGGGCGCCTTCCAGGTCAGCGCCACGGGCGATCTGGCCAACTGGAGCACCGGCGAGCCCGGGGCCATCCCGGCGGTCGGTGGTGCGATGGACCTGGCCACGGGGGCCAAGCAGACCTGGGTCATGATGGACCTGCTGACCAAGCAGGGCGCGAGCAAGGTCGTGGCGCAATGCAGCTATCCGCTCACGGGTCTCGCGTGCGTCAAGCGCATCTACACCGACCTGGCGACACTGGCCTGCACGCCGCAGGGCCTGCGCTGCATCGATCGCGTGCCGGGCCTGTCGCTGCAGGAGCTCGAACGGCTGGTGGGCCTGCCCATCGCCGAAGACACGGCTGCCGACTGAACACCGACCCCTTTCCATCCGATTCCCAAGGAGACCTTCCGCATGACCATCGACGCCTTCATCTGCGACGCCATCCGCACCCCCTTCGGCCGCTACGGCGGCGCACTCGCCAGCGTGCGTACCGACGACCTGGGCGCGATCCCCATCAAGGCGCTGATGGAACGCAATGCCAAGGTCGACTGGCAGGCCGTGACCGACGTGCTCTACGGCTGCGCCAACCAGGCCGGCGAGGACAACCGCAACGTCGCGCGCATGGCCGCGCTGCTGGCCGGCCTGCCCATCGAGGTGCCGGGCGCCACCATCAACCGCCTGTGCGGCTCGGGCCTGGACGCCGTGGGCAGCGCGGCCCGCGCCATCAAGGCCGGCGAGGCGCAGCTGATGATCGCCGGCGGCGTGGAAAGCATGAGCCGCGCGCCCTTCGTCATGCCCAAGGCCGAGTCGGCCTTCAGCCGCAGCAACGCCGTCTACGACACCACCATCGGCTGGCGCTTCGTCAACAAGCTGATGAAGGCGCAGTACGGCGTGGACTCCATGCCCGAAACGGCCGAGAACGTGGCCGAGCAGTTCAAGATCGAGCGCGAGGCGCAGGACCGCATGGCCCTGGCCAGCCAGCAGCGCGCGGTGGCGGCGCAGAAGTCGGGCTTCTTCGAGTCCGAGATCGTGCCCGTGACCATTGCGCAGAAGAAGGGCGACGCCATCGTCGTGGCCAAGGACGAGCATCCGCGCGACACCAGCCTGGAGTCGCTCGCCAAGCTCAAGGGCGTGGTCAAGCCCGAGGGCACGGTCACGGCCGGCAATGCCAGCGGCGTGAACGACGGCGCCTGTGCGCTGCTGATCGCCAGCGAAGCGGCGGCCGTGAAGAACGGCCTGACGCCGCGCGCCCGCATCGTCGGCATGGCGACGGCCGGCGTGGCGCCGCGCATCATGGGCATCGGTCCGGCACCGGCCACGCAGAAGGTGCTGGCGCAGACCGGCTTCTCGCTGGACCAGATCGACGTCATCGAGCTGAACGAGGCCTTCGCGGCCCAGGGCCTGGCCGTGCTGCGCATGCTGGGCCTGAAGGACGACGACGCGCGCGTCAACATCAACGGCGGCGCCATCGCGCTGGGCCATCCGCTGGGCGCCAGTGGCGCGCGTCTGGCGACCACGGCGGTCAACCAGCTGCACCGCGGCGGCGGCCGCTATGCGCTGTGCACCATGTGCATCGGCGTGGGCCAGGGCATCGCCCTGATCCTCGAAAAGGTCTGATCAGCGGCCGATGAGCGCCAGGTAGTCGCTGCGCGTGCGCGGCGACACCGAGGCCAGCACCTGCTCGTACGAGGTGCCGTGCCGGGCCAGCAGCCGCGCGCTGGCCACGGCCTTGGAGCGGCAGAACCAGTGGCAGGTGTGCTGCAGCAGAAGCAGCTCCGCACTCATCATGAAGGCCCGCGGCTTGTCGGCCAGCCCGGGCTCGTTGGCCGCCACGGCCGCGATGCCCTTCGCATGGATGGCGAAGGCGCGCCGCACATCGAACAGCAGCCCGCCCGACAACAGCGGCTGCGCCCAGGGCAGCCACATCGGCAGCTTGCTCATCTGCGCCAGCGGTGCCTCCGTGCCGGCCACGTCGGCAGCGAAGCGCCGCAGCTGCTCGGCCAGCGATTCCTCCGTCGCGCACAGCGTCTGCCAGATCTGCCGGCGGCGGTCCTCGTCCGCCTCGTCCAGCCAGCGCAGATAGCCGTCGAGCAGCGTCTCCATCTGGGGTTCGATGCGGTAGGGCGCCAGCTTCGCGCCGAGCAGCGCGATGCGACGTTGTTGATCGCGCCGTTTCAACAAATGCAGGCCAAGCGCGGCCAGGGCCAGCAAGGCCAGGAAGTCCATGAAAGTTCCGCAGGGAAATGCCGAAAACGAGGCAGTGTAGGCAGGTCTGCAACACCTGCCGCGCGCGCAACGTCAGAACGAATACTTAAGGTTTCCAAAAATGTGTCGCGAAGTCCTAAAGTCGAGACACAATTTGCAACATGGCCAATTCCTCTTCAAGATGCGGGGATTGATTGCGCGCCGCACGTTCATTTCTGCCCCATGCGCCTCTTCCTGAGGATTTTTTTTTGCTGTGTCTGGGCCGCCGCCTGGCCCGCGGCAGGACAGGACACGCCCCTGCAGTTGCGGGTCGTGGGGGGCCTGGCGGGGGTTGCCCAGTACACGCAGCACGAGGCGCCCTTTTGGACGCAGACCTTGCCCCGGCTGATGCAGGGGCGGGTGGCCGCGACCATTGCGCCCTTCGACCAGGCCGGGGTGCCCGGCAACAAGATGCTCACCCTGCTGGAGACCGGCGTGGTGCCTTTCGGCACCGTGCTGCTCAGCCAGGTGGGCGGTGAGCATCCGGCCCTCGCCCTGCCCGACGTGGCCGGCCTCAGCGCCGATGCCGCCACGTTGCGGCGGGTGGTCGATGCCTTCCGGCCCGAGATGGACCGCATGCTGCGCGAGCGCTTCAACGTGAAGCTGCTGGCCATGTACATCTACCCGGCGCAGGTCATATTCTGTGCCACGCCGATGAAGGGCCTGACCGACCTCAAGGGCCGGCGCATCCGGGTCTCCAGCGGCACCCAGGCCGACTTCGTTCAGGCATTGGGCGGCACCCCGGTGCCGACCGCCTTCGCCGCACTCATGAGCAACATGACCTCGGGCAACACCGACTGCGCCATCACCGGCGGGGCCTCGGGCAACACCCTGGGGCTGCACCGCATCACCCGCTCGCTTTTCACCATGCCGATCAACTGGGGCCTGGCCATCTTCGGCGCCAATGCCGACGCCTGGGCGGTGCTCCCGGCCGACCTGCGCATCGTGCTGGAGCAGCAGTTGCCGCAGCTCGAACGCCGCATCTGGGACCAGTCCATCCGCGACACCGACCTCGCCGTCGCCTGCAACACCGGCGCCGGTCCCTGCGACGGCGGCACGCCCGGCGCCATGGTGGCCGTCGCGCCCACCGCCGAGGACGACCGCCTGCGCCGCCAGATCCTCCGCTCCACCATCCTGGTCAACTGGCTGCAGCGCTGCGGTACCGAGTGCACGCGGCTGTGGCAGCGCACGATTGCGCCCGTGGTCGACGGCAAGGCGGCGCGGACGCCATGAAGTCGACCAGCAGCCCGCCGCGGCAACTGGCCGCGTCCACCCTTGCGCTGGCCACGCTGTTCATCGTGGTGGTCTTCGGCCTCTCCGTGTTCGCGGTGCTGGAGATGCGCAGCCGCGCCGTCGACGACGCCCGCGACCAGATCGACCGCTTCCTCAGCGGGTCGGTGGCGGCCGTCAACCAGAACCTGCTGGGCGTGGATCTGCTGCTGGCCGACCTGGGCATGCTGCTGCGCCCCGTGGGCAACGAGGACATGGCCGCGGCGGCGCAGCGGGCGGCCACCAGCATGCAGTCGCTCGCCCGGCACAGCCTGCTGGTCGAGCGCCTGGAGGTGCTGCGTCCGGACGGCAGCGTGGTCTCGCCTCCGGGCGGCGAGGCGGTGCAGCTGTCGCCCGCCTTCACCGCCCGCCTGATGGGCCAGCCCGTGCCCGAGCTGATGACCACGGCGCCCTCGCTCAGCCCGCGCACCTCGCAGCAGGTGCTGTACTTCACCCGCATGGTGCGCCTGCCCGACGGCACGCAAGGCATCGCGCTGGCCGAGGTGCAGGTGGCGTCGCTGGCCCGGCTGCTGGCGCATGGGGCGGGCATCGACGGCATGGAGGTCACGCTCGAAAGCCTCAGCCAGGGCCTGCTGGTCAGCGTGCCTCCGCGCAGCGAGATCGCCGAAGGCTCGGCCTCGCTGCCCGAATTGCGCAGCGCCGCCGATGCGCGCGGCATCGTGCGTGCCAATTCGCGCCTCATGGGGCAGGACGCGCTGATGGCGCTGCGCCCCACGCTCAACCAGGACATCGTGCTCAGCGCGGGCCTGCCCATGGAGGAGGTGCTGGAGGGCTTCCGCACCGAGCGCAACCTGATCGTGGGCGTGACGGTGCTGCTGATGCTGATGGTGGTGGGCGTGTCGGCCTATGCGCTGCATCAGTTGCGCGAACAGTGGCTGCGCCGCCGCGAGGCGCTGCATGCCAAGAGCATGCTGGACCAGGCCCTCGAATCCATGTCCGACGGCTTCGTGCTGCTGGATGCCGAAGGCCGCGTGGCGGCCTGGAACCGGCGCTTCGCCGAGATCTTTCCGCAGGCGCGCGTCGCGCTGGAGGCGCGCATGCACATGGTGGCGGTCGAGAGTGCCGTCTCGGGCCGCAGCGCAGAGGAGGCGGCCCTGCTGCCGCCGAGCCTGCCCGCGCCGGGCGAGCAGGAGCTGGAACTGCCCGACGGCCGCACGGTGGTCGTCGTCAAGAGCCCGACGCCCAACGGCGGCATGGTCTGCGTCTACCGCGACACCAGCGAGAAGCGCCGCCACCTGGCCGACATCGTGGAAGGCAAGGCCCAGCTGCAGGCCACGCTCGACGCGCTGCCCGACGTGCTGCTGGAGCTGTGCCTGGACGGGCGCTGCATCGGCTTCCATTCGGCGCGCGCCTCGCTGCTGGACATCGGCGACCCGGTGGGCCGCACCCTGTCGGAGGTGCTGCCCGGCGACGCCGCCATCCAGATCATGGCCGCCATGCGCGAGGCCTATCTGAAGGGCCTGTCCTTCGGCAAGCAGTTCGAGCGCCGCGCCTCGCAGGGCACGGCCTGGTTCGAGATCTCAGCCTCGCGCAAGCTGGTGGGCGAGGGCGCCGACGCGCGCTTCATCGTCATCCTGCGCGACATTACCGACCGCATGTCGGCGCAGCTGCAGATCGATCACCTGTCCTTCTACGACAACCTGACGGGCCTGCCCAACCGGCGCATGCTGCTGCACCGCCTGCAGTCGGCCATCGACGCCAACGTGCGGCGCGAGCGCCAGGCGGCGCTGCTCTTCCTGGACCTGGACCACTTCAAGACGCTCAACGACGCGCAGGGCCGCAATGCCGGCGACGTGCTGCTCAAGCAGGTGGCGCAGCGGCTGCAGCAGCTCATGCGCGAGGGCGACACCGTGGCCCGCCTTGGCGGCGACGAGTTCGTGATCCTGATCGAGGGCCTGAGCGCCGACTCCGCCACCGCCGTGATGCAGACCCAGGCCTTCGGCGAGGCGGTGCTGGCCGAGCTGGGCCGGCCCATCCAGCTGCCGGCGATGACCTACCACGGCACCTGCAGCATCGGTGCCACGCTGATCAGCGCCAGCTCGGCCTCGCTGGAGGACCTGCTCAAGCAGGCCGACATCGCCATGTTCCACGCCAAGACGGCCGGCGGCGACGTGCTGCGCTTCTTCGAGGCCGACATGCAGACCACCGTCAATGCGCGCGCCTCGCTGGAGAGCGAGCTGCGCGCGGCATTGAAGGCGCGCGGCCAGTTCCTGCTGCACTACCAGCCGCAGGTGACCTCCGAAGGGCGCGTGGTGGGCGCCGAAGTGCTGATCCGCTGGCTGCATCCGCAGCGCGGGCTGATCCCGCCAGCCGCCTTCATCGACGTGGCGGAAGAGACCGGTCTGATCTCGCCCATCGGCCTGTGGGCGCTGGAGCAGGCCTGCAAGCAGCTGGACGACTGGAGCAACCATCCGCGCCGCCGCCACCTCACGCTGGCCGTGAACGTGAGCGCGCGCCAGTTCCGCAAGGAGGACTTCGCGGACAAGGTGCGCGAGGTGCTGATCCGCACCGGCGCCGATCCGTCCAAGCTCAAGCTGGAGCTGACCGAAAGCCTGCTGCACGACGAGGTGGCCGAGACCATCCGCAAGATGAAGTCGCTGGCCGCCATCGGCATCCGCTTCTCGATGGACGACTTCGGCACGGGCTACTCGTCGCTGTCGTACATGGCGCAGCTGCCGCTGCACCAGATCAAGATCGACAAGTTCTTCGTCAGCGGCATCGGCACCAATCCCAAGATCGAGCTGATCGTGCAGACGCTCATCGGCATGGCGGCCAACCTCGACCTGGAGGTGGTGGCCGAGGGTGTGGAGACGCAGGCGCAGCTGGACTTCCTGACCCGCAACGGCTGCCGCGTGTGCCAGGGCTTCCTGTTCGGCCGGCCGCAGCCGGTCGAGGTGCTGGAGTCGCAGCTCGACACGGAGCTGATCCCGCTCTGAAGGCAGGGGCGCGGGCCGGCCCGGCGTCCCGCGCCGCGTCCTGCACGCCGGGGCGGCCCTCGGCACAATGCCCGCTTCGCTCTTCCTGCCACGGCCCGCCGCGCGGCCGCCCCGCCTTGTCCTTCCCCGAGTTCTTCGCGCCGCCGATCGCGGACCCTGCCTTCTACCTGGTCGCCGTCCCCGCCGTGCTGCTGCTGGGCATCAGCAAGAGCGGCTTCGGCGCGGGCTTCGGCTCGCTGGCGGTGCCGCTCATGTCGCTGGCCATCACGGTGCCGCGCGCGGCCGCCATCCTGATGCCGCTGCTGTTCGTGATGGACGTGCTGGGCATCGCCGCCTTCCGCCGCGACCTGGACCGCCGGCTGCTGGCCTTCCTGGTGCCGCCGGCGCTGGTAGGCGTAGTGCTGGGGGCCTTGCTCTTCCATGCGCTGTCGGCGGCGACGGTGGCCGGCATCGTGGGTGTGTGCACGCTGCTCTTCCTGGCGCAGCGGCTGCTGTTTCCGCCGCGCCCCGATGCGCCGCCGCCCTCGCGCGCCGCGGGCTGGGTGCTCACCGTGCTGTCGGGCTTCACCAGCTTCATCTCGCATGCGGGCGGGCCGCCCATCAACGCCTACCTGCTGCCGCTGAAGCTGCGGCCCATCGTCTTCACGGCCACGATGGCCTACCTGTTCTTCCTGGTGAACCTCGCCAAGTGGATCCCCTACGCCTGGCTGGGCCTGCTGGACGCGCGCAGCTTCAGCACCTCGCTGCTGCTGATGCCGCTTGCGCCGCTGGGCGTGTGGGCGGGCGTGCACGTGGCACGGCGCATCGATCCGACGTGGTTCTACCGCTGCGTCTACGGCGGCATGTTCCTCACCGGCCTCAAGCTGGTGTGGGATGGTTTCTTCTGAAGGCTGCGCGCGCTCGCTGGCCTGCCTCGCCCATCCTCGACTTTCCATTGCAAGGAGTTTTTCGCCCATGGCTTCTGTCCACGAACTCATCGTCCTGACGGGCGCCTCGCGCGGCATGGGCCGTGCGATGGCCAGCCAGCTGCTCGCGCGCGGCGGCGTGCGGCTGCTGTGCCTGTCCCGCGGCACCGATGCCACGCTGGAGACCGAAGCAGCCGCCGCGGGCAGCGAGGTGCTGCAGTGGTCGGCCGACCTGGCCGATCCGCTGCCGGTGGCCGAGCGGCTGGCCGCCTGGCTGGCCGAGCAGGACCCTTCCGCCCTTGGCCGTGCCGTGCTGATCAACAACGCGGGCACCGTGGGGCGCACGGCGCCACTGGCCCGGGCTTCGCTGGGCGAGCTGTCGGCGGCACTGCGCGTGGGCCTGGAGGCGGCGCTGCTGCTGACCAGCGCCTTCCTGTCGGCGACCGCCGGCTGGTCGATGCCGCGGCGGGTGCTCAACATCTCTTCGGGGCTGGGCCGCAATGCCATGGGCAGCCAGGCGCCCTATTGCGCGGCCAAGGCAGGCATGGACCATTTCTCGCGCGCCGTGGCGCTGGAGGAGGCCGAGGAAGGCGGCGCCCGCATCGTGTCGCTGGCGCCCGGCGTGATCGACACCGACATGCAGATCGCGCTGCGCAGCGCCGACGCGGCGCTCTTTCCCGATCGCGGCCGCTTCGAGGCCCTGCACCGCAACGGGCAACTGGATTCGCCCGAGTCGGCCGCCCGCAAGGTGCTGGCCTGGCTGGAGCGGCCGGACTTTGGCGCCCAGCCGGTGGGGGATGTGCGGAAATCCTGAACTGAAGCACCCCCCAAGCCGCTTACGCGGCTCCCCCCTCTCTCTGTCGCCTTCGGCTCGGGAGGGGGGCGCACCCGGAGGCCTGGCAAAGCCAGTTCCTCGGGTGCACTGGCATGGCCTGCTCCGCGGCCGTTCGATCAGGAAGGTGACGCCAGGTCTATGCCGGGCGGCGCGCTGGCGCCGCTACAGGTAAATCTTCTGCAAGAGCCGGATCAAGGTCTCGCGCTCGCGGTCGGTGAGCTTGTGGCTGGCTTCTTTCTCCAGCTGGATCACGGCCTCTTCCGCCTCGACCATGAGCTGATGGCCGGCTGGCGTGAGGTGCAGGCCCATCGCGCGGCCGTCGTGCGGATGGGGTCGTCGTTCGATCAGACCCCGGCGGTCCATGGCCGCCACCAGGCTCACGAAGTTGGGCGGCTGGATGTCCAGCGCCGCACACAGCTGGCGCGAGGTGGCGCCGGGGTTGTGCGCCAGCAGCGAGAGCACGGAGAAATCCGTCGGCTTGAGGCCGTAGACGGCCATGCGCTCGGCGAAGGCGACATACACGACCAGGTAGGCGCGGCGCGCGTTGTAGCCCACCAGGCTTTCGAGCACATGGCTGTCCAGCGGCTCGGGCGCGGTGGACGGCGGCGGGACGGGCTTTCGGGTTCGGGGCTTGGCGGGCGTCATGGCGATCGCAGTCTAGGGCGGCGCCGGCCGGTCACTTCTGCGGCTCGCAGGCCTTCTTGATGATCGCGGCGCGCATGTCGAACTCCGGCAGCACCCAGCGGCGGAAGGCGGCCGCGGCGCGGGCCTGCGTCTCGCCGGCGCCGGGTGCCTGCTCGATCCGGGCCCAGGCCCAGGCCAGCAGCGTCACCATCACCAGCCGCAGATAGTCGTCGGCCAGCTCGTAGGGCAGGCGCGGCTGGGCGTGGGCGGCCATGGCGATCTGGGTGGTCAGGTAGCGCAGCTGTGCCAGGCGGCGCTGGGCGTCGGCATCCACGTCGCGCGAGGCGTCCAGTTCGTCGCGCAGCGCCAGCAGTGTGGCCGCAAAGCCGGCGCCGGCATCGGGCAGCACCTTGCGCACCAGCAGGTCGATGGCCTGGATCTCGTTGGTGCCCTCATAGATCATGGTCACGCGGGCGTCGCGCAGGATCTGCTCGATGCCCCATTCGCGCACATAGCCGTGGCCCCCGAACACCTGCAGGCAGGCACTGGCGCCATCGAAGCCCTGCTGCGTGCACGCCGCCTTGAGCACGGGCGTGATGTAGCTGCACCACTGCTGCGCCGCTTCGCGCGCCTTGGCATCTTCGGCATGGCGCGCCACGTCGAGCTGCAGCGCGGTGCGGTAGGCGATCAGCCGGCCGCCATCGATCCAGGCCCGTTGCACGTCGAGCACGCGCACCATCGCGGGATGCTCGGCGATCAGGCTGGGGCCCGCCGCGCGGTCGGCGCCCGGGGCCACCATCTGGCGGCGCTCCTGCGCATAGGCATTCGCCTTCTGCCAGGCGGCGTCCAGCAGGCCGATGCCCTGCAGCGCCACATGCAGACGGGCCGCATTCATCATGACGAACATGGCGGCCAGGCCGCGGCCGGGCTCGCCCACCAGCCAGCCGGTGGCCTCGTCGAAGCGCATCACGCAGGTGGGGCTGCCGTGCAGGCCCATCTTTTCCTCGATGCGCTCGCACTGCACGGCGTTGCGCTGGCCGTCTTCGAGCACCTTGGGCACCAGCGCCAGCGACAGGCCCTTCGGACCGGCCGGCGCATCGGGCAGGCGGCACAGCACCAGGTGGACGATGTTGGGCGTGAGGTCGTGCTCGCCGCCCGAGATGAAGATCTTGGTGCCCGAGACGCGCACGCTGCCATCGGCCTGCGGCACGGCGCGGGTGCGCACCAGGCCCAGATCGCTGCCCGCATGGGCCTCGGTCAGGCACATGGTGGCCAGCCATTCGCCGGTGGCGACCTTGCCCAGGTAGCGCGCCTTGAGGTCGTCGCTGGCATGGTGGCGGATGCATTCGTAGGCGCCATGCAGCAGGCCGGGCGCCATGGTGAAGCCGTGGTTGGCGCCGGCCAGCCATTCGTAGAGCACGGCCTCCAGCACGGCGGGCAGGCCCTGGCCGCCGTCCTCGGCTGCGGCGGAGAGGCTGGGCCAGCCGCCCTCCACGAAGGCCTGGTAGGCGGCGGCGAAGCCGGGCGGCGTACGGACCTGGCCGTCTTCGAGGCGGCAGCCTATCTCGTCGCCGTCGCGCTGCAGCGGGGCGATCACCTCGCCGACGAAGGTGGCAGCCTGCTCCAGCACCTGGGCCTGCAGGTCGGCATCGACCTCGGCGAAGGGAGCAAGCCGGGACAGCTGCTGGGAGGCACCGAGGACGGAGTCGAGAAGGAAGCGGACGTCTTCAGGGCGAGGGGCGTAATCCATGGCAAACGGGCAGGAAGTCAGGGCGCGACGCAGGCGAAGCTGGTCGCGCGTTCGGTGTCGCCGCCGCGGAATCGTGCGACGGCGGGATAGGGGCACAGGGGACGGGTGCGGTCGGGCGCCCAGCCGGCGGGCACCTCGGGGTTGGGCTGCGGCGAGCCGGGGCCGCGGGCCTCGGCCAGCACCTGCTCGGGCGCGTGGCCGCCCTCGACCCAGTCGACCAGTGCCGTGAGCATGTCGAACTGGTCGGTCGAGGGGCCGCCGCTGCAGTGGTTCATGCCGGGCACCGGGAAGTAGCGCACGAATTCGCCCGCGCGTCCGGCGTGCGTGGCCTGCAGGCGGTCGTACCACGCGGCCGTGTCGTCGGACGAGAACACGCCGTCGCCCGTGCCGTGGTAGACGATCATGCGGCCGCCCCGGGCCCGCAGCGACTGCAGGCGCTCGGCGTTGGGCGGTGCCATGAAGGCCATGGCGGACTCGTCGTAGGGCGCCTGCGTGGCGTCGATGCGGGGTGCATCGCGGTCCATGTCGAAGCCGAGTGCGAAGGCCATGCCCTGCGGCCGGTCGGTCATCGGCGGTGTGCTGAAGATGAAGGCCATGGCGCCGGCATCGCGGGTGGCGGGGCTGGCGAGCTTCCATTCGCGCCAGTTGGCGCCCGAGACGCCGGGGTCGAAGGGGAAGCTGCTGTAGATCTGGCGCCCATTGCTGTCGCGGGCGCCGGCGAAGACGCGGGCCAGGGCCATCTTCTGGGCCGGATCCAGGCAGCTGTCCTGCCGGCCGGCGGTGCAGGTGGGCACGTCGCGCCCCAGGTTGAAGCGGGCCTGGCAGGACTTGAGGTCGCCGACGATGCCGTCGGTCAGGCCGTCGAGCATGTCGCAGCGCGCCAGCACGGCGCGCGAGAGGGTCTGCAACTGACCGGGTGTGAAGGCGGTCTGCAGGTCGGGCTCGCCCTGCGGCGTCCTGGCCGTCGCCAGCGGCGCGTACTGCTGCGCGCCATACAGCTGCGCGACGGCCGCGCGCGGCAGGTGAAACCCCGGGTTGCCGGCCAGCACGCCGTCGAAGGCCTGCGGCAGGCGCGAGGCCGCCACCATGGCGTGGCGCCCGCCGTTGGAGCAGCCCGCGATGTAGGAGCGGTCGGCCGGTCGCCCATAGGCCTGTGCGACGAGCTGCTTGGCCACGGGCGTGAGCTGGGCCACGGCGCTGTAGCCGTAGTCGCGCCGCGCCTGCGGATCGAGGCCGAAGCGCGGATTGGGCGCAGGATGGCCGGCGTCGCTGCTGACCACCGCGAAGCCCATCGACAGCGCGTTGGTGCGCGGCCCGCCGCCGCCGATGCCGCCCAGCGCCGGCACGACCACGCCGTCCAGCCCGCCGTTGGCCTGGAACAGGAAGCGGCCGTTCCAGGCCTGCGGCAGCCGCAGCTCGAAGCCGATGGCGTAGCGCTGGCCGTCCACCGTGCTGGTGCGCTCGGCCATGCGGCCCTGCACCAGGCAGTGGGCGGGCGCCTGCTCGCTGCCACCGCGCACCGCCACCGGGCCGGCCGGCACGCTGCGCACGGCCGTGAACACCACGCCCGGCGCGGCTTCGAGCCCCTCGCAGGTGTGCAGTTCGCCGGGGCGCGCGGCCTTCATGGCCATGGCCGCGTCGGGCGGACGCGAGCCGCAGGCCGCGAGCAGGGCGATGGCGCCGCCGAGGGCGGCAAGGCGGAAGGTGTTCATGGTCGGGGTCTCGCAAACGGCGCGAAGCCGGCATCGTAAGAGCCGGCTTCGTGATCGGTCAGCCTGGGGTGATCAGGACTCTGCCGTAAAGCCGATCTGCTTGACCAGGGGCCCCCAGCGCTCGTATTCCGCCTTCTGGTCGGCCGCCATGTCCTGCGCCGTGGTGCCGTGGGCCACCAGGCCTACCAGCGCCAGCGAGTCGATCACCGACTTGTCCTTCAGGGCTGCGTTGATCGCGGCATTGGCCGAGGCCAGCATGGCTGCCGGCGTCTTGGCGGGCGCGTAGAAGCCGAACCACTCCTCCGAGGTCACGTCCGGGTAGCCCAGCTCGGTGAAGGTGGGCACATCGGGCAGGTAGGGCGAGCGCTTCTTGCCGGAGGTGGCCAGCACGCGCACGCGGCCGTTCTTCATGTACTGGAGGTAGTCGCCGCTGGGGTTCATGGCGGCCGCGATCTGGCCGCCCACCAGGTCGGTGATGCTGGGCACGGTGCCACGGTAAGGCACATGCTTGAGCTCCACGCCCGAGCGCATGCCCAGCAGCGCGCCCAGCAGGTGCGGCATGGAGCCGGCACCGGGCGAGCCGTAGCTGGCCTGCGCCGGGTTGGCCTTGGCCCAGGCGAGGAAGTCCTTCAGCGTCTTCACCTCGGCCGGCACCGCCGGGCCCACGGCCAGGCCGTGGAACATGATGGCTCCGATGGAGACGGGCGTGACGTCCTCCGGCTTGTAGGCCAGCTTGGGATAGATGTACGGGTACACCGACAGGGCCGACACCGGCGCCAGCGTGAGCACCGAGCCGTCCGGCGGCGAGTTCTTCAGCGTCTCGACCGCGATGCGGCCGCCGGCGCCCGGCTTGTTCTCGACGTAGGCGCCCTTGGCATAGGCGGTGCCGGCGATCTTCTCGGCCACGCGGCGGGCGACGGTGTCGCCGGCGCTGCCGGCCGGGAAGCCGTACATGATCTTGACCTGCTCGATGGCCTGGGCGAAGGCCGACAGGGGCGACAGGGCGCCCAGGGCGGCCGCGCCGCCGAGGGTGTGGAGGAATTGACGACGATGTTGCATGGATGTCTCCGGAGAGCGAAGGAAGAAAACGGGGTCAGCGGCAGCTGAAGTTGGCCGCGTCCTCCAGGCTGCCCGTGCCGTTGTAGCGGGCGACCTTCGGATAGGGGCACAGCGGCCGGGTGCGGGTGGCGGACCAGGTCGCCGGCAGGTCGGTGTTGGCGCCACCGGCATTGCCGGTGCCGCGGGCGCTGGCCACCACGCGGTCGGGCGCCTGGCCCTTCTCGACCCAGTTCACCATGGCGCTGAGCATGTCGAACTGGTCGGTGGCGGGGCCGCCGGAGCAGTGGTTCATGCCCGGGATCAGGTACAGGCGTGCGAAGTTGGACGCGTCGCCGCCGTTGTCCTGCTGCAGCTGCTGGTACCAGTTGACCGAGTCGTCGCTGGAGAAGATCGGGTCGGCCGTGCCGTGGTAGACCATCAGCTTGGCGCCGCGCTTCTTCAGGGCCGGCAGCTTGCCGTAGTTGGGCGGCGTCATGAAGGAGATGCTGTTCTCGGTGTAGATGCCCGAGGTGCCGGTCACCTTGGCCAGGATGGTGTCCAGGTTGGTGCTGAGCGCGAAGCTCGGGCCGTTGAAGCTCGGATCTTCCGGCGGCGACTGGAAGACCAGGCCGACGGAGCCGGAGTCGAGGATCAGCGGCACGGTGAACTTCCAGAACGACCAGCCGCCCGTGTCCAGGCCCGCGTCGTAGGGGAAGCTGCTGTAGATGCGCGTGCCGCTGTTGGTGGTGGCGCCCTTGAACAGCTTGTCGATCTTGGCCTTCTGGTCGGCGGAGAGGCAGGTGCCGTTGCGCGTGGTGGCGCAGGTGGGCACGTCGCGGTTGATGTCGAAGGCGGCCTGGCAGGCTGCGGTGTCCTGCACCATGCCGTCGGCGGCACCGTCCAGGCCGTCGCACTGGGCGAGCACGGCCTTGGTGACCAGCGTGCGCTCGGCCTGGGTGAAGGCCGTGCTCAGGTCGCCCGGCGTGGTCGCCAGCGTGGCATAGGTCTGGGCGCCGGCGATGTTGGCGGTGGCCGCCAGCGGCAGGCGGGTGCCGGGGTCGCCGGCAATGATGCCGTCGTACTGGTCGGCATAGCGCGAGGCCGCGACCATGGCGTGGCGGCCGCCGTTGGAGCAGCCGCCGAAGTACGAGCGGTCGGGGCCCTTGCCGTAGGCGGTCTGGATGGCACTCTTGGCCATGGGCGTGAGCTTGGCCACGGCCTGGTAGCCGTAGTCCAGGCGCGCCTGGGGGTCAATGCCGAAGGTGGCGCCCAGGCTGCCGTCGTGGCCGGCGTCGGAACTGAGCACCGCGAAGCCGGTGGAGAGGGCGCCCGTCAGCGGTCCGCCGCCCAGCGTGCCGGTGGCGGTCACGACGCTGCCGTCCAGGCCGCCGTTGCCTTGGTAGAAGAAGCGACCGTTCCAGGCGCGCGGCAGGCGCATCTCGAACTTGATCGCGTAGTTCTTGCCGTCGACGCTGCTGGTGCGCGGGAACATGCTGCCCGTGACGAGGCAGTGCTCGGGCACGGCGGTGCCGCCCACCGTGAGCGTGCCGGCCGCGACCAGCGTCGAGGAGGTGATGGTGGTGTTGGCGAAGCTGATGCGCGTGGCCAGGTCGGTGCACGATTGCAGCGACGCGCCGACCGCAGCCGACAGCTGAGGGATGGTCTCGACCGCGGGGGCTGGCGCAGGTGCGGGCGCTGGGGCTGGCGCGGGCGCGTTGGCCGCGATCAGCGCCGCCGCCAGGGCGGCGTTCTGGTTGTTGTCGTTGCCCGAGCCGCCGCAGGCCGCCAGCAGCGCGAGGGGCGCGACGGCCGCCAGGGCCCGCAGCGCGAAAGTCTTGCCGTCTTCCTTCTTCATGGTGTGTCTCCGTGGTGGTTCTTCGTGAAGGTCTCGCACAAGGAAAGAGCGGCCCCTCGGCCGCTCCGGGGGTCAGCGCGGCGCCATGCGCAGCGCGCCGTCCAGCCGGATCACCTCGCCATTGAGGTGGCCGTTGGTCACGATGTGGCAGGCCAGCTCGGCGAATTCCGAGGGCTTGCCCAGACGGGGGGGGAAGGGGATGGCGGCGGCCAGCGACTGTTGCACCGGCTCGGGCAGCTCCAGCAGGAGGGGCGTCGCGAAGATGCCGGGCGCCACGGTGCAAACGCGGATGCCGTGCTGCGCAAGGTCGCGCGCCATGGGCAGCGTCATGCCGACCAGACCGCCCTTGGAGGCGCTGTAGGCCTGCTGGCCCACCTGGCCATCGAAGGCAGCCACCGAGGCGGTGAACATCATCACGCCGCGCTCGCCGCCTTCCAGCGCTTCCAGCTTCGCGCAGCGGGCCGCGAAAAGACGGCTCACGTTGTAGGTGCCGATCAGGTTGACCTGGATGACGCGCGCGAAGTCCTCCAGCGGGGCGGCACTGCCGTCCTTGCCGACGATCCGCTTGGCGCTGCCGATGCCGGCCACGTTCATCAGGATGCGGGCCGGGCCGTGGGCTTCGGCCGCGGCGCTCAGGGCCGCGTCGACGCTCGCCGTGTCGGTGATGTCGCAGGCGAAGGCCGTGCCGCCGATGTCGGCGGCGACCTTCTTCGCCTGATCGAGATTGCGGTCCAGCACCGCCACCCGGGCACCCAGCCGGGCGAGTTCGCGGGCCGTGGCTTCGCCCAGGCCGGAGGCGCCACCGGTGACGAGTGCGTTTTGTCCTTCGATCTTCATGACTTCATCTCCTTGTCGGGTCTTCTTGCTCCTTCCCCCTCTGGGGGAAGGTGGGGATGGGGGCCGGGGGCGCTGGGTGCGTTGCAGCCGAACCACCGCCGCAGGCCCCCACCCCAGCCCTCCCCCGGCGGGGGAGGGAGCGGATGGCTACTGCCACTGGGGCTTGATGGTGAAAGGCAGCGTGTCGGCGTGCAGGGCCTGCACGGCGGCGTCGCGGTGCTTGAGCACGGCGCGCTGGTTGATCGAGCCCTTGTCGGTGATCTCGCCCTTGTCGATGGAGGGCGGCTCTGCCACCAGCGCGGCCCGGGCGATGCGGTTGGCACTGCCCGTGGCGTCGCCGGCCAGGCGGTCGATCACCTTCTGGAAGTGCAGCTGAACCTCCGGATGCTCCAGCACCGACTTCAGCGGTGCATCGCCCGGCAGCGAGGGAGCCAGCTCGCGCACCGCCTGGGTCGGAAAGATCAGCGCGCCCACTTCCTTCAGGTTGATGCCGGTGAGCACCACGTCCTGCACATAGGGCGCGCCGAACGCGATCACCTTGGCGCGCAGCGGGCCCACGCTCACGAAGGTGCCGGTGGCCAGCTTGAAGTCCTCGGCGATGCGGCCGTCGAAGCGCAGGCCCAGGTGGATGTTGTCGGGGTCGATCCAGGCGACGGCGTCGCCCGTCTTGAAGAAGCCTTCCTCGTCGAAGGCCTCGTGCGTGGCCTCGGGCATGCGCCAGTAGCCGGGCGTGACGTTGGGGCCGCGGTAGCGGATCTCGACCTTGCCGTCGGTGGGCACCAGCTTGATCTCCATCCCCGCGCAGGGCAGGCCCAGGTCGCCGGTGCGCACTTCGGGGCGCGTGATGTACAGGCCGAAGGGGCCGGACTCGGTCATGCCCAGGCCGGTGCCCATCACCAGGCGCTCGCCGATCTCGGCCTCCTGCAGGCGGTGCAGCTGGTCCCACACGGCCTGGGGCAGCGCCGCGCCGGCGTAGAAGAACATGCGGCAGCGCGACAGCAGCTTCTTGCGCAGCACCGGGTCTTCCTCCATCGCGTTGGCGATGTATTCGAAGCCGGTGGGCACGTTGAAGTAGACCGTGGGCGCGATCTCGCGCAGGTTGCGCAGCGTTTCGGCGATGCCTGCGGGCGTGGGCTTGCCGTCGTCGATGTACAGCGTGCCGCCGTTGTCCAGCACGATGCCGACGTTGTGGTTGCCGCCGAAGGTGTGGTTCCAGGGCAGCCAGTCGACCAGCACCGGCGGCTCCTCGCCCAGCGCAGGGATGGAGGCACGCAGCTGCTGCTGGTTGGCGCACCACATGCGGTGGGTGTTGATGACAGCCTTGGGGTTCTTGGTGGAACCTGAGGTGAACAGGAACTTGGTGATGGTGCCCGGGTGCGTGCCGTGCATGGCCGCCTCGACGGCGGAGGTGGGCTCGGTGGCCAGCAGCTGCGACAGCGGCGTGACCGTGCGGCCTTCCAGCGCGCCGCCGCCCAGCACCACCTCGGTGTCGGCCGGCACCACGGCGGCGATGGCGGCGGCGTAGCGCGTATCGCTGGCGAACACCAGTCCGGGCGTGAGCGTGCCGATCACATGGCGCAGCTTGTCGTAGTCCTTGCTGACCAGCGAGTAGGGCGGCGACACCGGGCAGTGCGGAATGCCGACATAGAGTGCACCCAGCGCCAGCAGCAGGTGCTCGATGCTGTTCTCGCTGAGGATGGCGACCGGCCGGTCCTCGCTCAGGCCGCGGTCCAGCAGCGCCTGGCCGATGGCACGGACCTTGGCCAGTGCCTCGCGATAGCTGATGCGGATCCAGTCGCCGGTGCTGCCGTCGGCATTGCGCGCGCGGCGGGCCACGAAGGTCCGGTCGGGCGCCATGGCGGCCCAGTACACCAGGCGGTCCGTCATGCGGTGGGCATGGTGGCCCAGCGGCTTGTCGGCCTGCAGGTATTGCACGCCGCCTTCGGCCTCGCGCAGCACGGCGCGGGTGATGCCGAATTCGAGCGCGCGGTAGCGGGCGGCGGGCGCTGCAGTTTGGGCTGCGGGCATGTCGAGTGTCTCCAGCATGTTCTTGTCCTCCGGTGCCCGGGCCTCAGCCCTTGCTGACCTTGGCGGCCTTGCCTTCGAGGAAGGCGCGCACGCGGGCCTTGGCCTCGGGCGCGTCCTGCACGATGCCGGACATCAAGGCCTCGGTGAAGAAACCGTGGTCGGCGTTCTGCTCGGCGATGCGGGGCAGGGCGTGCATCAGCGCATAGTTGGTGAGCGGCGCGTTGGTGGCGATGCGGCGGGCCAGCTCGACAGCCTTGTCCAGCGCGGCACCTTCGGGCACCAGGTACTGCGCGAAGCCGGCGCGCTCGCCGTCCTCGGCGTTGTAGACGCGGCCGGTCATCATCATGTCGGTCATGCGGGCCACGCCGATCAGGCGCGGGATCCGCACCGAACCGCCGCCGCCCACGAAGATGCCGCGCGTGCCTTCGGGCAGCGCGTAGAAGGTGCTGGCATCGGCCACGCGGATGTGGCAGGCGCTGGCCAGTTCCAGGCCGCCACCCACCACGGCGCCGTGCAGCGCCGCGACGACGGGCACGGGGCCGTGCTGCACCAGCTCCAGCGCGGCATGCCACATGCGCGAATGGCGCAGGCCGCCGCCGGCATCGCGCTCGCTGATCTCGGACAGGTCGAGGCCGGCGCAGAAGTGCGGACCTTCCCCATCGATCACGGCCGCACGCACGGTGTCGGGCAGGCTCTCGAAGGTGTTGCGCAGCGCCAGGATGAGGCCATCGTTGAGCGCGTTGCGCTTGGCGGGGCGCGTGAGGCGGACGATGGCGATGTCGCCCTGGATGTCGAGGCTGAGGTCCTGATGAGTCATGATTGCGTTCGGAAGTTGGATCGATTATGGTTATTCAAAATAATCAATTCAACGGCCCGGAACGGCCAACTCATCAGTACTTACCCGAACGGAGACGCGCCTCATGGACATCGCGAACCTCACCGCCATCGACATCCACACCCACGCCGAGATCAGCTGCTGGAACCCCTTCGACAACTACGGCGAGGAGTACGACCGCGCGGCGGACAAGTACTTCCGCTCCAGCCGGCGCCCCACCATCCAGGAGAGCATCGACTACTACCGCGAGCGCAAGATCGGCCTGGTGATGTTCGGTGTGGACAGCGAGTCCAACCTGGGCCGCCGCCGCATCCCGAACGAGGAGATCGCCGAGGCGGCGCAGAAGAACAGCGACATCATGATCGCCTTCGGCAGCGTCGATCCGCACAAGGGCAAGATGGGGGCACGCGAGGTGCGCCGGCTGATCGAGGAGCACGGCGTCAAGGGCTTCAAGTTCCATCCGACGGTGCAGGGCTTCCACCCCTACGACCGCATGGCCTGGCCGCTGTACGAGGTGATCGCCGAGCACAAGCTGCCGGCCATCTTCCACACGGGCCACAGCGGCATCGGCTCGGGCATGCGCTGCGGCGGCGGCCTGCGGCTGGAGTACAGCAACCCGATGCACCTGGACGACGTGGCCATCGACTTCCCGGACATGCAGATCATCATGGCCCACCCCAGCTTTCCGTGGCAGGACGAGGCGCTGTCGGTGGCCACGCACAAGCCCAACGTCTGGATCGACCTGTCGGGCTGGAGCCCCAAGTATTTTCCGAAGCAGCTGGTGCAGTACGCCAACACGCTGCTGAAGGACCGCATCCTGTTCGGCAGCGACTACCCGCTGATCACGCCCGACCGGTGGATGAAGGACTTCCAGGAGGCCGGCTTCAAGCCGGAGGTGATGCCCGGCATCCTGAAGGACAACGCGGTGCGTCTGCTCGGGCTGAAGTAGGCGTCGAGGCGGGAGCGCTCAGTCGGGCCTTTCGGCGCGTGCCCCGTCGCCCTGGCCCTCGTGCCGCACGCCCCAGGAATCGCGTGCCCGCCGGCGCTCCTCGCGCTCCCGGGCCATCTGCTCTTCGAACTGCTGGCGGCCTTCCTTGGCCACGGCAATGAGCTTCTTGCGGTCCTTGTAGTGCGGATAGCTGTCTTCCGCGATGCGCATGTTGCGCAGGCGGAACTGCATCGCCGCCTCACGGGCCTCGTGCGCGGGCCAGCCCAGCGTCTCCAGCACCGAGCGCGCACTGCGAAGCGACGACTCGAACAGCTCGCGTTCGGCCAGGGTGATGCCGCGATCGCGCAACTGGTAGTAGTGGCCCAGGTTGCGGGCGCGGGCGATGATCTCGGCCTGCGGAAAGTGCTCCCGCACCAGATCGACGATGGCCAGGCAGGTGGCCACCTCGTCCACTGCCACCACGATGGCGCGCGCATGGCCGGCCCCTGCGATGCGCAGCAGATCGAGTCGCGTCGCGTCGCCATAGAACACGCGGAAACCGAACTCCCGCAGGCCTTGCACCGTGTCGGGATCATGGTCCAGCACCGTCACCGGCATGCCCTGCGACAGCAGCACGCGGCCTACGATCTGGCCGTAGCGGCCGAAGCCGCAGATCAGCACCTGCGCTTCCTGCGGCTCGGAGATCTCCTCCACCTGCGCCCGGATCTGCGGGTCGGGAATGAGGCGATCGAAAAGCACCAGCAGCAGCGGCGACAGCAGCATCGACAGCGCCACCGCGCCGATCAGCAGCGACGAGGTCTCGGGCGCCAGCACCTGCGCGCCCACGGCCGCCTGGAAGACGACGAAGGCGAACTCGCCACCCTGCGCCAGCAGCAGCGTGAACACCGGCCGCTCGCGCGCCGGCAGCCCCATGGCGCGCGCCAGCCCCAGGATCACGCCGAACTTGAGCGCCATGAAGCCCACCACCAGCGCGGCCATCAGCAGCGGCTGGGCCAGCAGCACGCGGAAGTCGATGCTCATGCCCACGGCGATGAAGAACAGGCCAAGCAGCAGGCCCTTGAAAGGCTCGATGTCGGTCTCCAGCTCACGGCGGTATTCGCTCTCGGCCAGCAGCACGCCGGCCAGGAAGGCGCCCAGCGCCATCGACAGGCCCACGAACTGCATCAGCGCCGCGATGGCCACCACCAGCAGCAGCGAGGCCGCGGTGAAGATCTCGGGCGTGTTGCTGCGGGCGATCCAGCGCAGGATCGGCCGCAGCGCCAGCCGGCCGCCCAGCACGATGCCCCCCACCACGCCGATGATCTTGGCGGCTTCGAGCGCGCGGGCCGTGGCGTCCAGCGGCGCGTCGGCCGGTCCGCTGGCCAGCACCGGCAGCAAGGCCAGGATGGGAATGGCGGCGACGTCCTGGAACAGCAGGATCGAGAAACCCGCCTGGCCGCTGGCCGTCTTGAGCAGCTTGCGCTCGCCGAAGACCTGCAGCGCGATGGCCGTGGAGGAGAGCGCCAGCCCCAGCGCCGCCACCAGTGACACCCGCCAGGGCGCGCCGGCCGCGCAACCCACCGCGAAGAGCACCACGGCGCAGCCCAGCACCTGGGCGCTGCCCCAGCCGAAGATGGGCCGGCGCAGCAGCCAGAGCCGGCGCGGCTCCAGTTCCAGCCCCACCAGGAAAAGCATCAGCACCACGCCGAACTCGGCGAAGTGCAGCACCTCCTCGACGCTGGACACCAGCCCGAGGCCGGCCGGGCCGATGGCGATGCCGGCCACCAGGTAGCCGATGATGGCGCCCAGGCCGAGCGCGCGCGAAAGCGGCACGACCAGCACGGCGGCGCCGAGGTAGATCAGGCTGTTGGTCAGCCAGGCGGGTGCGTGTTCCATGCTCAGCGCACCCCCTGGGCCTGGGGTCGGTCGCCCGCAGGCACCAGGCATTCGGGGCAGTCCTCCAGCTCCGCCAGTTCGGGCCAGTCCGGATAGCTGCTCAGGCGCTGGGCGAAGACCTCCACATGCGCCGCGAGTTCGGGCTCGGGCACGCGCCGGGCATCGTGCAGCAGCAGCGGCGGCAGGAAGCGCATGCCGCACAGGGCCGCGGTCTGCTCGTAGGGCGGCAGGAAGGCGTCGAAGAAATAGCGGTTGTAGCCCGCGGGGTGGTAGCTGTCCTGTGCGCCGCCGGTGCTGGCCACCAGCCACATCGACTTGCCGCGCAGTGCATGGCCACCGGGGCCGTACGCCCAGCCGTAGCCCAGGACCTCGTCCAGCCACAGCTTCTGCAGGGGCGGCATGCTGTACCACTGGATCGGATGCATCAGCACCACCAGCTCGGCGGCGTCCAGTCGCCGCTGCTCGGTCGCCACATCGATGGCGTAGTCGGGGTAGGTGGCGTACAGGTCGTTGACCTGCACGTGTGGAAGACCCAGGGCGGCGTCGCGCAGGCGCCGGTTGGCCCGGGATTCCCGCCAGTGGGGATGCGCCGCCAGCACATAGACCGCGGCCGCGTCAAGCTCGCTGGAGAGGGCGCCGGATGTTGAGGTTGGAATGGTCGGCATGGCGGCGACCATAGCGCAAACGCGCGTCGGCCTGCCGGCATCGGCTGGGCCTACCATGCAGCTTGGTTCAACGCCAGGAGCGCTGCATGCCGGTGGTTCTCGTCGCCAATCCGAAGGGTGGGTCGGGCAAGTCGACGCTTGCGACCCACATCGCGGGCTATTTCGCGAGCCGGGGCCATCCGGTCATGCTGGGCGACGTGGATCGGCAGCAGTCCTCGCGGCTCTGGCTCTCGCTGCGGCCGGCGCAGGCCGTCGGCATCCGCGGCTGGGAGGCGCAGGGGCAGGGCAGCATCGTGCGTCCACCCGCGGGGACGACCCACGCCGTGCTGGACACGCCGGCCGGATTGCATGGCTGGCGTTTCAAGGAAGTGCTGGCGCTGGCAGACAAGGTGGTGGTGCCCGTGCAGCCCAGCCTGTTCGACATCTTCGCGACCCGCGATTTCCTCGACCGGCTGGCAGAGCGCCTGCCGGGCAAGAGGGCGCCGCGCATCGGCCTGGTGGGCATGCGGGTAGGGGCGCGCACGCTGGCCGCCGAACGGCTGCGCGAATTCGCCATGCAGATGAAGATGCCGCTGGTCACGGAACTGCGCGAGACGCAGAACTATGTGCAGCTCGCGGCCCACGGCCTGACCCTGTTCGACCTTTCGCCCACGCGCTACGAGCGCGACCTGGCGCAGTGGCAGCCGCTGATCCAGTGGCTGGACGATTGACAAAGAGTGAACGAACCCGACATGCCCGCTCGTCCTGCAAAAACACGCCCACTCTGCGGTGCAAATGCTCGCCATAGCCCGAGCTATGGCTGCGCTTTGCGCCTTGATTGGGAGCGTTTTGGCAGCCGCCGATCGGGCACGGCGGATTCATTCACACCTTGTGAGGGCCAGGCGCCAGCCGCTTGCGGGAAAGCACCGATCGCTCCTGTCCCGGCGCAGACAGCGGTGCCGGCGGGCCCGGGGCATCATCCGCCGCATGACCAAGCGCATCTTCCAGACCCTTGCCGACCTGAGCGCCTGCGTCGGCCAGGACATCGCCACCAGTGACTGGACCACCGTGACGCAGACCCAGGTCAACCAGTTCGCCGAGGCGACGGGCGACCACCAGTGGATCCACGTGGATGTGGAGCGCGCCAAGGCTGGGCCTTTCGGCGCGCCCATCGCCCACGGCTTTCTCACGCTGTCGCTGTTGCCGACCTTCTTCGACACCGCGGTCGAAGTGGTCGAAGCCCGCATGGGGGTCAACTATGGCTTGAATCGCGTGCGCTTCATGTCGCCGGTGCCGGTCGGCAGCCGGTTGCGCGCCCATATCAAGCTGCTGTCGAGCGAAGCCATCGAAGGCGGCGGCTACCAGATGGTCTGGCAGAGCACCATCGAGCTCGAAGGCACCGCGAAGCCCGCGTGTGTGGCCGAGTCGGTGGTGCGGCGCTACCCCTGAGACCCGGGCCAGGGCGCGCCGTGGCGGCTCACAGCGTGCCGACTTCGGCGCAGTTGGCGCAGCCCTCGCGCGCCGTGGCCCGGGCACCGGCCCGGACCATGGCCCGATCCGTGTTGCCGCGCACCTGGAGCACGCCGGTGCTGCCGTTGTTGGGCGCCGGCGCATTGCGCGCGTCGGCCTGCACCTGTGCCCGGGACAGCATGGACTGGAAGGGGGCCGGCGGGTTGGGCGACATCTCGCCATCCACGGCATGGGCAGCGCCCGCGGTGAACAGGGTGGCGAGGGCGACGGCGGTGAACTTGCGGATCATGGGAGACTTCCTTGATTAGAGGTGAAGGGATGGCGCCTGGCCGCCATGAGGCTGTACAGGGGCCTGATCCAGATACGCCCGCGCCCTTTGCCTGGATTCACGTGTAGCCAACGGATACACATCCCTGGAGCCGCCCCGGCTCAACCTGCCGTGGCGAACCCGTTCTGTCGCCAGGCTTCGAACACCGTCACGGCCACCGCGTTCGACAGGTTGAGGCTGCGCTGGCCCGGCCGCATCGGCAGCTTCAACTGCTGCGGCGGGGCGAAGCGCTCCCGCAGTTCGGGCGCCAGTCCGCGGGTCTCGGCCCCGAACACCAGCCAGTCGCCGGGCTGGAAGGCGACGTCGTGCACCATGCGCGTGCCGCGCGTCGTTAGGGCGAACAGGCGCTCGGGCGCCGGCGCGTGCCGGTCGACCAGCGCCTGCCAACTGGCATGGCGCTCGACGCGGGCGAACTCGTGGTAGTCGAGGCCGGCTCGCCGCAGCAGTCGGTCCTCCATCGAGAAACCGAGCGGCTCCACCAGATGAAGCTCGCAGCCGGTGTTGGCCGCGAGACGGATCACGTTGCCGGTATTGGGCGGGATCTCGGGCTCGACGAGAACGATGCGGAACATGGGACGGTCGACCAGGCAGGGAGGGGCGGCGAGCTTAACCGCCGCTGGATGGCCCCGTGCGACGCGGCGATGGTGCATCCGTCACGCGTCGCCGGGGGCGGGCGTGCGCGCGAGCACCAGGGCCGTCACCTGCGCCGCGCCGGCCTGCCGAAGCACCCGGGCGGCGGCACTCAGTGAGGCGCCGGTGGTCATCACATCGTCGACCAGCAGCACGGCGCGGCCCCGCAGGCCGTGAGCGCGCGCGGGCTCCACCGCGAAGGCCCCCCGCAGGTTGCGCAGCCGGTCGGCCCGGCTCAGGCCCGACTGCGGCGGTGTGTGGACCGGCCGCAGCAGCACGTGGGCATTGCAGCGGCCCGGCGCCAGCCGGCGTGCCAGTTCCAGGGATTGGTTGAAGCCGCGCTCGCGCAGCCGTTCCTGCGACAGCGGCATCGGCAGCACGAGGTCGGCGGCGTCGATCAGGTCCGCCGCCCGTGGGTGGCGGCGCAGCACGGCCGCCAGCGGCGCCGCCCAGCCGGCTTCGCCCGCGAACTTGAAGCGCGAGACGCAGGCGCTCCAGGGCCAGTCGTAGTCGCAGGCGGCGACGCATTCGTCCAGGGGCGGCGGATCGCGCAGGCAGGCACCGCAGACGGGCTGGCCCGGCGGCACCGCCAGTGCGCAGTGCCGGCATCGCGGGACGGGGACGGCGAACTGGTCCAGACAGGCGCGGCAGAGCACCTCGTCCGGCCAGGCCCGGCAGAGCGCGCATTGGCTGGGAAGCAGGTCGAGCAGGGCGCTGAACAGTCGGGCAGCCGGGAGGCGAAGCCGGGTCGGCGCAGAGGTCGGCATCGGCTCAATATACTGGCGCGCCCCTCGCCGACCCCGCCCGCCGCCGTGACGATTCGCACGCGGCGCGCCTCTTCATCGACATGTCTTCTTCTTCCGCATCCCGGCCGCCCACCATCGACCCGGTGGCCGCCCGCCGCTGGGCGCGGCAGGCGCCCGGCGATGCGGCGCCCTGGCTCCACGAGGAAGTGGGCCGGCGGATGGAAGAGCGCCTGCAGTGGATCAAGGCCACGCCGCGGCACTGGGCCGACTGGTCGCCGCTTCGAGGTGGCCTGGAGGTGCATGAGCGGGTGGCGCAGCGCTATCCCCAGGCGGCTGCCTATGTGCAGGAGCCGGAGCCGGCCCTGCACGCCCTCACGGCGGCCGCCTTTGCCGCACCCTGGTGGAGCGCGAAGCGCTGGCGGGGCGGCCGGCCGCAAGTCTTCGGCGCCTTGCCTGAAGGGGGCGTCGACCTGCTGTGGGCCAACATGGGGTTGCACATGGCGCCGGACCCCGAGGTCCTGATCGCCGAATGGCACCGCCGCGTGGCGACCGACGGTTTCCTGATGTTCTCCGGCCTCGGCCCCGACACACTGATGGAACTGCGTTCCGCCTATCGGGCTCGCGGCTGGCCGGAGCCAGCCCATGCCTTCACCGACATGCACGACTGGGGCGACATGCTCGTGCATGCCGGCTTTGCCGAGCCGGTCATGGACATGGAGCGCATCGTGCTGACCTGGGGCACGCCCGAGGCGGCGCTGGCCGAATTGCGCACGCTGGGCCGCAACCTGCATCGGGATCGCTTCCCGGCCCTGCGCGGGCGGCGCTGGCGCGCGCAGATGCTCGACCTGCTGGCCGGCCTGGCGTCCGACGAGCACGGCGGACGCATCGCCCTGACCTTCGAGATCATCTATGGCCATGCCTTCAAGCCGGTTTCGCGGGTGGCGGTCGCCCCGGAAAGCGCCATCGGCCTGAATGACATGCGTCAAATGTTGCGACGCGGCCGCGACGGCGCCTAACCGCTCAGGCGACGCTCGCGAAGGGGCTTCGGGGCAGGGCTTGCCCCGACTGCCGAAACAGGGTGCCACGCTACAATTCTTGAGTGCTTGCGGCCCTGGGACTGGCCCTCGGCTGCAGCGGCACCCCCTCGAAAGAGCCCCTCCCGCCCGTGCCGAATCCCGTGTTTCGCTTCGCCACTGTTTCGGGCCAGAGCATCCACTGGTTCCTGCGGCGCAATTGCTCGATCACGCCCAGCCAGCTCGGGTGGGCCTATGCGTCGTTGTGCGTGGTGTCTCTCGGGATCGCCGGTGTCTTCTGGCTGCAGGGCGCCAAGCTCGTGTTGCCATTCGCCTGGCTGGAACTGGCGGCGGTGGGATTGGCGTTCATGTTCTATGCCCGGCATGCGACGGACGGCGAGCGCATAGCGCTGCAGGACGGTCGGCTCGTGATCGAGCACGAGCATGGCGGCAGCGTCGAGCGGGCTGAATTTCTTCGGCACCAGGTGCGCGTGGAGCCCCAGGCGAGCGACCGCTCGCTGATCGAGGTGTCGGCGCAGGGGCGTTCGGTCTGCGTGGGACGCTATGTGCGTCCCGAGCTTCGGGCCGCACTGGCACGGGAGATCCGCAGCGCGTTGCGCGAAGCCTAGCTTCGCGCGGCGCTGGTGGATGGTGGAGACGGTGGATTGTTTGAAGGTCTGAAAAAAGTGAACACGATGAAGAGCATTTGGACCGTGCCGGCAAGATGGATGCTGGCGGCTGGCGTGGCGTTCAGTGGCGCCGCGCATGCAGTCGAGGATCTGCCGGGCGGCCCGATGGTGCGCCAGCTCAACCTTCCGGTGGGGGCGACGCGCATCTCGGAGGAGCAGCACTTCCTGCACAACGTGCTGTTGCTGCTGTGCTTCGTGATCTTCGTCGGTGTCTTCTCGGTGATGTTCTATTCCATCTGGAAGCATCGGAAGTCCGTGGGCCACAAGGCCGCCAACTTCCATGAGTCCGTGGTGGTCGAGGTGGTCTGGACCATCGTCCCCTTCATCATCGTGATCCTGATGGCCCTGCCTGCCACCAAGATCCTGGTGGCGCAGAAAGACACCACCAACGCCGACCTCACGATCAAGGTGACCGGCTACCAGTGGAAGTGGGGCTACGACTACCTCAAGGGCGAAGGGGAAGGCCTGTCCTTCATCTCCACGCTCGACAGCTCGCACCGTGCCCTGTCCGACGCTGGTGCCAAGGGCGATGTGCCCAACGACTACCTGCTCAAGGTCGACAACCCGCTGGTGGTGCCCGAGAAGCAGAAGATCCGCATCATCACCACGGCCAACGACGTGATCCACGCGTTCGCCGTGCCGCAGTTCGGCATCAAGCAGGACGCGATTCCCGGCTTCGTGCGCGACACCTGGTTCCGCGCCGAGCGAACTGGCGATTTCTATGGTCAATGCCAGGAATTGTGTGGAAAGGAGCATGCGTACATGCCGATCCACGTCAAGGTCCTGTCCGCTGCCGATTACACCGCGTGGGTCGACACCAAGAAGAAGGAAGCCGCCGCCAAGCAGGACGACCCCAACAAGGTCTGGACGCTGCCCGACATCCTGGCCCGCGGCGAACGCGTGTATGCCGCCAACTGCGCGGCCTGCCACCAGGCCAACGGCAAGGGCGCCGGCCCCATCAAGCCGCTCGACGGGTCCGCCGTGGTGCTCGACGCCGACCACACGAAGCAGATCCATGTGCTGCTCAACGGCCAGAACAACGGCGCCATGCCGTCGTGGAAGCAACTGTCCGATACCGATATCGCGGCAGTCGTCTCCTACACCAAGAACAGCTGGTCCAACAAGACAGGCCAGCTCGTGCAGCCGGCCGAGGTGCTGGCACAGCGCGGCAAGTGATGCCGGCGCCATTGCAGTCCCTCCGAGAGTCAGCCAAGGAATAACGACATGAGCGCAGTCCTCGACCCGCATGGCCACGCCGCCCACGGTGGCGATGTGCACGACGAACACCACGACCACCCGCACGGCTGGCGCCGCTGGATGTTCGCCACCAACCACAAGGACATCGGCACGCTGTACCTGCTGTTCTCCTTCACCATGCTGATGATCGGCGGCATCCTGGCGCTGCTCATCCGCGCCGAGTTGTTCCAGCCCGGCCTGCAGTTGGTGAATCCCGAGCTGTTCAATCAGTTCACCACCATGCACGGCATCATCATGGTGTTCGGCGCGATCATGCCGGCCTTCGTGGGCTTCGCGAACTGGATGATCCCGCTGCAGATCGGCGCCAGCGACATGGCCTTTGCGCGGATGAACAACTTCAGCTTCTGGCTGATGATTCCCGCCGCCCTCATGCTCGTGGGCTCCTTCTTCCTGCCGGGCGGCGCACCGGCAGCGGGCTGGACGCTCTATGCACCGCTCACGCTGCAGATGGGCCCCTCCATGGATGCCGGCATCTTCGCGATGCACATCCTGGGTGCCTCGTCGATCATGGGCTCGATCAACATCATCGTGACCATCCTCAACATGCGTGCCCCCGGCATGACGCTGATGAAGATGCCGATGTTCTGCTGGACCTGGCTGATCACCGCCTACCTGCTGATCGCCGTCATGCCCGTGCTGGCCGGCGCCATCACCATGACGCTGACCGACCGGCACTTCGGCACGCACTTCTTCAACCCCGCCGGCGGTGGCGACCCGGTGATGTACCAGCACATCTTCTGGTTCTTCGGTCACCCCGAGGTCTACATCATGATCCTGCCGGCCTTCGGCATCATCAGCCAGATCGTGCCGGCCTTCGCGCGCAAGAAGCTCTTCGGCTATGCCTCGATGGTGTACGCCACCAGCTCGATCGCCATCCTGTCCTTCATCGTGTGGGCCCACCACATGTTCACCACCGGCATGCCGGTGACGGGCCAGCTGTTCTTCATGTACGCGACCATGTTGATCGCGGTGCCGACGGCCGTGAAGATCTTCAACTGGATCGCGACCATGTGGCAGGGCTCGATGACCTTCGAGACGCCGATGCTCTTCGCCGTGGGCTTCATCTTCGTGTTCACCATGGGCGGCTTCACCGGCCTGATCCTGGCCGTGGCGCCCATCGACATCCAGCTGCAGGACACCTATTACGTGGTGGCGCACTTCCACTACGTGCTGGTGGCCGGCTCGCTCTACGCCATGTTCGCTGGCGTGTACTACTGGCTGCCCAAGTGGACCGGCGTGATGTACGACGAGGCGCGGGGCAAGCTGCACTTCTGGTGGTCGCTGATCTCGTTCAACGTCACCTTCTTCCCGATGCACTTCCTGGGTCTTGCGGGGATGCCGCGTCGCTATGCGGACTATCCGATGCAGTTCGCCGACTTCAACGCCATCGCCTCGGTCGGTGCCTTTGCCTTCGGCCTGGCGCAGGTGTACTTCTTCCTCTTCGTCGTGCTGCCCGCCATGCGAGGCAAGGGCGAGCCTGCGCCCCAGAAGCCCTGGGAAGGCGCCGAAGGCCTGGAGTGGGAAGTGCCGTCGCCAGCGCCATTCCATACCTTCGAGAACCCGCCCCGCCTGGACGCCACCGCGACCAAGGTGATCGGCTGAGGCTGAACACGTGTCCCCACCTGCCATGACGCCCGACCAGAAGAAGAACAACCGCCGCATGGGCCTGACGTTGGCCTCCATCGCGGTGCTGTTCTTCATCGGCTTCATCATCCGGATGGCCTGGCTGGGCCACTGAGGATCTTCCATGGCCCTGCACTTTGCCCGGCGCCTGCGCCGCGAGAACCTCCAGATGGTGGGCAAGCTCGCGATCGTGGTGGCGGGCATGTTCGCCTTCGGCTATGCGCTGGTGCCGCTGTACCGTGCCATCTGCGAGGTCACGGGCATCAATGTGCTGGCCCGGTCCGAACTCGACGTGCCGGGTGGCGCCAAGGGCGGCTCGGCGGTCAAGGTTCCGGCCAATACGCAGGTGGACCTGTCACGCACCATCACGGTGGAGTTCGATGCCAATGCACACGGGCTGTGGGACTTCGCGCCCGCCCAGCGCTCGATGCAGGTCCATCCCGGCGAACTGCATACGGTGATGTACGAGTTCCAGAACGTCCAGAACCGCCGCATGGCTGCACAGGCCGTGCCCAGCTATGCGCCGCAGCAGGCCGCGCCGTACTTCAACAAGCTGGAATGCTTCTGCTTCAACCAGTACACGCTGGACGCCGGTGAGAAGAAGCAGTGGCCCGTGGCCTTCGTGATCGATCCGCGCATCTCCAAGGACGTGAAGACGATCACCCTGTCGTACACCTTCTTCGAGGTCGGCGGCCGTACGCCGCCCGCGCCCACGGCGGCGGCCGGCAACGGGGAGCCGCGCTCGTGACCGCGCCGGAAGATGGCCGCCCGGTGCCCAAGCCGTCGCTGTGGCGCACCATCAAGGCAGTGGCCTGGGGCTTCTTCGGCGTGCGCAAGCACAGCGAGTACCAGGAAGACATTTCGCGCCTGTCACCGCTGCACATCGTGGCGGTGGGCTTCGTCGCGGTGCTGGTGCTCATCGCAGTGCTGCTTGCGCTGGTGAAGTTCGCCGTTTCGACCTGAGCCGACATCCGTTCCCCTGCAACCCACAAGACAGAGATCAAGCCTGAGGAGCAACATGAGTTCGACCACCCACGGCACCGCGCCTTACTACTTCGTGCCGGGCCCATCGCGTCATCCGCTGATGGCCGCCATCGGCCTGTTCTTCGTCATCCTCGGGGCCGGGCAGTGGATCAATGACCATGCATGGGGCGCCTATTCGCTCGCCTTCGGCCTGATCTGGTGGTGGGTGGTGCTCTTCCAGTGGTTCCGTGAAGCGGTGGGAGAAAGCGAGGCCGGTAAGTACAGCGCCAAGATCGACCTCTCGTACCGCTGGAGCATGAGCTGGTTCATCTTCTCGGAGGTGATGTTCTTCGGTGCCTTCTTTACCGCCCTGTGGTGGACCCGCACCCACTCGCTGCCGGCGCTGGGCAGCCTGGACAACGCGCTGCTGTGGCCCGACTTCAGGGCCGTGTGGCCCAGCGTGCAGGCCGGTGCCACTGGCTCGCCCGCCGGCATCGTCGAGCCCTTCCAGACCGTGGGACCCTTCTGGCTGCCCACCATCAACACGGCGCTGCTGCTGTCCTCGGGCGTGACACTCACCATCGCCCACCATGCGCTGCGCGCCGGCCACCGTGCCCAGACCATCCGCTTCATGTGGATCACGGTGCTGCTGGGCGTGATTTTCCTCGGTGTGCAGGGCTACGAGTACTACCACCTCTACACCGAACTCAACCTCAAGCTGAGTTCGGGCGCCTACGGCTCTACCTTCTTCATGCTCACCGGCTTTCACGGCCTGCACGTGTTCGTCGGCATGCTGATGCTGCTGTTCATCACGCTGCGCTTGATGAAGGGCCACTTCACGCCGGAGCGCCACTTCGGCTTCGAGGGCGCGGCCTGGTACTGGCACTTCGTGGACGTGGTCTGGCTTGGCCTGTACGTGCTCGTCTATTGGCTTTGACCGACAAGGCTGCCGAAGGGGCCTCGCTATGATCGAGGTCCAGAAAGCACAAAAGCGCCGCAAGGCGCTTTTTTGTTGTCGTCCGCTGAGGACTCAGCGTCCGGCCGGCAAGCCCGTCGGCTGGATGTAGCCGAGCTTCCAGGCGAGCAGCAGGCACAGGAACAAAACCACCGACAACCCGATCCGAACGGTCAGCGCGCGAGCCATGCCACCCGGCCTGGACTTGCCGTCGCGTCCGCCGGTGAGCATGTGGTACAGCGCCCATGCCAGGCTGCCCAGGATGCCCATGAAGCCCAGGGCCACGAGATATTTCATGAGTTCGATTATGTGCGGCCCTGGCCGCGTTCATTGCCATGCGTGACCGGATGCGGGTTTCCTCTTCCTCGTCGCGCGCGCACCCTGCCGTGCGTTTCTGGATCATCACCCTGGCGGCCCTGCTGGTCGCGGCCACAGCGGTCGCCTTGGGCCGCTGGCAGCTTTCCCGTGCCGCGCAGAAGGAGGCTCTGCAGGCCAGCATCGAGACGCAGCAGGCGTATCCCGCCTTGGCAATGGAAGACTTCCTCGCGGTGGAGCAGCCCACCACCGAGCTCCATCGCAAGGTGCGGTTGCGCGGGCTCTGGCTGCCGACGCAGACGGTCTTCCTCGACAACCGCCAGATGCACGGGCAGCCCGGCTTCTACGTGCTCACGCCCCTCGCCCTGGAGGGCACCACGCAGACGCTGATGGTCCAGCGCGGCTGGGTCCCGCGCAATTTTTCGGACCGCACGCAACTGCCGCCGATCGACACACCCGCCGGCCTGGTGGACATCGAGGCCCGCATCGAACTGCCGCCCGCCAAGCTGCTGCAGTTGGGTGCCGATCCGCCGGCCCAGCCCGCGTCCGCCGCGCAGCCCGGAACCGAAAAGCCCGCAGACGTGGCCCACGCCCGCATCCGGCAGAATCTGGACCTGGAGACTTTCCGCAACGAGACCGGGCTGCCGCTGCGCACCGATTTTTCGCTGCAGCAGGTCGGCCCCGCCTCCGAAGGCCTGCTGCGCGAGTGGCCGGCACCGGCGCTGGGCATCGAAAAGCACTACGGCTACGCCTTCCAGTGGTTCGGGCTCGCCGCCCTGGTGGTCATCCTCTATGTCTGGTTCCAACTCATCGCGCCCCGCCGTCGCCGCTCTCGCTGACGAGCCCCTGGGCCTGACCGTCCATTCCATGCCTTCGCCGGGCGAGGCGTTGGGCGTGGGCGCCGACGCCGGCCGACAGCGCAAGCGGGGCCGTTGGCAGATGACGCTGGTTCTGCTGTGCTGCGCGGCACCGGTGATCGCCTCCTACTTCACCTATTACGTGATCCGGCCGCAGAGCCGCAGCGTATTCGGCGAGCTGATCGATCCGCAGCGGCCGCTTCCGCCGATCGACGTCCGCACGGCCGATGGCACCCCGCAGCCGCTCGCCCAGCTCAAGGGCCAGTGGCTGTTGGTGGCGGTGGCCGGCGGCGCGTGCAACGAACTGTGCGAGCAGCAGCTCTACCTGCAGCGCCAGTTGCGGGAGACGCTTGGCCGTGAGAAGGACCGCGTGGATCGGGTCTGGCTGGTGTCTGACGATGCACCCATTCCCCAGCGGCTGAAGGCGGCGCTCGACGGTGCGACGGTGCTGCGCGTGCCCGCAGACACGTTGGGGGGGTGGCTGGCGCCGGCCTCAGGCGCATCGTTGGGCGAGCACCTGTACGTGGTGGACCCGATGGGCAACTGGATGATGCGCTTTCCCGCCCGCATGGACCTCAAGGGCGCGGCCAAGGCCAAGCGCGATCTCGACCGCCTGCTGCGCGCGTCGAGTTCGTGGGACCAGCCGGGGCGGTGATCGACGTGCAGACGCAGGCCCTCTATGACTTCGAACCCGTTGCGCTGCTTCTGCTGGGCGGTGCGCTGCTGGCGCTCGGCCCGGTGCTGTGGGTGTGGCGACGCAACGCCGGCGCGGGCGCGGCGCGCCGCCTGCATGCGCTCACGGTGCTGACGCTCTTCCTCACCTTCGACCTCACGCTGTTCGGCGCCTTCACGCGCCTCACCGATTCCGGTTTGGGCTGCCCCGACTGGCCGGGTTGCTACGGCAATGCCAGCCCCCTGGGCGCGCGCCACGAGATCGCCATGGCGCAGTCGGCCCAGCCGACGGGCCCCGTCACGCATGCCAAGGCCTGGATCGAGATGGTCCACCGCTACCTGGCCACGGGCGTCGGGGCACTCATTGTCACGTTGGCACTGGCGACTTGGTGGGCGCGGCGGCAGCAGCGGCTTCACCAGGGCGGTGAGCCGCAGGTCCTCAGTCCCCTGTGGCCCGCGGCCACGCTGGTGTGGGTGTGCCTGCAGGGCGCGTTCGGTGCCTTCACCGTCACCTGGAAGCTGTTCCCGGCCATCGTCACGCTGCATCTGATGGGCGCCGTCGTGCTGCTGATGCTGCTGTGCATCCAGGCCGTGCGCTACCAGCAGGCGGCTGCGGCCCGGCGGCCGGCCGCCGTCACTTCGTCGTTGCGCGGATGGCTGTGGCTGGGCATGGGCCTGCTGGTCGTGCAGATCGCACTCGGCGGCTGGGTCAGCACCAACTATGCGGTCCTCGCCTGCACCGAGTTCCCGAAGTGCCAGGGCAGCTGGTGGCCCACCATGAATTTCGCCCAGGGCTTCCAGCCCTGGCGCCACCTCGGCATGGATACCGCCGGGGCGCCCATCGAATTCGCCTCGCTCACGGCCATCCACTACACACACCGACTGATGGCTTACGCGGTCTTTGCCGTTCTCATCGTGCTCTTCCTCAAGCTCCGTCATGTTCCCGCATTGCGTACCCAGGCCCGCTGGCTCGGGGGCCTTGCTCTGCTGCAACTGGCCACCGGTCTCGGCAACGTGCTGCTGGGCTGGCCGCTGGCTGCGGCCGTGCTGCACACGGGCGGTGCCGCCGCGCTGGCCACGGTGATGACCTGGGCGCTGTGCGAGAGCCGAGTGCAACGGGGCGGCCTGCCGCAGGCACCGACGCGGCGTCCGGCCTTCGGTCCGCAGGAGGCTCGACCGTGAGCGCGCCAGCCCATCCCGCCCAGATGCCGGCCACCAGCGTGTGGCGGCAGTTCTACGCGCTCACCAAGCCGCGCGTGGTGCAGCTGATCGTGTTCTGCGCCCTCATCGGCATGGTGCTGGCCGTGCCCGAGGTGCCTACGCTGGCAGAGCTGCTGCGCATGGCCGAGGCCTGCCTTGGCATCTGGCTGGTCGCCGGTGCGGCCGCAGCCTTCAACTGCCTGGTCGAGAAGGGCATCGACGCCCGCATGAAGCGCACGGCCTGGCGGCCGACCGCCCGTGGTGAACTCTCCGACCGACAGGCGCTTCTGTTCTCTGCAGCGCTCTGTGCGCTCGGCTCGGCCATCCTGTGGTTCGCGGTCAACCCGCTGACGATGTGGCTCACCTTCGCCACCTTCGTGGGCTATGCCGTGGTCTACACCGTGGTGCTCAAGCCGCTCACGCCGCAGAACATCGTGATCGGCGGTGCCTCCGGCGCGATGCCGCCGGTGTTGGGCTGGGCCGCCATGACGGGCAGCGTCGACCCGGAGGCGCTGATCCTGTTCCTCATCATCTTCCTGTGGACGCCGCCGCACTTCTGGGCGCTGGCGCTTTACCGGGTGGAGGACTACCGCCGCGCCGGCCTGCCGATGCTGCCGGTGACGCACGGCAACGAATACACGCGGCTGCAGATCCTGCTCTACACGCTGATCCTGTTCGCGGCCTGCCTGATGCCGTTCATCTATCGCATGAGCGGCTGGCTCTACCTGCTGGCCGCCATTGCCGTGAGCGTGGGCTTCTGCGGCTATGCCTACGCCTTGTGGCGCCGCTATTCCGACCAACTGGCGCGCAAGACCTTCCGCTTCTCGCTCATCCATCTGAGCGTGCTGTTCGCAGCATTGCTGGTGGACCACTACGTCCTATGACCGACCGACTGCCTTCGCCTTCCTCGACGCTCGCGCATACGTTGCCGGGCCGGCGCCGCGCGCTGCAACTGCTGGGCGCCGGCTGCGCTGCCGTGGCGCTGGGTGCCTGCACCGATCCCAAGCCCAGCTTCCAGGCCGTGGACATAACCGGTGCCGACTATGCCAAGGACTTCCGCCTGACCGACATGAACGGCCGCGAGCGCACCATGGCGGACTTCAAGGGCAAGGCGGTGGTGCTCTTCTTCGGCTACGCACAGTGCCCCGACGTGTGCCCCACCACCATGAGCGAGATGCTCCAGGTGCGGGAGAAGCTGGGTGCCGATGGCCAGCGCGTGCAGGTGCTGTTCGTCACTGTCGATCCGGAGCGCGACACGGCCGAGGTGATGAAGGCCTACATGACCGCCTTCGACCCCAGCTTCCTGGCGCTGATCCCCACGACGGAGCAACTGCCCGCGCTGGCCAAGGACTTCAAGGTCTACTACAAGAAGGTGGAGGGCAAGACGCCCACCAGCTATTCGATGGACCATTCGGCCGCGAGCTTCGTCTACGACCCGCAAGGCCGGCTGCGTCTGTACGCCCGCTACGGCCTGGGCACCGACGCGATGGCCTCGGACCTCAAGACGCTGCTGGCGTCGAGCTGAGCCAGACCGTTGACGGGTGCGCCATCCGCGCGCAAGGTGGGCTGGAGGGCGAACGCCCAATGAAAAACCCGGCCTCGGCCGGGTTTCATTGGTAGCGCGCGGCGAAGCTCAGGCGTATTCGGCCAGCGCCTTCTTCATCTTCTTCATCGCCGCCGACTCGATCTGGCGGATGCGCTCGGCCGACACGCCGTAATCGGCGGCCAACTCGTGCAGCGTCATGCCGCCGGAACCGTCGTCATTCACCTTGAGCCAGCGCTCTTCCACGATGCGGCGGCTGCGCGGGTCCAGCGTCTCCAGCGCGGTCGCAATGCCGTCGGTGGACAGGCGATCGCGCTGACGCGACTCGAGCTGCGCCGTCGGCTCTTGCGTTGCGTCGGCCAGATAGGCGATGGGGCCGAAGGCCTCGTCGTCGCCGTCCGAAGGCGTCGGGTCCAGCATCACGTCACCACCCGACAGGCGGGTTTCCATCTCCACGACTTCTTCGCGCTTGACGTTCAGGTGCTCGGCCACCAGGCCGATCTCCTCGCTGTTGAGGGTTTCCCGATGCGTGTCGGCATCAACCGCCTCGGCCTTGAAACCCTGCTTGAGCGACCGCAGGTTGAAGAACAGCTTGCGCTGGGCCTTGGTGGTCGCCACCTTGACCATGCGCCAGTTCTTGAGGATGTACTCGTGGATTTCAGCCTTGATCCAGTGGATGGCGTAGCTCACCAGCCGAACGCCCTGGTCTGGGTCGAAGCGGCGCACGGCCTTCATCAGGCCGATGTTGCCCTCCTGGATCAGGTCGCCGTGCGGCAGGCCATAGCCCAGGTACTGGCGGGAAATCGAGATCACCAGGCGCAGGTGCGACAGGATCAGCGCACCGGCGGCTTGCAGATCGCCTTCGTCGCGCAGACGGCGTGCGAAGTTGCGCTCTTCTTCCTGGGAGAGCAGGGGCAGGCGATTGGCCGCCGAGATGTAGGCGTCCAGGTTGCCCAGCGGGGGCACCATCGCCCACGGGTTGGCAACGGCCAGTGACTGCGAAGACACAGCAGACAGGTTGGACATCAGGGTTACTCCTTGCTTGAGGATATTAGCACTCGGGGGGTTTGAGTGCTAACGCCCGGGTGAGTTCCCATCATTCCCGCATAGTCGATAGTTTTTATTGGTAGGACGTGGACGCCGCCGAGACGCCGGCGCGTCCTGCGCTCGGGCTGAACCCACCTTGGTGGAGTCCATGAGCTCCGCTTCGCCCGAAGGAGAGCACCGACTGGCTGGGTTAGAGCTTGGCTGGTGGCGCTGCGTTCCCGCCGGGGCGGAACGCAGCGCCTTTCCGGCTCAACCCAGCAGGTTGTGGAGCAGGCCCGACACGGCGCCCACGGGGCTGTTCGCCGCACCCGTGGCCGTACCGCTGGACACGGGCTCGGTGGTGCTCGCGACGGTGCCGACCAGGCTGCCCAGCAGCCCGCCGACCGCGCCGTCACCGGAAAGCAGGCCCCCTGCAGAGCCGGCGAGCCCGCCACCCAGCAGCCCGCTGTCTCCGGCGACGGTATCGAGCACGCCAGTCAGCGCGCCGTTGTCGCCCAGAACGCTGTCCAACAGGTCATTGGCGCCGTTGGCCCCGCTCAGCGCACCACCGACCGGCCCGTTCCCACCCAGGACGCTGTCCAGCAGATCCCCGCCCGTGACGTTGCCCAGCACGCCGTCGGCGCCTGCAACGGTATCCAGCAGGCCACCGACGATGCCGTCTTCGCCGAGCAGGCCGCCGACGGCGTCGTCGCCCGTCAGGTTGCCGCTGGCGATGCCGCCCAGCAGGCCATCGTCACCCAGCACACTCCCCACCAGATCGCCCCCCAGGAGTTCGCCGCCGGTCACGCCGCCCAGCAGGCCGCCGTCGCCGGCCACGGTGTCGAGCAGACCGCCCGCGATGCCGGTGTCGCCAGCGATGCCGCCGAGCAGGTCACCGCCGGTGAGCCCACCCAGCAGACCGTCCTGGCCCAGCACGCCGCCGAGCAAGTCACCTCCCAGCAGGTCACCCCCAGTGACGCCACCCAGCAGGCCGTCGCTGCCGAGCACGCCGCCCAGCAGGTCGCCGCCCAACGCACCGTCGGTGATGTTCGCCACGCCGTCGGTCACGTAGTCCACCTGCTGCGTCACGCCGGAGAGGACGTCGTGCACGATGTTCGAGCCCAGCAGCCCTTCGCTCAGCGGCGAGACCAGGCCGTCCACCGCGCCGGTGGCCGTGCCCACTACGTCATCCACGGGGTCCAGCACGTTCGGGTCGTTGGCCGTGAAGCTGTCGCCCAGCAGCGGCGACAGCGCACCGCTGACCGTGCCGCCGACGTTGTCCACCAGACCCGTGACCGGTGCCAGCGTGTCCGACAGGCCCAGCTCGCCCACCAGGGGCAGGCTGTCCAGGCTGGCGACGGTGTCGGAGACCACGCCCACCGCGGGGTCCAGCAGCTGGTTGCCCGTGCCACCGTCGCCCCCGCCGGTCAGGCCGCCAAGGAGGCCTCCCAGCAGGCCATCGTCACCCAGCACGCCACCGAGCAGATCGCCGCCCAGCAAGTCACCACCAGTGAGGCCACTCAGCAGGCCGTCTTCACCGAGAACGCCGCCGAGCAGGTCTCCGCCGAGGAGCTCGCCTCCCAGCAGGCCGCCCACGACGCCGTTCTCGCCGACCAGTCCGCCCACCAGGCCGTCCTCGGTCAGCAGACCGCCGACCAGGCCGTCGTCGCCCAGCACGCCACCCAGCAGCCCCTGGTCGCCCAGCACGGCATCCAGCGGGCCGCCGAGCGTGCCCCCCACCAAGCCGCCGATCAGACCGTCCTCGCCCAGCAGCGTGTCGGTCAGCCCGTCGACGATGCCGCCGTTGCCGACCACGCCACCGAGCAGGCCGTTGTCGGCCACCAGGCCGCCGACCAGGCCATCCTCGGCCAGCAGCCCGCCCACCAGGCCGTTCTCGGTCAGCAGCCCGCCGACGAGGCCGTCGTCGCCGAGCACGCCGCCCAGCAGGTTGCCGACGACGCCGTCCTCGGCGAGCAGGCCGTCCACCACGCCGTCCAGGCCGGTGGCGCCGAGCACGCCGCCCAGGGGGCCGTCGCTGCTCACGAGGTTGTCCAGCAGGTTGACGACGGCATCGGTGACGTAGTCGACCTGGGTGTCGAGGGAGCCGAGCACGGCGCCCGTGGTGCCGCTGCCCAGGAGGTCGTCCACGACAGGGGTGAGCACGGTGCCCAGGCCGTCGGTGACGCTGTCGACGCTCTGGTCGACGGGGTCGAGGGCGTTGGGGTCGTTGGCGGTGAATTCGGAGCCGACCAGGGGCGAGAGGGTGTTGTCCAGCACGGTGGTCACGTTGTCGACGACGCTGACCACGGGGTTGAGCGAGTCGCCCAGGCCCAGGGCATCGGAGACGCCCCCGACGACGGTGCCGCCGAGGCTGTCGGTGGGATCGAGCAGGGCATCGGCGTCTGCGTCTGCGTCTGCGTCTGCGTCTGCGTCTGCGTCTGCGTCTGCGTCTGCATCTGCGTCCGCATCGGCATCGGCATCGGCATCGGCATCGGCATCGGCATCGGCGTCAGCGTCAGCGTCGGCATCCGCATCCGCATCCGCGTCAGCATCGGCATCGGCATCGGCATCGGCATCGGCATCGGCGTCGGCATCGGCATCGGCATCGGCATCGGCATCGGCATCGGCATCGGCATCGGCATCGGCATCGGCATCGGCATCGGCATCGGCGTCGGCGTCGGCGTCGGCATCCGCATCGGCGTCGGCGTCGGCATCGGCATCGGCATCGGCATCGGCATCGGCATCGGCATCGGCATCGGCATCGGCATCGGCATCGGCATCGGCATCCGCGTCGGCATCAGCATCAGCATCAGCGTCAGCGTCAGCGTCGCCGTCATCAGGCGGGGTCGTGGGCGGGTTGGTGCCGCCAGGTTGTGTGAGGAAGACGGGGAAGGCCGTGCCGTTGTCGTCGCCGCCGCCGGCCAGTGCGCCCAGGACCAGTCCACCGCCCAGGGCGGCCAGGGCGAACTCGCCGAGTCCGAGGCCGCCGGCCATCGGGGGCGCGCCCTTCTTCACGGCCAGCGCGGCGGAGTCGACGCCCGAGTCGACCTGCAGGTCGCCCGAGGCAAGCCCCACATCGAGCTGGGAACCGCCGCCTTCGAGCGCGCGGGTGGTCACGGTGGCGTCCGTGCCACCGACGAAGGTGCCGCTGATCGGCTGGGTGTTCGGCCCCGTCGGGTTGAACACCACGCCTGCCTGGCCGTCCTGCGGCACCAGGACCCGGTCACCCGCCTGTAGCAATTGGTTGGCCTGCGCCGGGATGTCCACGCCATCGCGCACCACCATCACGCCGGGCGAAACGCTGGTCAGCGTTCCAATTCCGCCGGCGGCATTGGCGCTGCCACCCCCCATCGGAATTGGCGTGGCCATGACGCCCGCAGATGAGGCTTGCGCCATGAGTACAGGGGCCATGCCGGAATTGCCGGCCGTATCGGTCGTCGTCGTTGCCATCGCTCTTGCTCCACGCGTCTGGTTGAAAGATGCGGATGCAGGGGGCAAGACGTGTGCCGCAGCGAAAGCGGCCACGGGCACGCACAAAAGTGTGGATTTTTTGGCGTTTTGAGGGGGATGCCGGGGTCCTTGCCCAGGATGTTCCGGCGGGCGTTACGTAACGGCTGCGGTAACGAAGCGGTGACGTGCCGGGTGTCTAAGGGGCGCCATGAGGCTGCGCGAAACGTCGAAATTCAATTCGGAAGAAATAGACCGAACCGTGGAAAAACAATTCTTTTGCGTACGGGTTGCTGGCCAATCCGGAATTGAAATTCGAGGCCAGGGGCCAATCGGAATCGGCACGGCCAATTGCTGGCAGGGGCTTGTCCCTCCCGCGGCCCGCGCGCGACGGGCGGTTCGACGCAGCCAGACTTTCCTGCGGGCGGGGCCATGGCGGGCCGGCGATCAGCTGCGCCGGTCCGCCGAAGCGGCGGCCGCGCATGGCGAGCCGCCGGGCCTGTGGCGCAATCAGCCTACCAGCGCCTGGGCAAACTCACGGGCGTCGAAGGTTTCGAGGTCCTCGAGCTTCTCGCCCACGCCGATGAAGTAGACCGGCACCGGCGCCGTGCCCGGTTTGGTCCGGGCGCGTTCCTCGCCCCAGCGGGCGATGGCGCAGAGCACGCCGCCCTTGGCCGTGCCGTCGAGCTTGGTCACCACCAGACCGGTGAGGCCCAGCGCATCGTCGAAAGCCTTGACCTGGGCCAGGGCGTTCTGGCCGGTGTTGCCATCGATGACCAGCAGCACCTCGTGCGGGGCGGCCACGCCGTCGGCCGAGCCGGTGTCGGCCTTGCCGATCACGCGCTTGATCTTCTTGAGCTCGTCCATCAGGTGCAACTGCGTCGGCAGGCGGCCGGCGGTGTCGACCAGCACCACGTCCTTGCCGCGCGCCTTGCCCGCGTTGACGGCGTCGAAGGCCACCGCGGACGGGTCGCCGCCCGCCTGGCTGACGATCTCGACCAGGTTGCGGTCGGCCCAGATGGCGAGCTGCTCGCGCGCGGCAGCGCGGAAGGTGTCGGCCGCGGCCAGCAGCACCGTGCAGCCTTCGTTGGCCAGGTGCTTAGTGAGCTTGCCGATGGAGGTGGTCTTGCCCGCGCCGTTGACGCCCGCGACCATGATCACGGTGGGCGTGTGGCGGCCGATTTCCAGCGGCTTTTCCAGCGGCTTGAGCACCTCGGCCACGGCGTCCACCAGCAGGGCGCGCACGGCCTGCGGCGTGGTGGCGCTGTGGCGCCAGACGCGGTCCTTCAGGTCCTGCAGGATGTGCTCCGCGGCCGGGATGCCGGTGTCGGCCATCAGCAGCGCTTCTTCCAGCTGTTCGTAGAGCTCGTCGTCGATCTGGGCATTGACGAACACGGCCTGGATGCCGCTGCCGGTCTTCTTGAGCCCGGTGCGAAGGCGGTTGAGCCAGCCCTGCCGCGAAGGCTCGGAGGCCGGCTCGGCGACGACGGGCGGTGCCGACCGCACCACGGGCGTCGGCGGGGCGACCGGCACGGGGGCGGGCGTGGCGACACTGGCGGGCGGCGCTGTGGGAGCCAGTGGGGTCGGTGGGGTCGGTGGCGTCACCAGTGCCGGGGCAACCGATGGGATGTCGCGGCCGGCAGGAGCGGGTGCCTGGGCCGGCGGCAGGACGGGGGGCACCTCAGGCATCGGCACCGGGCTGGGTGTCGAGGTCGGGAGCTGCGGTGTAACCGACGGGCGGGGCGATGCGGGAGCGACCGGCGTCGGCGCGGGCGCCACCGGTGCCGCGGCGGGAGGCAGGGGCGAAGGCCCCGGGGTCGGCGCGCTCGGCTTGTTTCCGAACCAGCTCGACGGCGAGAACACCGAGCGCCCGCCGCCGGCTTCAGGGGCCGGCGCAGGTGCAGGGGAGGGCGGGGAGCCGGCCGGCGCCGCAGGCTCCGCCGGCGGCTTTTTCTTGAAAAAACTGAACATCCAGGCGCTTTTTAGAATCCGAGCCATTCTATGAAACACCCCCCGCCGAGCCGCCGGCCCCTTGCTGCGGCCCTGCTGGCGGCCTGTCTTGCCCTGGCAGCGCCCGTCCATGCCCAGCAGCCCCCCGCCGAAGGGGCGCCCCTCACCCCCTCCGCATTGCCTTCGGCGGCCCAGCCGCCCCAGCAGTTCCGGCTGGCCAACGGCCTGACGCTGATCGTGCAGCCCGACCACCGTGCCCCCACGGCCGTGCAGATGCTGTGGGTGCGTGTCGGCTCCGTCGACGAGCTGGACGGCACCAGCGGTGTCGCGCACGTGGTCGAGCACATGATGTTCAAGGGCTCGGCCCAGCTCAAGCCGGGCGAGTTCTCGCGCCGCGTGGCGGCGCTGGGCGGGCGGGAGAACGCCTTCACCACCCGCGACTACACCGGCTACTACCAGCAGATCCCCGTCGAACGGCTGGAAGAGGCCATGCGGCTGGAGGCGGACCGCTTCGCCAGCAACCAGTGGCCGGACGACGAATTCAAGCGCGAGATCGAGGTGGTGAAGGAAGAACGCCGCATGCGCACCGAAGACCAGCCCCGCGCGCTGCTGGGCGAGCAGCAGAACGCGGCCATCTTCGACGCCTCGCCCTACCGGCGGCCGGTGGTCGGCTGGATGAGCGACCTGTCGGCCATGACGCCCGACGACGTGCGTGCCTTCTATCGACGCTGGTACGTGCCCGACAACGCGGCCATCGTGGTGGCTGGCGATGTCGATCCGCAGAAGGTGCGGGCGATGGCCGAGCGCTACTACGGTCGCATCCCGGCGCGCGCCGTGCCGGTTCGCAAGCCCTACACCGAGCTGCCGCAGCGCGGCATCCGGCGCATCGAATTCAAGGCACCCGCCGAGCAGGCCTATGTGTCGCTGGCCTTCCGTGTGCCGCAGCTGGATTCCCTCGACGAGGACTCCGACGCCTGGGCCCTGCTGGTGCTGGCGGCGGTGCTGGACGGCTACAACGGCTCGCGGCTGGACCGTGCCCTGGTGCGCGGCCCCGAGCGCGTGGCCGACGGCGTGAGCGCTGGCTACGGCCTGTACGGCCGCGGGCCGCAGCTCTTCTACCTGACCGGCGTTCCGGCGGCCGGCAAGACCACCGAGGCTGTCGAGGCCGCCTTGCGTGCCCAGGTGGCGCGCATCGCCCAGGAAGGCGTCTCCGAGTCCGAACTCGCTCGCGTGAAGACGCAGTGGGTCGCCAGCGAAACCTACAAGCGCGACTCGGTCATGGCCCAGGCGCGCGAGCTGGGCAGCCAGTGGGTGCAGGGCCTGCCGCTCGACGCCGATGCCCGCATGCTGGCCAAGCTGCTGGCCGTGACGCCGGCCCAGGTGCAGGCCGTCGCCGGCCGCTATTTCGGGGACGACCAACTGACCGTCGCCACGCTGCGGCCGCAGCCCATGTCGTCGGCGGCCAAGCGGCCGCGCAGCCCCTTCGGCCCGGTGGGAGAGATCCGATGAAGCGCGCTCTTGTCCTGATGCGGCGCTGTCGCCGCACCGCCCTGCTGGCCGTGCTGGCCGGCGCCGCCGGCCTGGCCCAGGCGGGCGTGGCGATCGAACACTGGCGCCTGGCCAACGGCGCGCAGGTCTATCTGGCGCGCACCCCGGCCCTGCCCATCGTCGATGTGCAGATTGATGTCGACGCCGGCAGCCGGCGCGACCCCGCCGCCCAGTCCGGCCTGGCGGGCGCCACGGCCGGCATGGCCGAGAAGGGCGTGCGGGCCAGCGGCAGCGAACCCGCGCTGGACGAGAACCAGCTGGGCGAGGCCTGGGCCGACCTGGGCGCCGAGTTCGACGTCGGCGCCAGCGCCGACCGCATGAGCTTCAGCCTGCGCAGCCTGGCCGATCCGGCGCTGCTGGCCCGCGCGGCGGCCCTGGCTTCGCGCGAGATCGGCGAGCCGGCCTTCCCCGACGAGGTCTGGCGCCGTGAGCGCGAGCGCATCGCCGCCGGCCTGCGCGAGGCCGACACCCGGCCGGCCAGCGTCGCCGGACGCGCCTTCGCGCGCGATGTCTACGGCGGCCATCCCTACGGCCAGGAGATGACCCAGGCGACCCTGGCGGCCATCGGCATCGAGGACATGCGGCGCTTCCATGCCGAGTTCGTGCGGCCCTGCCGGGCCAAGGTGAGCGTGGTGGGTGCCATCGACCGGCCGGGCGCGGAACGCCTGGCGACGCAGCTGCTCTCGCGCCTGCCGCAGCAGGGCTGCCCGGCCCTCGCCGCGGTGCCCGAGGTGCCGCCTCTGGCCGAGCCGCGCCTGGAGCGCATCCCCTTCGACTCGGCGCAGGTGCATGTGTGGATCGGCCAGCCGGGCTACCGCCGGGCCGATGCCGACCACTTCGCGCTCACGCTGGGCAACTACATCCTGGGCGGCGGCGGCTTCGTCTCGCGCCTGACCGAGGCGGTGCGCGAGAAGCGCGGGCTGGCCTACAGCGTCTACAGCGGCTTCTCGCCCGGGCTGCATGCGGGCGCCTTCCGCATCGGCTTCCAGACGCGGCCAGATCAGGCCGAGCAGGCCGTGGCCGTGGCGCGCGAGGTGCTGGCGAAGTTCGTCGCCGAGGGGCCGACGGCGGCCGAACTGCAGGCGGCCAAGGACAACCTGATCGGCGGCTTTCCCCTGCTGCTGGACAGCAACCGCAAGCTGCTGGGCAACGTGGCCAACATCGCGTGGAACGACCTGCCCCTGGACTACCTCGACACCTGGCGCGAACGCGTGAACGCCGTCACCGTCGAGGATGTGCGCGCCGCCTTCCAGCGCAAGCTGCAGCCGCAGCGCATGGTGACGGTCATCGTGGGCGGCACGGACAAGGCGCGCTGAGCACGGCGCGGGGCGCATCGGCGCCCCCGCGTCCTCGGTCCGGGTCATGGGCGCCGTTAAGCTCGGCCCGATGAACCGAAGCAAGTCCTCCACGAAGGCCGGTGCGGGCCGGCCCCACGAAGTCCGCATCATCGGCGGCGCGTGGCGCCGCACGCGGCTGCCCGTCGCCGATCGGCCCGGTCTGCGCCCCACGCCCGACCGGGTCCGCGAGACCCTCTTCAACTGGCTGGCCAGCCTGGCGGGTGCCAGCGGCGGGGAGTTGCCGGGCTGGCGCTGCATCGACGTCTTCGCGGGTACCGGCGCGCTTGGCTTCGAGGCGGCCTCGCGCGGTGCGGCCGAGGTGCTGGTCTGCGAGCAGGATGCCGCGCTGCTGCAGCAGATGAAGGCCACGCGCGACAAGCTGCAGGCCGATGCCGTGCAGGTGCAGCGTGGCGATGGCACCGCCTGGCTGGAGCGCAGCAGCCCGCGCCACTGGCATGCCATCTTCCTCGACCCGCCCTTCGAACAGGCGGCGCTGTACGAGCGCGCACTCAAGGCCGCGGCGGCAGCGCTGCAGCCCGACGGCGTGGTCTATCTGGAGGCCGACCAGGCCTGGACCGACGAGCGCCTTGCGCCTTACGGGCTGGCCGTCTTCCGCCACCTCAAGGCAGGCGCTGTGCATGCGCACCTGCTCAAGCCCCTGGCACCGGCGACCTGACGCGCGTCCGCGCGTACCCGGGCGCGATATGGTGCAGTGCAGCGTGGCGTACATAATGCGCGCCGAGACAACCCCCGGCCCCCGACCCAGGAGGAAGAGATGACGACCGATGTGATAGCCGTCTACCCCGGCACCTTCGACCCCATGACGCTTGGCCATGAGGACGTGGTCCGCCGTGCCACGCAGCTGTTCCCGAAGGTGATCGTGGCCGTCGCGGCCGGACACCACAAGAAGGCGCTGTTCTCGCTGGCCGAGCGCATCGAGATGGCCCGCGCCGTGGCCGAGCCCTTTGGCGACCGGGTGACGGTCGAGAGCTTCTCGGGCCTGCTGCGCGACTTCGTGGTCGAGCGCGGCGGCAAGGCCATGGTGCGCGGCCTGCGCGCCGTGACTGACTTCGATTACGAATTCCAGCTGGCCGGCATGAACCGTTCGCTCATGCCCGAGGTCGAGACCGTCTTCCTCACGCCCAGCGACAAGTACCAGTTCATCTCCAGCACCTTCGTGCGCGAGATCGCCATGCTCGGCGGCGAGGTGGACAAGTTTGTCTCGCCGCACGTGCAGGAGCGGCTGGCCGCCAAGGTGCGCAGCCTGGGCCGCGAATGAGGCGGGTGGGCGGACCCGTGCACATTCCGGGCTCGCCCGCCGTCCTTCGCGCGGCATGAACGCGCGGGCCCTTCCCCGCCTCCACGCCCTGGGCGACGCCGCCCTGCTGTGCGAGCTGCCGCCGCCTTCCACGCTGCTGGCGCAGCAACGCATCTGGGCCCTGGCGCGCGAGGCCGCCGCGTGGCCCGAGGTGCAGGAGGTGCTCCCGGGCATGAACAACCTCACCCTGCTGTTCGATCCGCAGCAGGTCGATGCCGGCGAGCTGGAGTTGCGCGTGCTCACCGCATGGCCCGCGCTCGCCGTCGAGGCCCCGGGCGCTGGCCGCGTCGTGGAGATCCCGGTCGCCTATGGCGGAGAGCACGGCCCCGACCTGGACGATGTCGCCCGTCACACGGGCCTGTCTCCGGCCGAGGTGGTGCGCCGCCATGCGGCCGGCGAGTACGTGGTCTACCTGCTGGGCTTTTTGCCCGGCTTCGCCTTCATGGGCGGCCTTGCGCCCGAGCTGCACACGCCGCGCCGGCGCGAGCCGCGCACCGCGGTGCCGGCGCGGTCGGTGGGCATCGGCGGTGCGCAGACGGGCATCTATCCGCTCGACTCGCCGGGCGGCTGGCAGCTGATCGGCCGCACCGCGCTCACGCTGTTCGACCCGGCGGCCGAGCCGCCCACGCTGCTGCAGCCGGGCGATCGGGTGCGCTTCGTGCCTGAGAGCGTGACGCTGTGATCCTCGTCCACAAGCCCGGGCTGCTCGCCTCGGTCCAGGACCTGGGCCGCGAGGGCCATCGCCAGCGCGGCATCTGCCCGGGCGGCGCGCTGGACCGCGCGGCGCTGGCGGTGGCCAACCGGCTGGTGGGCAATGCGTGTGGCGCCGCCGGGCTCGAACTCACGATGGGCAACGCCGAGTTGCGTTTCGAGGCGCCGACGCGCATCGCACTGATGGGCGACGACTTCGGCGCCCGCCTGGACGGTCGCGCGTTGCGCCCGGGGTGGAGCGTGCCCGTGCAGGCGGGCGCGCGCCTGGTGCTGGGTGGCGTCAATGCGCAGGCGGGCAAGGCCGGCGTGCGCAGCTGGCTGGCCGTGGCGGGTGGCATCGACGTGCCGCAGGTGCTGGGATCGCGCAGCACGGACCTCAAGGCCGGCTTCGGCGGGCTGGACGGTCGGGCGCTGAAGAAGGGCGACCGGCTGCCGCTGGGCGTGTCCGCGCTGACGGAGGCGCAGCGCGCGCGGCCCGCCTTCGGTATCCATCCGCTCGACCCCTGGCGCGACGAGGGCGCGGCGGAGCCGGTCTGCGCGCTGCCGCCCGAAGACGGCGTGTGGCCGCTGCGCGTGATGCCCGGGCCCGAATACGCGCAGTTCGGCGCCGCGGCGCGCACGCAGTTCTGGCAGGCCGCCTGGCGCATCACGCCGCAGAGCAACCGCATGGGCAGCCGGCTCGAAGGCCCTGCGCTCAAGCGCGGGCACGAGGTCGACATGCTCTCCGCCGGTGTGGTGCCCGGCACCATCCAGGTCCCGCCTTCGGGCCAGCCCATCGTGCTGATGGGCGATGCCCAGACCACCGGCGGCTATCCGCGCATCGGCGTGGTGATCCGCGCCGACCTGTGGAAGCTGGCGCAGGCGCCGTTGGGCAGCCGGCTGCGCATGGTCGAGGTCGACGCCGCCGCGGCGGCGCGGGCCTGGCAGGCGCTCGAACGTTGGCGCCACGACATCGACCGCGGCCTCGCCGCGCTCGGCTGGCCGGCCGCGCCGCCGGTACGCCTCTGACTCTCTTTCTGGAGCAAGGAACCATGCAGATCGACCTGAATGCCGACCTCGGCGAAGGCGCCGGCAACGACGAAGCCCTGCTGGGCCTGGTGAGTTCGGCCAACATCGCCTGCGGCTGGCATGCCGGCGACGCGCTGACCATGCAGCAGTGCGTGCGCTGGGCGCTGGCCAAGGGCGTGGCCATCGGCGCGCATCCCAGCTTTCCGGACCGCGAGAACTTCGGCCGCAGCGCCATGCAGCTGCCGCCGGCGCAGATCGTGGCCGACATGCTCTACCAGATCGGCGCGCTGGACGCGATCGTGCGCGCCGAAGGCGGGCGCCTGGCGCACGTCAAGCCGCACGGCATGCTCTACAACCAGGCGGTGAAGGAGCCCGAGCTGGCCGCGGCCCTGTGCGAGGCGGTGCGCCGCTTCGACCCGTCGCTCAAATTCTTCGGCCTGGCGGGCAGCGGCATGATCGACGCCGCACGCGCCGCCGGCCTGACGCCGGTCGAAGAAGTCTTCGCCGACCGGGGCTACATGCCCGACGGCAGCCTGGTGCCGCGCAGCCAGGCGGGCGCGCTGATCGAGAGCGAGGAACAGTCGCTCGCGCAGACGCTGTCGCTGGTGCGCGACCGGCAGGTCACCGCCATCGACGGCAGCGTGGTGCCGGTCAACGCGCAGAGCGTGTGCCTGCATGGGGACGGCGCCCATGCGCTGGCCTTCGCGCGCCGCATCCGCGAGCGGCTGGCGGCCGAGGGCATCGGCGTCGCACCCTTCGCGGGCTGACGCTCGCTTTCGCCCTTGGCGCCGGGCAGGCAGCGCAGGCGCTCAGCCCAGCGTGTCGTACACGCCCTTCTCGAAGCGATAGAGCAGCTCCATCACCCGTGCATCCGCGAAAGGGAAGGTCTGCGTCGCCAGCAGCCCGGCGATGCCGGTGTGCGGGTCGATCCAGAAGAAGCTGTTGGCCAGCCCCGCCCACGACAGGCTGCCGGCGGGCCGGCCGGTGGGCGCCGGCTGCTCGTTGATCTGGAAGGCCAGGCTCCAGCGCTTGGTGATTCCGGGAAAGAACTCCGCGTCGGCCGTGAGCGGGATGGCCGCCTTGAGCAGGCTCACGCGCGCATTGCCGATCTGGTTGAGCGACAGGTGCGTGGTCACCGTCTCGGGCCGCAGCACGCGCTCGCCGTCGAGCTGGCCCAGGTTGAGCACCATGCGCATGAAGCGCGCGTAGTCGCCCATGGTGCTGTAGAGCCCGCCGCCGCCCATGTGGAATTCGGGCTCCTGCGCGATCTCGAAGGGGAAGGGCGCGAAGGCGCCGTCCTCGCCCCGCAGGTGCACGCCGGCCAGGCGCTGGCGCATGTCGGGCGTGATGCGAAAGCCGGTGCTCGCCATGCCCAGCGGCTCCCAGAGGTTCTGGCGCATGAATTCGCCCAGCGTCAGGCCGCTGACGGCCTCGACCATGCGGCCGGCCCAGTCGATGCCCACGCCGTATTCCCAGCGCTCGCCAGGGTCGGCCAGCAGCGGCAGCGTCAGGGCCTTGAGCTGGCAGCCGATGACGCCCGGGATGTCCAGCGCCGCCTGCACCTTCTGCATGTCGGGGTTCCAGATCTCGTAGCTGCAGCCGGAACTGTGCGAGAGCAGGTGGCGCAGCGTGACCGGCCGCCTGGGCGGCCGGGTGGTCGGCCGGCCCTCGGCGTCGAAGCCGGTCAGCACGCCCAGCTCGCCGATGGCGGGCACCACGCGGGCAGCGGGCGCGTCCAGGTCGAGCAGGCCGCGTTCCACGCACTGCACGGCCGCGACCGAGGTGAGGGCCTTGGTCATGGAGGCGATCCAGAGCACGGTATCGGACGTCATGGCGACGCCGCTGCTCAACTGGCGCTCGCCAGCTGCACCTTCATAGACCAGGCCGTCGCGGTCGGCCACGAGAGCCACCACGCCGGGGGCTTGGCCGCTGGCCACGCCTTCGGCCAGGATGGTGTCGAGGGTCGTCTTGAGGGTCATGTCTGTCTCCTGTGTCGTTGGAAGCACGCACGCTGGCGCGGCGGCCGCGCGGGCGGCCTGCCGGAAAAGTCTAGGAAGCCGTTGCCCCGGCGGCTCGCCGTATCGCGCCAGCCGGCTGGCCGGTGCGTGCCAGCGGAGGCGCGGCGCGCAGGCGCTCAGCGCAGTGCCTGGGCGCGGAAGGCGGCGGGCGCGATGCCGCGCTGGCGCAGGAACTGCCGTGCGAAGTGCGAGGCATCGGCAAAGCCGCATCGCCGGCCGATTTCGGCCACGCCCAGGTGGCGCAGGCGCGGCTGCGCCAGCATGCCGGCGGCGGCCTCCACCCGCAGGGCCATCAGCGTGGGCAGAAAGCCGCGGCCCTGCGCCGCCATGGCGCGGTGCAGGGCGCGCAGCGACACGCCCGCCTCGGTGGCGACTTCGGCCGCAGTCAGCCCGGGTTGCATGAAGCGCGCGCGCAGCACGCCGAGGATGCGGGCCTGCGCATCGGGTGGCTCGGGCTGCGCAGGGGCGTGCGCATCGCCCAGCAGCGAGAGCAGGCCGCCCAACTGGGCCTCGATCAAGGCGTCATGGTCGGCCGGCTGTTGGCGCAAGGCCCGGGGCACCAGCGCCTCCTTGACGCCGCGAAGCGCCAGGCCCCAGCCGGCATCGGCCCGCAGCGGCCGGCCGATGAGCCGGGCCGGGTCGGCCACCCAGTGCGCCACCCAGTCGATGGGCAGTTCGATGGACAGGTCGTCCAGTCCCGCGCCGAAGTCGAAGGCATAGGGCTCGCGCGAGTCGATCAGTACCGCATCGCCCGGCTGGAGCAGGGCCGTGTGGCCCGCCTGGGCGGCGCGCCAGGGCAGGCGCGGCTGGGAGAGCAGGTAGTAGGCGTTGTGCTGGCTGCGTGCGATGTCGGCCGCGCCGCGCACGATCTTCTGCGGCGTGCCGCGCGCCTGGTGCGGCAGGATGCGCTGCAGGGCACAGCGCTCGATGCTGCCGAAGAAGCCGTCGCGCTGCAGCGGCACGGCGTCCATCTCCAGCACGGTGGCATGCAGCGCATCGCGCCAGCCGCGCAGCCGCTGGGGCTCGGGCAGGCTTTCCGAAGACCAGGAACAGAGGTTTCTCATGGGCGACCTCGGCAGCGGACGGGAGGCCGAGCATACGTCCGGCGGCGTGTGTGGCGCGGGTGACGCCGGGGACGGGCGCCGCTTCGTTGGGCGCGCGACGTGGATGGTGATCAGCGCAGGAAGGGCGCCAGCCACCGCAGCAGCGCGGCATTCACCGCGTCCGGCGCTTCCATGGTGAGCATGTGGCCCGCCTCGGCCAGCCACACCACCTCGGCCTGCGGGATCAGCGCCGCCATCGCGTGCGTGCAGTCCGGTGGCGTGAGCCGGTCCGCCTCGCCGCACATCAGCAGCACGGGGCAGCGCAGGCCGCCCAGGTGCAGCCGCGCATCGGGCCGTGCCATGACGGCGCGGTTCTGGCGGATCAGCTGTTTGGCACCGGCATCCAGCACCATGGCCAGGTAGCGCTGCACCAGGGCCGGGTCCGCGGCATTCGTGGGATGGAAGGCGAAGGCCATGTTGGCGCGGATCACCGCCTCGGCGCGGTCGGCGGCGAACTCCTCGATGGCGGCGCTGCGCAGCGCGTGCATCTCCGGCGTTTCCGGCAGGGGCGAGGTCCCGAGCAGCGCCAGGCCGGCGATGCGCCCGGGCGCCTGGCGCGCGGCCTCCATGGCCACCATGCCGCCCATGGAGGCACCGGCCAGCAGCAGCGGGCCGTCCTCCTGCGCCAGCAGCGCGGCGGCCATGGCCTTGATGGTGTCGTGGTGGCGGCTGACGTCCGCCACACGGGGGCGCAGCGCGGCGGGCATGGCCGGCATCTGTGCCTCCCACAGGCGTTCGTCGCAGGCAAGGCCGGGCAGGAAAACGAGGCGGGGCAGTGCGGTGTCGGACATGCGGCCATTGTTGCAGCGGCCGTCGCGCGGTGCGCCATCGGCATAGGCTGCACGGCCAGCAGCCAGCGCGGTCCCGGCTGCCTAGACTGCGCGTCGATCCAACGCCGGAGCCCCTTTCCATGAACCTGGTCCAACGCGTGCAGGACATCCTGCTGCACCCCAAGCGCACCTGGCCCGAGATCGAGGCCGAATCCACCGACGCGGCCACGCTCTACCGCGAGTACGTGCTGATCCTGGCGGCGATCCCGGCCATTGCCGGCTTCATCGGCCTGTCGATCATCGGGGCCGGCGCGTTTGGCGTCAGCTTCCGGCTGCCCATCGTGACCGGGCTGGTGCAGGCCGTCGTGAGCTATGTGCTGTCGCTGGTGATGGTCTATGTGCTGGCGCTGATCGTGGACGCGCTGGCGCCCAGCTTCGGCGGGCAGCGCAGCCCGATCCAGGCCCTCAAGCTGGTGGCCTATGCCAGCACCGCCGGCTTCGTGGGCGGCATCTTCAGCCTGCTGCCCTCGCTCGCGGTGCTGGGGGCGCTGGTGGGCCTCTATTCGGTCTATCTCTTCTACACCGGCGTGCCGGTGCTCATGAAATGCCCGGCGGACAAGGCGCTGGTCTACACGGTGGTGTTCGCGCTGTGCGCCATCGTGGCTTCGCTGGTGCTGGGTGCGCTGCTGTCGGTGTTCACACCCGCTCCTCGCATGCCGGTGGGGGCCTTGCCCCTGGCTCTGCCTCTGGCTTGACAGGAACAGGGCCGGCCCGCCATGGACAATGGCCGGCGCATGCCCACCGACCTGATCCTCATCCGCCATGGCGAGACGGACTGGAACCGCGAACTGCGCTTCCAGGGCCACATCGACGTTCCCCTCAACGACACCGGCCACGAGCAGGCCCGCCGCCTGGGCCTGGCGCTGGCCCGTGAGCCGGTGCAGCACATCGTCTGCAGCGACCTGCTGCGCACCCAGCAGACGGCAGCGCCCGCGGCGCAGCAACTGGGCCTGCCGGTGCGCACCACGGTCACGCTGCGCGAGCAGGCCTTCGGCGTGGGCGAGGGCCTGCGGGCCGAGGAGATCCGAGAGAAGCATCCCGAAGCCTGGGACGGCTGGCTGCGCTTCGAGGCCGACCGCTCGTTGCCCGGCGGCGAGAGCACGCGGCAGTTCCATGCCCGGGTGATGCAGGCGCTGGCCGACATTGCTGCGCAGCATGCGGGCGGCCCGGTGCTGGTGGTCACGCACGGCGGCGTGCTCGACATGGTCTGGCGCACGGTGCACGGCCTGGGCCTGGACGGGCCGCGGCAGAGCGACATTCCCAACGCGGGCATCAACCGCATCCGCATCGACGACCCGGCGAGGCCCGAGGCGCTGGCCATCGTCGGCTGGGCCGAGACGGCGCATCTGGAAGGCCTGGGCCCGCAGCCCAGCTACGACCAGCGGCGGCATCTCAAGATCGGCTGAGCCGACGCATGAACCACGTCTGGATCGACACCGACCTCGGCTTCGACGACCTGGCCGCCGTGATCACGGTGGCGCAGCAGCCGGGCTGGACCATCGACGGACTCTCCCTGGTGGCCGGCAATGCGCCGCTGCCGGTGGTGACGGACAACGCCCTGCGCGCGGCGCACTGCTTCGGCTGGCGCATGCCGATCCATGCGGGCTGTTCTGCGCCGCTGGTGGGCGCGCTGGTCACGGCGCAGAACATCCTGGGCGAGGACGCGATGGCCTCGGCTGGCGAGCAACTGCCGCCTGCGCGTGCGGTGCTCGATGCGCTGCCTGCTTTCGACGCCCTGGCCGCCTGGCTGCGGCAGGCCGACGCGCCGGCCACCGTGCTGGCCCTGGGCCCGCTCACCAACGTCGCCACCCTGCTGCAGCGCGACGCCGCGCTGGCACCGCGCATCGGCCGGCTGGTCTGGATGGGCGGCAGCGCCGGCCCGGGCAACCACACGGCCGCGGCCGAGTTCAACGCCGCGGTGGACCCTGAGGCGATCAATGTCGTGCTCGATGCCGGCGTGCCGCTGGAGATGGTGGGCCTGGATGCCTGCCGCCAGGTGCGCGTGCATGCCGACGATGCGCAGCGCCTGCGCGACCTGGGCACACCGCGTGGCCGGCTGCTGGGCGACCTGCTGCTGGGCTATGTGCGCATCGCCAGCCCCGACGGCCGCCTGCCCATGTCGCTGTACGACCCTACGGCCGCCGCGGCGCTGGTGGACGCCGACTGCATGCAGTGGCGCCCGGCCCATGTGGTGGCCGAGTGCGAGGGCCGCCACACCCGCGGCATGACCGTGGTGGAGTGGCGCGTGCCGCGCAAGGCCCCGGCCAATGCGCGCGTGGCCCACATCGCCGACGAGGCGCGCGTGCGGCGCGTGGTGCTGGACGCCCTGGCCGCCGCGGCGACCTGAGCCCGAGCCCTGCACTGGGTCGGACGCTGCACATCACGCTCACCGAGCAGCCCGGCACTACGATGCCCCGATGACCGACGCGCTCACCGACTTCTGCCATGCCCTGCCCAAGGTGGAACTGCATTGCCACCTGCTCGGCACCGTACGCCACGCCACCTTCAGCGACCTGGCGCGGCGTGCGCAGGCGGCCATCACCCAGCCCGAGATCGACGCCTTCTACATCCGCGGCGAGAAGCCGGTGGGTGTGCTCAAGGCGCTGCGCACGCTGGATGCGCAGCTCATCCGCTCGCCCGACGGCCTGCACCGACTGACCTACGAATACCTGCAGGACGCCGCCGCCCACACCGTGCGCTATGCCGAGTTCTTCTGGAACCCCACGGGCACGGCGCAGAAGTCGGGCATCGCCTATCCGCAGGCCCTGGCTGCCATCGTGCGTGCCATCCATGATGCCGAGGCGGACCATGGCATCGTCGGCCGGCTGATCCCCGCCATCGACCGCGAGGCCTCGCCCGAGGCGGCCGTGGAGATGGTCGAGTGGGTGCGGGCGCACCGCGTGGACGAGGTGGTGGGTATCGGCATCGACTACAGCGAGATCGAACACCCGCCCGAGTGGTTCGTACCTGCCTATGCGCTGGCGCGGGAGGGCGGCCTCAAGACCACCGCCCATGCCGGCGAGTTCGGCATGCCCTGGACCAACGTGCGCACCGCCGTCGAGCTGCTGAAGGTGGACCGCATCGACCACGGCTACACCATCGTCGACGCGCCCGACTTCGCGCGCGAATGCGCCGAGCGCGGCATCGTCTTCACCGTGGTGCCGACCAACTCCTACTACCTGCGCACCCTGCCGCCCGAGCGCTGGGCGCTGGACCATCCGATCCGCCGCATGCCGGGCCTGGGCCTGCGCATCCATCCCAACACCGATGACCCGACGCTGCACCTGGTCACGCCGACGCAGGCCTGGCGCAAGATGGTGAGCGACTTCGGCTTCACGCGCGAGGACCTGCGCGACTTCATGTTCAACGGCCTGGATGCGGCCTGGATCGACGACAGCACCCGCAGTGCCTGGCGCGCGGCGTTCACGCGCGAGTGCGATGCGCTGATGGCGCAGGGCTGAACGTCAGCGGCCGCGTCCTCAGGCGATTCAACGAGGAGGAGCCGCTCGTCGTCTGTGCTTCAGTCGGTCCGCTGCCGTCCAGGATCCGGCACCGGCGTCGCCGCCAGCAGCCGCTGGGTGTACGCATGCTGCGGCCGCTCCAGCACCTCGTCGGCGCTGCCGCTTTCGACCACGCGGCCGCCGGTCATCACGAGTACGCGGTCGGCCAGGGCGCGGACCACGCCCAGGTCATGCGTGATGAACAGGTAGGCCAGGCCACGTTCGCGCTGAAGTTCGGCCATCAACCGAAGAATCTGTGCGCGGATCGAGACGTCCAGGGCCGACACCGGCTCGTCCGCCACGATCACGGCCGGCTGCGAGGCCAGCGCCCGGGCGATGCCCACGCGCTGGCGCTGGCCGCCCGACAGCTCGTGCGGCAGCCGGTGGCGGAAGTGCGCGGGCGGCAGGCCGACCTGTTCCAGCAATGCATCGACCTCGCGCGCACTGGCGGCGGCGTCGAGGCCGCGGTTGTGGCGCAGCGGCAGGGCCACGCTCTGGCCGATGGTGTGGCGTGGGTTGAGCGACCCGCCGGTGTCCTGGAAGACCACCTGCACCTCGCGGCGGAATCGCTGCCACGCGGTGCCGCGCAACTGTGCGACATCTTCGCCGCGGAACAGCACCTGACCGCTGCTGGGTGCGGTCAGGCCCAGCAGCAAGCGGCCCAGCGTGGTCTTGCCGCTGCCGCTTTCGCCGACCAGCGCCACCACCTCGCCGGGATGGATCTGCATCGACACGCCATCGACCGCCAGTTGGGTCTGGCGCGCGCGCCACAGGCCGCCGGTGCCGCGCTGGGCAAAGCTGCGGCCGACGCCGCGGGCTTCGAGCAGCGGCAGCGTGCCGCCGGCGGGTTGTCCGCCGGCATGCGGGCGTGCGGTGTCGGCCTCACCTGGCAACTGGGAGGCTGTCATGTGCCAGCCTCCGCGGAGCGCCATGCATTCGCGCTGCCGCGCTCGGCGCTCAGATGGCAGCGGTCCGAGCCTTCACCTAGGCCGCTGCCGAGCAAGGCGGGCGGCTGTGTGTCGCAGAGGCCGGGGCGGGCAATGGGGCAGCGCGGATGGAAGCGGCAGCCGCTCGGCCAGCGTCCGGCGATGGGCACCGCGCCCGGTATGGAGAACAGCGAGTGCGCCCGCGAGCGCGGCGTGAGGATGCTGCCCAGCAGCCCCTGCGTGTAGGGATGGCGCGGTGCCGTGAAGAGCGGGCCGACGGCCTCCTGCTCGACGATCTCGCCGGCGTACATCACGTTGACGCGCTGACAGGTCTCGGCCACCACGCCCAGGTCGTGGGTGATGAGCAGGATGCCCAGGTCCAGCTCGCGTCGCAGCCGCGCCAGCAGCTGCAGGATGCCGGCCTGCACCGTCACGTCGAGCGCGGTGGTGGGCTCGTCGGCGATGAGCAGGGCGGGCCGCATGGCCAGCGCCGCCGCGATCAGGATGCGCTGGCGCTGGCCGCCCGAGAGTTCGTGCGGGTACTTGCGCGCCGTCTGCGCGGGCTGGGGCAGCTCCATCAGTTCGATCAGCTCGCGCACCCGGGCGTCGAGACCGTCGGTGCGGCCATGGGCGCGCAACGGCTCGGCGATCTGGCGACCGACGGGGATCAGCGGGTCGAGGTAGCTGGTCGGGTCCTGGAAGACCATGCCGATGCGCGCACCGCGCACCTGACGCATCGATTGCGCATCGAGCGCGCGCAGTTCATGGCCCTCCAGCCGCACCTGGCCCTCGGCCACGCGGGCCAGCGGCGAGGGGAACAGGTTCATCAGCGCGAAGGCGGTCATCGACTTGCCCGAGCCCGACTCGCCCACGAGGCCCACGGCTTCGCCCCGGCGCACGCTGAAGCTCACGTCGCGCACCACCCGCAGGGCCCGCTCGCCCCGGCCCACATCCACCGACAGGCCGCGGACGTCGAGCAGCGGTGGCCCGGCTTCCGGCGCGTGGGGATCGACGCCGAACGGCGTGGTGGGTTCCAGGCCCGTCATCGGAAGGACTCCCCGCGCGGATTGAGCGCATCGTTCAGGGCGTCGCCCATCAGGTTGAAGCCCAGCACGGTGAGCGCGATGGCCAGGCCGGGAAACACCGACATCCACCAGGCATCGCGCAGGTACTGCTGTGCCTCGTTGAGCATGGTGCCCCATGACACCTGGTTCGGATCGCCCAGGCCGAAGAAGCTCAGGCTGGCCTCGATCAGGATGGCCATGGCGATGTCCAGCGAGCCGAGCACGATGATCGGCGCCGCCACGTTGGGCAGGATCTGGCGCAGGATGATGCCGCCATGGCCCATGCCCGCCACGCGCGCCGCCTCCACGAACTGCGACTGCCGAAGGCTGGCGACCGAGGCGCGCACCACGCGGGCCAGCTGCGGCCACGACAGCGCCGCGATCACCAGCACCATCTTGAAGACGCTGGTGCCGTAGAGCGCAATGACGATCAGCGCCACCACGAAGCGCGGCAGCGTCTGGAAGAACTCGGCCGTGCGCATCAGCACCGCGTCGAGCAGGCCGCCGAAGTACCCGGCCAGCGCACCCACGATGACGCCGACGGCGACCGCCAGCAGCGCACTGGCGACGCCGACGATCAGCGAGATGCGCGAGCCGTGCACCACGCGTGCCCAGACGTCGCGGCCCAGGTCGTCGGTGCCCAGCCAGTGCCCGGCAGAGAAGGGTCGAAGCAGCGCATCGCCGCCGCCCGAAAGCGGATCGACCCGGCCGACCCAGGGCGCCAGCAGCGCCGCAGCCAGCAGCAGCACGAGCCAGGCCAGGGCGAGCCGGCTGCCCGGCCGGCGCAGCAGGCGTCGCCAGAAGCCCGCGCGCTGGAAGGCCGTGCCCACCGCGGGCTCGGTGGCCAGCGGCAAGGAAGAAGAAGAGGGGGAGGTCATCGTCGTTGAGCGCAAGAGCCGTGCGTCATGCGCGCTCCAGACGGGGATCGAGCAGCCGATGCAGGATGTCCGTCAACAGGTTAGCCAGCACCACCGTCACCGACACCATCAGCAGGATGGCCAGCATCACCGGATAGTCCCGCTTGGCGATGGATTCATAGAGCAGCCGGCCGATGCCCGGCCAGGCGAAGACGGCCTCGATCAGCGCCGAGCCGGCCAGCACGAAGCCCAGGTTGTAGCCAATCACGGTGAGCACCGGCGCCGCCGCGTTGCGCAGCGCATGGCCGAGCACCACCTGCAACTCGGCACTGCCCCGTGCCCGGGCGGCGAGGATGTAGTCCGCATTCATCACCTCCAGCATCGAAGCGCGGGTGATGCGGGTGATGAGCGTGAGGTAGCGCATCGACAGCGCCAGCGCCGGCAGCAGCAGGTAGCGCAGGTGCTGCACGAAGCCTTCCCAGCCCGGCGCCACGCCGCGCACCGGGTTGTAGCCCTGCGAGGGCAGCCAGCCCAGGCCGATGGCGAAGGCCAGGATCAGCAACTGGCCCAGCCAGAAGTCCGGCACCGCGTAACCCGCGGACGATGCGGCCTGGATCACCGAGTCGGCCGGCCCGCCGCGGGCGCGGGCGGCCAGCACGCCGAAGGCGACGCCCAGCACGCTGGCCAGACCCAGCGCCGTGAGCGTGAGCTCCAGCGTGGCGCCCAGGCGCTCCAGGATCAGGCTGGCCACCGGCTGCTGGTTGGCGAAGGAATAGCCGAAGTCGCCTTGCAGCACCTTGCCCAGGTAGTGCAGCAACTGCATCCACACCGGCTGGTCCAGGCCGTAGTCGCGGCGCATCTGCGCCAGGTATTCGGGCGGTGCCGGAAAGTCGCCCACCAGCAGCGTGATCGGGTCGCCCGGCGTGAAGGCGATGAGCAGGAAGTTGAGCACCACCACCGCCAGCAGCAGCGGAAGCGCCTGCAGCAGGCGTCGGAGGATGAAGCGGCCCATCGGACTGGCGCTGCGCTCAGTCCGCGCGCCGCACGCCGGCCCACTGGTCGCGGGCGTCGAGGGCCGGGAACACGCCGCTGAGCTTCTTCGAGGCGGTGTCCACCGTCTCTTCGTCGAACAGCACCAGCGATGGCAGGTCCTCGTTCAGGATGACCTGCAGCGCCTTGTAGTCGCGCGCGCGCTGGGCGCGGTCCACTGAGGTGGCGGCCTCGGCCAGCAGCGCATCGACCTTCGCGTTGGAATAGCCGCTGGCGTTGGTGTTGGGCGCCGTGCCCGCGTAGGTGTTGTACAGCCGCGTGTAGCCGATGGCCGGATCGCCCGCCGAGAAGTACGAGGCCAGCGTCATGTCGAAGTCGCGCTTGGCGAACACGCGGTCGTAGTACACCGAGCGCTCCAGCGGCTCCAGCTTCACCTCCAGGCCGATCTGGCGCAGGTTGTCCTGAATGATCTGGGCCTGCGCCCGCATCTGCGCGCGGCCGGCGTCGAAGGGCATGCGCAGCGTGGTCGTGCCGGGCTTGACGCCCAGCTTGTCCAGCAGGGCACGGGCCTTGGCGGGATTGAGCGGGTACTTGCGCTCGTAGCCCACCTCGTCGTTCATCAGCCATTTGAAGCCGTCGCCGAAGGCGCCCGCGCCGGGCCGCGCGATGCCGTTCATCACCTGCTTGACCAGCCGCGGCCGGTCGATGGCGAAGGCCAGCGCATGCCGTGCCTCCACCTTCGACAGCAGCGGCGACTGGGTGTTGAACATCAGGAAGTAGATGGCCGGGATGTTGACGCCCCGGCGCGTGGCCAGGCCCTTGTCGGCCAGGATGCGGGGTACCTCGGGCTTTGGGGTGTAGAAGTCCAGCAGCTCGTCGATCTCGCCCGTCTGCAGCGCGGGCACGCGGTTGGCCGCCTGGGGGATGACCTGGAAGATCAGGCTCTGCAGGTAGGGCTTGCCGGCGTCCCAGTACTGGTCGTTGCGCACCAGCGTGAGGGTCGAGCCGCGCTTCCATTCGCTGAACTTGAAGGGGCCCGTACCCACCGGCTTCTGGTTGGCGGGGTTGGTGCCCACGTTGCCGTTCTCGTAGAGGTGCCTGGGCAGGATGGGTGCGTCGAACACCGTCATCTGCGACAGGAAGGGCGCATAGGGCTTCTGCAGCTTGATGACGACGGTGGAGGCATCGGGCGCCTCCACCTCCACGCCCAGGTTCTTGAACACCGGCGCGGCGCGCGGATGCAGCTTGCCCACGATCTCGGTCAGTGAGAAGCGCACGTCGGCGCTGCTGAAGTCGCGGCCGTCATGCCACTTGACGCCCTTGCGGAGCGTGAAGCGGTAGGTCTTGCCATCGGGCGACACGGTCCACGCTGTGGCGAGCGAGGGCTGCGGGTTGTACTGCTGGTCCAGCCAGACCAGGCCCTCGAGGATCTTGGCCGACACGTCGCCGGCCGCGAAGTCGGTGGTGGTGCCCAGGTTGAGGGTGGGCGGGTCGGCATCGATGCCCAGCACGGCCGTGCCCTTGCCGGTGGCGGCCCAGGCACGCGGGCCCGCGGCCAGTCCGCCGGCCAGGGCGATGGCGCCGAGGCCGAGCTGGCGGCGGGTGAGGGAAGAAGGGAGGTCGGAGGGAGCCATGGTGTTGTGGGTTCTGGGCAGGCCGGGAGGGCACTGTTTATAGCAAGTTCAGGGCCATTTGCCGGGGGCTGGCGCAGCGGCGCAGAATGCGCGCCTTCGGCTGACCGGCGCCTGCCCGTCGCCGTGTGGCATGGCAACTGCAAGACCCTTCGCATGATCGACGTCCCTATCCATCCCGGCATCGCCGCCCACCTCGACGACATGGTCGGCCTGCGCCGGCAGATCCATGCCAACCCCGAGCTGGGCTACGAGGAAGAGCAGACCAGCGCACTGGTGGCCGAGCGTCTGGCCCGATGGGGCTACACGGTGCACCGCGGCCTGGGCGGCACCGGCGTGGTGGGCACACTGACAGTGGGCTCGGGCGGCAGGCGCCTGGGCCTGCGCGCCGACATGGACGCGCTGCCGATGACCGAGACCACCGGCCTGCCCTGGGCCAGCCGCCAGCCCGGCCGCATGCATGCCTGCGGTCACGACGGCCATACCGCCACGCTGCTGGCGGCGGCGCAGGTGCTGGCCGCGAGCCGCGCCTTCAACGGCACGCTCAACCTCATCTTCCAGCCGGCCGAGGAAGGCCTGATGGGCGCCAAGCGCATGGTCGAAGAAGGCCTGTTTGAGCGCTTTCCCTGCGATGCCGTCTACGCGTACCACAACGAGCCAGGCTTTCCGGCCGGGCGCTTCGGCTTCCTGGCGGGGCCGATCTACAGCTCCTCCGATACGGCGGTGATCACCATCGAAGGCAAGGGCGGCCATGGCGCCATGCCGCACACCACGGTGGACCCGGTGGTGGTGGCGGCGCACCTGATCCTGGCGCTGCAGACGCTGGTGTCGCGCGAGGTGGACCCGAACGACATGGCGGTGGTCACCGTGGGCTCGATGCATGCGGGGCAGGCGCCCAACGTGATTCCCAACACGGCCGAGCTCAAGCTCACCATCCGCGCGCGGCGGCCCGAGGTGCGGGCGCTGCTGCGTGATCGCATCACGGCCATGGCGCCCGCACAGGCGGCGGTGCACGGCGCCACCGCCAAGGTCGACTACCAGTGGAAGATGCCGCCCTGCGTCAACGATGCCGACGCGGCGGCGTTCGCCCGCGAGGTGGCGCTGCAGACGATGGGCGAGCGCGCGCTGATCGAGAACATGGCGCCGCTGCAGGCCAGCGACGACTTCGCCTTCATGCTGAATGCGGTGCCGGGCTGCTACTTCATCGTGGGCAACGGCGACGGCACGCCGGGCAACGGGCCGGGCTGCATGGTGCACAACACCGGCTACGACTTCAACGACGAGATCCTGCCCAGCACGGCGAGCTACTGGGTGTCGCTGGTTCAGGCTTACCTGCGCTGACTGTCGGCTGCAGCCTTGGCCGCGGCGAGGGCGTCCTGCGCGTCCTCCATCCACCAGTCGGCGGCGGCATAGAAGCCCTCCCACACGCAGCCGTTGCAGCCCCGCCCGCAGCAGGTGGTGGGCTCGGGCGGCGGCGGGCGCAACGCCACGCCGGCGGTTCGGGCGCGGGCCTGCATGCGTGCGAAGAGGTCGCGCACATGGGGCAGGTAGGCAGGTGTGGAAGAGGTCACGGGCGCCGCCGAGTTTAGGCGGCGCGCCGCGCTCAGCCGGCTTCGGCATGGTGGCGCAGGTACAGGGCCAGCACGATGTCGCGCACGCTCTGCACATGGACCCCGACGGCCCGCGCCGCCGCCAGTGCATCCCCTGTGCGGCAGGCGGCCACGATCGTTCGATGGTCTTCGTTGGAGCTGCGGTTGAAGCCCGCCAGCGACAGCTGCATGAAGGACATGCGCTGGATGTGCCCCTGCAGCATGGCGAGGATGGAGCGCGACAGCGGCAGGTCGGCGGGCGCATAGAGCAGGTCGTGGAAGCGGGTGTTGCACTCGCTGAAGCGCCACGCGTCGGCCGCGTCGTCCATGTCCTGGATCAGTGCCTCGGCCTGGTCCAGCATGGCCGGCGTGAGTCGCGGCGCGGCGGTGCGCATGAGGTGCGGCTCGATCATGAGCCGCAGGTCGAAGGCGTCGCGCAGCTGTGCCAGCGTCAGCGGCTTGACGATGGCGCCGCGATTGAGCTGGAGTTCGACGAAGCCCTGCGCCTGCAGCGTCCGCAGTGCCTCCCGCACCGGGATCTTGCTCACCTGGAAGAGCCCCGCGAGCTCGTCCTGGCGCAGCGCGAGGCCGGGCGCCAGCAGGCCGCGCACGATGGCCTGGTGCAGCACATGGACGATGTCGTCGGTGGATGGACGCACGCCCATTGCACCCAGGCGCTCGCGCACCAGGCGCGAGAGCGGCGAATCAGAGGTCCTGTCCGCCATGGCCTTCATGGATCTTCTCGCGCACGAAGGCGCAGATCTGGTTGAACACCGGGTCCTCCTGGAGCCCCGCATGACGCGGCCGTGCCAGCGGCACGCGGATGTCGGCCACGATGCGCGAGGGCCGCGCATTCATCACCAGCACGCGGTCGGACAGCAGCACCGCCTCGCGGATGCTGTGCGTGATGAACACGGCGGTGCGGCGCTGCTGCTGGTCCCACAGCCGGGCCAGCGCGAGGTTCATGTCGTCCCGGGTGATGGCATCCAGCGCCGAGAAGGGCTCGTCCATCAACAGCAGCCGCGGGTCGTGGATGAGCCCGCGGCAGATGGCCACGCGCTGGCGCATGCCACCGGAGAGTTCTGCCGGGCGCTTGTCGCGGAAGTCCCACAGGCCGGTCAGGCGCAGCAGCCGTTCCGCTTCGGGCCGGAACTCGGCCACCGGACGCCGGTGCGCGCGGATGGGAAACAGCACGTTGTCCAGCACGCTCTTCCAGGGCAGCAGCGTCGCGTCCTGGAACACGTAGCCGAAGTCGCGCCGCGGACCGTCCACGGGCGTGCCGCCCACGCGGATGCGGCCGGTGCTGGGCGACTCCAGCCCGCCGATCATGGACATCAGCGTGCTCTTGCCGCAGCCGCTCGGGCCGACCAGGCTCACGAAGTCGCCCTCGTCGATGTCGAAGTCGACATGCGCGACGGCCTGCACGGCGCCGCTGCGGCCGGCATAGGTCTTGCCGGCGTCCTGCACGCTCAGGTAGCTGGCGGCGCGGTCGGGGGCGGTGCTGTCGGGCAGCAGCCAGGAAGGTGGGTTCGTCATGGGCAGCGCGGCATCAGCCACCGAAGCGGCCCTGGGTCCAGCGCTCCAGCAGCGCCACCAGGCCATAGAAGGCCAGTCCGAAGAAGCACAGCACCAGGATGGCTGCGAGGATGAGTGCGGTGTCGGCCTGGGCCGAGGCGAACAGCACCAGGTACCCCAGCCCCGCCTGCGAGGTGATGAACTCGCCCACCACCACGCCGATGATGGCGAAGGTGGTCGCGATCTTCATGCCGCTGAACACGTAGGGCAGTGCATGCGGCAACCGCACCCAGGCGAAGACCTGCCAGCTCGACGCGGTGAGCGCCCGGCACAGCCGCAGCAGCGACCGGTCCACATGGTCCAAGCCTGCGAGCGTGGCGATCACCACCGGGAAGAAGCTGATGAACACCGAGAAGGTGAGCCGCGACTGGAAGCCGATGCCCAGCCAGACGATGAACAGCGGTGCCAGCGCGATCTTGGGAATGAGCTGGAACAGCACCACGTTGGGATAGAGCATGTCGCGCATCAGTGCCGAGGCGCTGAGCAGTGCGGCGAGCGCCACGCCCAGCACCGATGCGATGGCGAAGCCGGCCACGCTTTCCCATACCGTGGGCCAGGCATGCTGCATGAGCAGCGGAAAGGTGTCGACCAGCCGCGCTGCAACGGCGCTGGGCGCCGGCAGCAGCACCTCGCGGATGGCGAAGACGCGCACCGCGGCCTCCCAGGCCAGCAGGGTGATCAGGGCAAAGGCCAGCGGCAGGACGATGCGGCGCAACGGTGCTGTCATGGGGCGATGGCCTCGGCGCCCGGCGCCGCCAGGCCCTCCAGGAAAGCCACCATGTCGGCGGTCGTGGCGGTCCAGCCGAAGAACTTCTGGATGTTGAACACGCTGGATTCGTAGACGGACGGCGGGCCGGCCTGCAGCGTGGCGTCGGCGACCATCACGGCGAAGAACTCCCGGTGGAAGGCATCGCGCACGGCCGTCTCGACGCACACGTTGGTGTTGACGCCGACGAAGACCAGGGTGGTGACGCCGTGGGCCCGCAGCATCATCTCCAGGTGGGTGCCGGCGAAGGCGCTGTAGCGGGGCTTGTGCACCACGGGTTCGTGCGGCAGCGGCTGCAGCGCTTCGACGATCGCATGGTCCCAGGTGCCGCGGATCAGCAACTGGCTGCCGGGATGGGCGCGCATGTACTTGAGCGGGTTGGACTTGTGCCACATCGGCGAGCGGCGTGGCCCTGCTTCGGCCAGCGAGGGGCTCCAGCCGTTCTGCGCATGGACCACCATGAGCCCCGCGCGGCGTGCCGCCTGCAGCACCTGTGTCGCACGCTCGATCACCGGTGGCGTGCCGCTGACATCGAAGCCGGCCAGGTCCAGGTAGCCGCCGGGCGACAGATAGCCGTTCTGCATGTCGATCACCACCAGCGCCGTCTGCGAGGCGCAGGCCTCCAGCGGCTCCGGCAGTGTCGGCAGCGTGATCGCTCTGGCCTGCGCGGCCATCAGGCCATGCCCACCAGCTTGGCGTAGGGTGCCACGTTGCGCCGCACCGCGTCCCATTCGGCGGCGCTCAGCTTGATGCGGCCGGCGAAGCGGTTGGTGGCCAGGTCCTCGGGCACCAGCGGCTTGGCATCGGCCTTGAGCGCGCCGGCGCGGGCGGCCAGCGAGATCATGCCGGCCAGCTTGGGAATGCTGCTGTAGCCCATGCCGTGCTCGATGGCCTCGGGCGCCACCATGGTGGCCTGGGCCAGGCCCTGCGACAGGCGGGCGTTCTCCTTGCCGCCCTTGGTCAAGGCGATCTCGGGCTGGGCCTTGAACAGGATCTCCAGCGATTCCTCGGGCTTCTTGAGCGTGTAGACCACCGATTCGAGGATGCCGTCGACCATCGCCTGGCACAGCCCCGGGTCGGCCTGGATGGTCTCGGTGCGGGCGATGACCTGGGCCGCATACAGCTCGATGCCGGCGGCGGACCAGGGGATGAAGCGGGTCTTGACGCCCAGGGAGTCGAGCACGGGAATGCTGGACGAGCCGATGGCCGTGATGGCGTCGACCTGCTTGTCCATGAGCGCGCGTTCGATCAGCCGCGCATCGAGCTGTTGCCGCGTGACCTTCGTGAGGTCGATGCCGGTCCTGGCGGCGTAGGCGGCCCAGTAGGGCGACTCGGCCGACGTGGCGACGGTGCCGACGCGCTTGCCTTCAAAATCCTTGGGGCCGCGGATCGGCGAGTCGGCCAGCACCAGGTTGCCCATCAGCGAGTCGTAACCCACGGTGGCCAGCGCCTGCAGCGGCAGGCCGCGCGCCATGTTGACCAGGGTGCCGCCAAAGAACACGACGCCCATGTCGAACTGCTTGTTGGCCACGGCCTGGGCCGCGGCCACCGAGCCATTGCCACGCGAGACGGTGAGGTCGATGCCGCGCTTCTTGAAGAAGCCCAGTTCCTTGCCGACCATCGGCCAGTAGTTGGAGCCGTTGACCACCCACGGCAGGGTGATGCTGATGGCGCGGGTCTGCGCCAGGACCGGGGCGGCGATGGTGGCGCCGGCCGCTGCGGCGGCCTGCAGCCAGCTGCGGCGGGTGAGGGTCCCTGCGGGCAGGGGAGGACGGGCGGTCAGGGTGGATCGGGACATGCGGGGCTCCATCGCACACCCTGGCGCGGCAGCAGCGCGGCCGAGGCGCGAGCCGCTGCATGCACCAGAACGTATACGAAAAGGGATACGGAAGGGCGATGCGGCTGCTTCAAGCAGTTTGCGTACCACCTTGGCACCAGAGCGACGACCGCGACGCCCAGGCGGGCTCCGCCGGCGCTTAGTCCCGCGGCACCCAGCCCTCGTCGGTGGCGCGCAGCAGCGGGCTTTCGAAGATGCCGACCACGCGCGCGGCGCGCTCCGGCCCCAGCGTGTCGCGCCACCGGTTGCCCTGGCGCATCGCCACGCCCACGGCCGCCACCTGCACGCCGATGGACTCCAGCATGGTCCAGGGCGCCAGCAGGGTGCGGCCGCTGCTCACGGCATCGTCCACCACCACGGCGCGCTTGCCCTGCACCAGCGGCAGCAGGTGCGGGTCGAGATAGACGCGCTTGCCGCCTGTCGGCGTGGTGATCGACTGCACCGCCCCCGACAGCGCCTCGTCGTACCAGAACTTGCGCGAGTAGCCCAGCGGCACGTACCGCGCGTGGCCCAGGTGGCGGGCCACCAGCGGCGCGAAGGTCAGGCCCAGCGTGGGCAGGCCGATGACGACCTCGGGCGCCAGCGGCGCCAGGCGCTCGGCCAGCAGGCGGCCGAGTTCATCCACCACGTCGAGCGAGGCCTGGTTGCACAGGAAGGAGGCGACCGCCAGGCCCGGGTCGTCGGCCATCTGGCGGATGGGCAGCACCAGCACCCGGCCGTCCGGCAGCGTGGCGGGCACGCCGTGGCGCCAGGGCGGCATGGGCGCCGGCGCGGCGTCGGCCGGCAGCAGTTGCTGCCAGTAGTGGGTCGTCGGCTCGGTGAAATGCGGGACGGGCGTGGTCATGGAAGGGCGGAGGCCGAAGACGATAGAGGGATGCGGCGGGTCAGGAACCGAGGCAGGCACGGCGCCAGCGGTGCATGCAGGCGGCATGTCGCAGACACCGCCGCAGCGGCCGCGTGCTCAGTGCGCCACCGGCGGCAGCCCCAGGCCGGCGTGGATCGTATCGGCCAGCCGCGCCAGCCGCAGCGATTCCGGTTGGCCGTTGCGCTGCGGCTGCACCACATCCAGCGCCTGCGCCAGGTGGCGGGCCTCGCCGCTGCGCACCAGCGCGTCGACATGGATCTGGCCGAAGAGGTCGCGCTGCGCATGGCTGCCGCCGATCTCGATCATGCGGGGCAGCGCGGTGCCCAGTGCCTCGGCCGCCTCCTTGAAGTCGCCGCGTGCATGGGCCACGAGGCCATGGGCTGCGGGCACGCAGACCTTCTGCCAGGCATGGCGGCTGGCTTCCGGCGCCCGGGGCGCGAAGGCCTCGAGGCGTGCCAGCAGTCCGTTGGCCTCGGGCCGGCCGGCGCGGGCCAGGCCGTAGAGGTACTGCAGATCCAGGAAGGGCAGCACCTGATCCTGCGTGTGCTCGGCGAGGTAGGTGCCCAGTTCGGTCCAGCGCTCGCCCACGTCCTGGCCGGCCAGTTCCAGCCGGGCGAGCAGAGAGACGGCGCCGATCTGGTCCTGCGAATAGGCCTTGGCCACGCCCCAGCAGTGCCGGTCATGCACCGCCAGCGCCTCGTCGGCGCGGCCCAGGTCGATGAGGAACAGCGCCAGGTGCCACCAGTTGTGCGTGACCATGAAGGAGTTCAGGCCCGTCCAGGTCTCGCTCACGTCCTCCATGAAGGCCAGGCCTTCGCGCAGCCGGCCTTCGGTGAGCATGACGTGCGCCAGCGCATGGTGGGCCCAGGGTTCCTTGCGCTGCAGGGCGATGGCGCGGCGGGCGCTGGCCTCGGCTTCGCGCAGTCGATGGCATTGCTCAAAGCCGAAGGCCACCATGCCATGCACTTGCGGTACGTCGGCCGCATGGGGCAGGGCAGCCAGGCCCAGGCGCAGCATCCCGGCGCAGTCGCCCAGGTTGAAGCAGTGGTACTGGCCCAGCTTGACCGAGACCAGGTCGCGCGGAAACTCGCGGGCCTGTTCCTCATGCAGTTGCACCGCGCGGCACATGTCGCCGTCGACCCAGGCAGCGACGGCCTCGATGAAGCGCCGTTCGCGTTCCGTGACGCCGGCAGCGCCCGCCCGTGCGCGTTCGATGTGGGGCCGGGCGGCTGCGGGCGCATCGCCCGTCTCCGCGAACATCTGGAGCGCCGCGGCATAGGCCTGGAAGAGCGGGGCGTCGTCGTCGTGGCCGTCGGTGACGAGGTTGGCCGCCCTGGATTCGCAGGCCAGGAAGCCCGAGGCGAAGTCGTCGATCAGCCGGCGGCTGGTGGTGTCGCTGACGCTGATCGGGTTGCCGAACGGGTCGGCGGGCAAGTTGGAGGCGGCGGGCATGCATCCATTCTGCCGCCGCCTCATCGAGCGGGCATCAGCCCCAGTGCAGCGCCGCCAGGTCGTTGCAGAAGATGGGCATCTGCGTCCAAAGGCCCTTCACGCTCTTCTTGGCGATCACCGGGAACTGCGGCTGGTACATGAAGCCGTTGGCCGCGTCCTGGGCCAGCATCTTCTGCGCGTCGCCCAGCAGCTTGTTGCGCTCCTTGGCGTCGCCCGTGGTCTTGATCTTGTCGTAGAGCTGGGTGAAGGCCTTGCTGTCGTAGCCCCAGTAGTAGTCGGGCTTGGAATAGTTGCCCAGGTCGAAGGGCTCGACATGCGAAATGATCGACAGGTCGTAGTTGTGGCCGCCGCCATAGGTCTGGCTGAGCCACTGGGCCCATTCCACGTTCTGCGTCTTCACGGTGATGCCGACCTTGGCCAGTTGCGCCACGATCACCTCGCCGCCCTGGCGGGCATAGGGCGGGGGCGGGAGCGTCATGGTGAGTTCCAGCGGCAGCTTGACGCCGGCTTCGGCCAGCAGCTTCTTGGCCTTCTCGGGGTCGTAGGGGTTGATGCCGGTGGTGTCCACGTAGCCGGGCGCGCCGGGCACGTAGTGGCTGCCGATGGGCGTGCCGAAGCCGTCGGCCGCGCCATCGATGAAGGCCTTGCGGTCGATGGCGGCCAGGATGGCACGGCGCACGCGCACATCGTCCAGCGGCTTCTTCTTGCTGTTGATGGCCACGATGGTCTTGGCGCGCGAGCCGCCCAGGATCACCTGGAACTGCGGATTGGCCTTGAACTGCGGTACCACACGCGTGGCGATGCGCGGGAAAGCGTCCACGTCGCCGGCCATCAGCGAGGCGGCCTGCGCCGCCGGGTCGGAGATGAAGCGGAAGACGATCTTGTTGAGCTTGGCCAGCTTGGGATCGCGGAAGCCCTCCCACTTGCTCAGCGTCAGCGTGGAGCCCTTGGCCCAGGCGTCCAGCTTGTAGGGGCCGGTGCCCACGGGCTTGGCGGCGTTGCCGTCGGCGCTCTTGGGCTCGACGATCACGGCCGTGGCCTGGCCCAGCACGAAGGGCAGGTCGGGGTCGATCTCTTTGTTGATCAGCACCACGGTGTACTCGTCCACCGCCTGCGTGCTGATGGCGGCGAAGGTGCGCTTGTCCTTGTTGGTGCTCTTCTCGCCGCCGGCACGGTCGAAGGCGAACTTGACGGTCTGCGCATTGAAGGGCTCGCCGTTGCTGAACTTGACGCCGCGGCGCAGCTTGAAGGTGTAGGTCTTGAGGTCGGGCGAGACCTCCCAGCTCTCTGCCAGCAGCGGCGACACGCTGCCGTCGGCATTGATCTTGGTGAGCGTCTCGAGGATGTTGTAGAGCACGACCTCGCCGATGGCCGAGGCGGCGCCGGCGGTCGGGTCCAGGCCCGGCGGCTCCAGCGTCATGCCCAGCACCATGGTGTCCTTGCGGCTCTGGGCCAGCGAGGCGAGGGGGCTGGCCAGCGCGACCGAGGCGCTGCCGGTGACCAGGAGGGTGCGACGATTCAACATGAGGTGAGATCTCCGAAAAGGCTGACGGAAACGGTTCACGAGCGGCCGGCGGCCCCTCGGCGCGGGCCATTGTGGCCCAACTCTGGAGCGGCTTTCAGGCCGCGTGCAGCACGTCGCCGGAGGGCGCGTGCTGAACGGCTTCGAGCAGGCTGCGGGTGTAGGGATGCTCCGCCTCGCGGAACAGCCGCTCGGGCGGCCCCTGCTCGACGATGCGGCCCTTGAGCACCACGCAGACGTCGTCGCACAGGTGGTTGACGACGGCCAGGTCGTGGCTGATGAGCAGGTAGCTCACGCCGAACTGCTGCTGCAGGTCCTGCATGAGGTTGAGCACCTGGGCCTGCACCGACACGTCCAGCGCGCTCACCGGCTCGTCGGCCACGATGAGCTTGGGCCGGGTGATGAGGGCGCGGGCGATGGCGATGCGCTGGCGCTGGCCGCCCGAGAACTCGTGCGGATATTTGTCGATGTCGGTGCTGCGCAGGCCCACGGCGGCCAGCGATTCGGCGGCGCGTTCGCGCTGCTCGGCGCGCGAGGCGTTGGCCAGCGCGTCCAGCGGCTCGGCCACGATGCGGCCCACGGTCTGGCGTGGGTCGAGCGAGCCGTACGGGTCCTGGAACACCATCTGGAAGTCGCGGCGCGCGGTGCGCAGCTCGGCAGCCGACAGCCGGTTCAGGTCGCGGCCCAGCAGTTCGATGCGGCCGGACGTGGGCTTGTCCAGGGCCATCACCAGCCGGGCGATGGTGGACTTGCCCGAGCCCGACTCGCCCACGATGCCCAGGCTGCGCCCGGCCTGCACCTCGAAGCTCACGCCGTTGAGGGCCTTGACGGTGGGCGGCGGAGAAAAGAGCTTCTCACGCGGCAGCGCGTAGTGGCGGACCAGGTCGGTGACCTTCAGCAGGGGCGGGGTGCTCATCGGAAAGCCCTGGAGAGGAGAGAAGCGTCACGCAGCGCGCTGGCTGCGTCTTCGCGCATGGTGAGGGCTCGGGCTGCGCTCATAAGGCAACCTCCATCTTGACGCTGCCCCGGACAGGTGCTGAGGTGGCGAACCGACTTCCGTGCCCTCGTGGTGACTGCCCGTGGCGCTG
>NZ_JBEPKY010000015.1:0-181727 GCF_040544975.1 Pseudacidovorax sp. 1753 | reverse complement strand
CTCATGCGCGTGGCCTTCTCGCTGTTCAAGCAACACGCGATGTTCGATGCCCGCCTGGCGGCCACTGTCGCTTGACGAGAACCATAGAACCTCAGGACGAACGGATTTTTGGGGCAGGGTGGCGGAACCCGGCCGTTCAGGCACATGGTCGAGGCAGAGGATGCCGGTGTGCGTGCGGAGGTGCCATTCGCGGCGCCGTGCAGTGCGCAAGGCGCGTCGGTGGAGAGCGGGTGAGGCAAGCCGGTCAGCGCGAGCGTGCACCGGGAGCGCGCATGCCGGCGTCCTCTGCCGGGTTACTCACCCTATCGCCAATGCACCGGAGCCCTACCGCCAGTGCACCGGCGCCCCATCCCCACTGCATGGAGGCCCCACCGCCAGTGCGCCGAGACGCGTCGCCAGTGCACCAGGCCCTCGCCGCCCATCGACCCAAGTACCCACCGCCGGTCGACGCAGGAGATACGGCGGACTTCTCCCCCAGCTCAGCCAGGCGCCCTCAGTGGAAATCGCGGCTGCGGTTCTCGCGGGCCAGCCGCCCCAGCAGCGGCGTGAGGTCGCGCAGGCCCTCGGCGACCAGGTGGCAGACCTTGCCGCCCGTGTCCTGATCGCGCTGCCAGGTGCCGCGCACGGCCAGCAACTGCGACTTGAGCAGCGGCTCGCGCCATTGCTCGGCCACGCGGGCCCAGACCACCACGTTGACCGCGCCCGTCTCGTCCTCCAGCGTGACGAAGACGGTGCCCTTGGCCGTGCCCGGCCGCTGGCGCACGGTGACGATGCCGCAGGCGCGCACCGGCATGCCGCTGGGCATGGCGCGCAGTTCCTCGGCGCTCGACAGGCGCCAGCCCGCCAGCCGGGGCCGCAGCAGCGCCAGCGGATGGCGCCGCAGGCTGAAACCCAGGCTGGCGTAGTCGCCGACGATCTCCTCGCCCTCCTGTGCCGCCGGCAGGGCGAGCGGCGCCTCGTGGATGGGCGCATCGCGCAGCAGGGCCGCGGCGCGGTGCGAGGCCGTGGCCTCCCACACCTGCTGGCGGCGGTGGCCGGCCAGGGCCTGCAGGGCGTCGGCGCCGGCCAGCAGGGCCATCTCGGCCGGGCCGAGGCCGGCGCGGCGGGCCAGATCGCCCGTGCCGGTGAAGGGCGAGCGCGCCCGGGACTCGACCAGGCGCGTCATCGCCGCCGGGCTCAGGCCCTTGATGTGGCGCAGGCCCAGTCGCACGGCCGGCTGGCCCGGCAGCGCCTGGGCCGCGGATTCGGCCCAGGCGGGCGCGGGGGGCGGACCGGCCCCGTCGGCCGGCTCCAGGGTGCAGAAGGCGTCGCTGCGGGTCACGTCCACCGGCCGCACCTGCACGCCATGGCGCACCGCGTCCTGGATCAGCTGAGAGGGCGTGTAGAAGCCCATGGGCTGCGCATTGAGGATGGCCGCCAGGAAGCAGGCAGGCTCGTAGCACTTGAGCCAGCTGCTGACGGTGACCAGCTTGGCGAAGCTGGCGGCGTGGCTTTCCGGGAAGCCGTATTCGCCGAAGCCCTGGATCTGCTGGAAGATGGCCTTGGCGAAGTCCTCGTCGTAGCCGTTGGCCACCATGCCCTTGACCAGTGGGTCGTAGAAGCGCTCCATGTGCCCCGTGCGCCGCCAGGCCGCCATGGCACGGCGCAGGCGATCGGCCTCGCCGGCGCTGAAGCCGGCAGCGATCATGGCGATCTGCATCACCTGCTCCTGGAAGATGGGCACGCCCAGCGTGCGCTGCAGCGCCGGCTCCAGCTGCGGATAGCGCAACTCGATCTTCTCGCCGCGTTCCACCTTTGCGCGGTTCTTCAGATAGGGATGCACCATGCCGCCCTGGATCGGCCCCGGCCGCACGATGGCCACCTCGATCACCAGGTCGTAATAGTTGCGCGGGCGTAGGCGCGGCAGCATGGACATCTGCGCCCGGCTCTCGATCTGGAACACGCCCACGGTGTCGGCGCGGCCGATCATGTCGTAGACGCGCGGATCGTCGGTGGGCAGTTGGTGCATCTGGTGCGCCGTGCCGCGCCAGCCGTTGACCATGTCCAGCGCACGGCGGATGCAACTGAGCATGCCCAGGGCCAGCACGTCCACCTTGAACATGCCGATCTCGTCGAGGTCGTCCTTGTCCCACTGGATGATGGAGCGCGCCTCCATGCTGGCCTTTTCGACCGGCACCAGCCGGGTGAGCGGCCCCTGCGTGAGCACGAAGCCGCCGACGTGCTGGCTGAGGTGGCGCGGAAAGCCGCGCAGCTCGTTGGCCAGGCCGATCCACAGCCGCAGGCGGAACGGGTCCTCGCGCACGCCGGCCCGGGACATGGCGGCCTCCAGCCGCTCGTCGAGCATGGGGTCGTCGAACCAGTAATGGTCTTTGGCGAAGGCATCCACCAGCCGCTCGTCGATGCCCAGCGCCTTGCCGGCGTCGCGCAGCGAACTGCGCGAGCGGTAGCTGATGACCACGGCGGCGATGGCAGCGCGCTCGCGACCGTAGGTCTCGTAGATGTACTGGATGACCTCCTCGCGCCGGTCGTGCTCGAAGTCGACGTCGATGTCCGGCGGCTCGGCGCGCTCGCGGCTGATGAAGCGCTCGAACAGCAGGTTGCCGTCGTCGGGGTTCACGGCGGTGATGCCCAGGCAGTAGCAGACGGCCGAGTTGGCGGAGGAGCCGCGGCCCTGGCAGAGGATGCCCTGGCGCCGGGCGAAGGCGACGATGTCTTCCACCGTGAGGAAGAACATCTCGTACTTCAGGTCGAGGATGAGGTCGAGTTCCTTCTCGATCTGCGCGCTGACCTTGGCGGGCACGCCCTCGGGATAACGCGTCTGCGCGCCCTCCCAGGTCTTGCGGATCAGCGTCTGCGCCGGCGTCTCGCCCGATCCGATGACTTCCTGTGGGTAGACGTACTGCTCTTTCAGTTCCTTGAGCTGGAAGCGGCAGCGAGCCGCGATCACGAGCGTGCGCGCCAGCAGCCCGGCCGGATACAGCCGCGCCAGCCGCGTGCGCGCCCGCAGGTGGCGCTCGGCGTTGGGCTGCAGCGCGAAGCCGCAGTCGGCCACCGGCCGGCCCTCGCGCACGGCGGTGAGCACGTCCTGCAGCGGCTTGCGCGAGCGCAGGTGCATGTGCACGTCGCCCGCCGCCACCAGCGGCAGGCCGGTGGCCTCGCCGGCGCGGCGCAGCACCTGCAGCCACAGGGCGTCGTCGGCCTCGTGGAACAGCTCCACTGCCAGCCACAGCGGCCCGGGCTCTCCATCACTGCGCGGCGGGAACAGCGCCGCCACCGTGGCCAGGTCAGCCTGCAGCGCCGCCTCGTCGATGGGCTCGCCGCTGCGACGCCGCGGCACGCAGAGGATTTCGCAATGCACCAGCGCCGCGGCATCGGCCAGCTCGGCGCGGTAGTCGCCCTTGGCGACGTCCTCGCGCATGCGGGCGGCGCTGATGTACTGGCACAGGTGGCCCCAGCCTTCGAGGTCGTGGGCCAGCACGACGAGGCGAAAACGGCCGAAGTCGAATTCGCTGCCGAAGATCAGCTTCGGCTCGGGATGCGGCGGCAGCGGCAGGCCGTCCTCCTCGCGCTCTTCGCGCCACATGCGCAGGCCGCTGACGGCGCGCACCACGCCGGCCACCGAGCATTCGTCGGTGATGGCGATCGCCGCGTAGCCCAGTTGCCAGGCGCGCACCGCCAACTCCCACGGATGGGAGGCGCCGCGCTGGAAGCTGAAGTTGCTCAAGGCATGCAGCTCGGCATAGGCCGGCAGCATCTGCCCCGCGGCAGACGGCACGTCCGGCCCCTGGGCACGCGCGGCCTGCCGTTGCTGGCGCCGTGCCTCCTCGTCCTTGAGCGAGAGTTCAGGCATAGATGCCCTGCAGGTACCAGCGCACCGGCGCCTCGGTGCCGGCGAGCGTCGCCCGCTCGCGGTAGATCCAGAACAGCGCGCCGGCCACGTCCTGGGCGATGTAGTAGTCGCGGGCGGCGGGCCGGCCGGCTTCCCACCAGGCCGTCTCCAGCCGCTGCGGACCGGCCAGACGCCGCAGCGGAGCGCCCCCATGGCAGGGCTCGCCGTCCTGCACGGGCAGCAGGCGCGGCTCGCGCAGCAGCCAGGCGGGCAGCAGGCCGGTGCCGATGTCGGGCAGGACGGAACCCGGCTCGCCCAAGACCTGTTCGCCAGCAGGCCGGGCGCCGCCCAGGTTCGAGGCCGGATGCCGGGCGTTGGTGTGCTGCCCCGGGCGGCCTGTGCCTGGTCTGGTCTTGTCCGGAACGGCGGCCTTCGGACCCGCCGCCGGCCGCCAACGCTGGCGGCCTTCGGGCCGATGGTCCTGCACGGGCTGCGCCGCCAGCACCTGCGGCGCGCCCAGCCGGGCGCTGAGCTTTTCGAGCAGCTGGTGCAGGGGCTCGCCCTCGCGCCCCTCCTCCGCCCAGGCGCCGGCATGACCGCCGGGCAGCGACGGTGGCAGCAGGCTGCGGGTGCGGCCCTGCCAGTCGGCCGTCTCCAGCGAACGCAGCCGCAGCCAGCCGGTGGGCGCGATCAGCTGGGTGAGCGCCAGCCGCTCCGCCAGCAGCCGCCGCAGGTGGGCCATGTCCTGCGTGGGCTCGGCCGTGCGCACCTGGATCAGCTGCGAGCGCGGCAATTCGGCACCGTCCAGGCGCTTGAGGTCCAGCGTCCACGACAGCTCGATGGCCAGCACGCCGCGTTGGCGTGCCTGCAGCCACAGGCGCAGGGCGCTCAGCAGGCGCTGGGCTGCCCACAGCAGCTCGGGCGCGGACTGGGCCAGCATCGGCAACTCGAGCCGCTGCTCGAAGCTGTCGGGCACCTGCAGCCAGGGCAGGCCGTCGGGACGCAGGCCCCAGGCCAGGTCCAGCGCCTCGCGCAGCGGCGCGCCGAAACGCCGCACCAGCGGCCCGCGCGGCAGGGCCGCGACGTCGCCCCAGGTGCGGCAGCCCAGGCGGGCGAGCACCTGCAGGTGGGGAGCGGCGGCCCCCAGGGTGTCGAGCGGCAGGTCGTCGGGCAGCCGGGTCGGCTGGGGCTGCCGGGCGATGTACAGCCGCATCCGGGCCAGCGCCTCCAGGCTGGTGGCACCCGTGACCTGCCGCACCTTCAGGCCTGGCGGCACGCTGGCACCGATCTGCCGCATCAGGGCGCGCCGGCCGCCCCACAGCCGCTCGCAGGCCGACACCTCCAGCATCAGTGCCTCGTCCAGCCAGGCGACATGGGGCGTGAACTGCAGGGCCCACCAGCCGAGCGATTCGGGCGTGGGACAGGCCACGTCCGGCTCGGGCGGGGCGGCGTCCGGCGCCGCCCCGCCCGAGGCGGCGGGCTCAGGCAGCCACTGAAGCGCGAGCCAGTGCATGGGCAGGGTCCTGGCGCAGGGCGCGGCGCAGATCCAGGCGCACCACGGTCGCACCGCCCTCGCCCATGGGCTGGGTGCGGGTCGATGCGGGCACGACGGGTCGAGCCGGCCGCGTGGCATCGAGCAGGCCACCAAGGCGCGTCCCGCGGCCAGGCATCGGCAGGGGGTGCGCCAGCGGCGGCCCACGGCGCTTGAGCAGGTGCACGTCGAGCTGCCCGTCGGGCCGGGGCTGCAGCCGCAGGCGAAGGCGCGCGGGCGATGCCGACGGCGCGACCGCATCGGGCCGGCAGACGAAGAGCAGCGCGCCATGCCGGGCAGCGGCGAGCTGCAGCCGGCGCAGCTCGCCCAGCCGCGCCTGTGGCAGCCAGGCCAGCACGGCGGCCACCTCGGCGCAGCGCAGTGCCTGCTCGCAGGCCCACAGCCGGGCGGGGGCGGCGTCGGCCCGCACCCACAGCAGGGACTCCAGAGGCAGGCCACCGGCCGCCAGCGCGGGGCCGAAAGGCTCGTGCGGCGGGCCGATCAGCACCACCGGCTGGGCGCGCTCGGCCACGGCCCGCGCCAGTGACGGCAACAGCACAGGCCACAGAGGCGCCTCGGCGTCGGGCTGCAGCAGCTCGGTCATCGCCCCGAGCGGCCAGCCGCCGCCGGGCAACTCGGCATCCAGGCCAGGATGTCCGCTCGGGCAGGTCGCTGCGCCGGCCTCACCCAGCTCGTCGCCGCGCCACACCCCTTCGGGAGCGTCGGAGAGATCGACAAGGACGGTGGATCTGCGCATGGCGAAAGGAGATGCGGGCGACAAATACTGTATGGATATCCATACTTTAACGCTTTGTCAGGATTGGCGTAAACGGCCGTGGCGCACGCTCGGCCTTTCGGCGACGAGACGCCGGCTCCTGCCAAACGCGCACAAATCCACACCAACGCCCATCGTGTGAGGCGCAAGCGGCCTGTCGATCGCTGCACCGGTCGACAGGCCGCTAACCTCCCGCCCCAGCCGAGCCGCCTCATCCCCAGAAGGCCGCCGGCGCGAGACCAGGGAGGTTTCATGTCCACGCTGTCACACACGCTGCGGGTGCATTCGCCCGCACTGCCGGTCTTTGCCGGCACGCCCCTGCTGCAGCCCGTGCGGCTGTCGGGCCACGAGGGCGTCAATGCCCTCTTCACCTATGAGCTGCTCCTGCAGACCCCCGATGCGCTGGACCCCGGCGCCCTGGCCGATGCCTGCGCCGACATCGACCTGGACGCGCTGATCGGCCGCGAGATCCATTGCGAGATCGACCTCGATGGTGCCGGCACCTTCGTGCCCGGCGGTGTCGGCGATGCCGTGGACCACCTCGGCGCCGGCGTCCGCCAGATCAACGCCCTCATCACCGAAGCAGAGTTGCTGGGCGAGCATGGCCGACACCTGCGCTACCGCCTCGTGCTGCGCCCCTGGCTGCACCTGGCCACGCTGAACGCGGACTGCCGCATCTTCCAGAACGCCACCGTCGTCGACATCCTCGACGCCCTGCTGGCGAACTACCCCTTCCCGGTCGACAAGCGCCTGTCCGAGTCCTTCCCCCTGCGCGACTACCAGACCCAGTTCAACGAAAGCGACTTCACCTTCTTCGAGCGCCTGTGCCAGGAATGGGGCATCAGCTACCACTTCGAGCACGACGCGGGCGCCCACCGGCTGGTGCTCTCCGACCATCTGGGTGCCTTCAGCCCCAACCCGAGCGAGGCCTACCGCGTCGTCGACTACCACCCGCCCGGCTGGAAGCTCGATGCCGAGTACCTGCATGCCTTCATGCCCGCCAGCAGGCTCACCAGCGGGTGCTACAGCAGCCGCGACTACGACTACACCCGCCCCCGGGCCGACCTGTCGGTCAGCCGCAGCGATCCACGGCCCACGGGCTTTGCGGAGGCGGAGGTCTACGCCTGGCATGCCAGCCTCGGTGGCAGCCACTACGCCCAGCCACGCGCAGGCACCGCGCGCCCGAATGACCCGTGGGCCGAGGGCGACTTGATCGCGCGGCTGCGCATGCAGCAGCTGCGCACTGCCGGGGCACGCGCACAGGGCAGCGGCAACCTGCGCGGCATGGTGCCGGGCTTCAGCTTCGTGCTGCAGGGCCATCCAAGGGAGGCAGCCAATGCGGAATACCTGATCCTGGAGAGCGAGCTCCTCATCGAGGACGTGGGGCAGGACAGCCAGGCGGCGCTGGCCGCGGGGGCGACGGTAGCGCGGCCCCAGTCGCAGCAACGCTGGCGGGTGCAGGTGGATCTGCTGGCCCATCCGATCACCGAGCCCCTGCGCCCGACGCTCACCCGCACCAAGCCCCACACCCACGGCCCGCAGACCGCCCGCGTGGTCGGCCCCGAGGGCCAGGAGCTGTGGACCGACGAACTCGGCCGCATCAAGGTGCAGTTCCCCTGGGACCGGCAAGGCCAGGAGAACCCGCACAGCAGCTGCTGGGTGCGCGTCTCCAGCCCGTGGGCGGGCAACCAGCTGGGCGGCGTGCACCTCCCGCGCATCGGGCAGGAGGTGGTCGTGGACTTCCTCGGCGGCGATCCGGACCTGCCCATCTGCACAGGACGGGTGCACAACCAACTGAACCTGCCGCCATGGAAGCTGCCCAGCCAGAGCGCCCTCAGCGGCTTCCGTAGCCGCGAGCTGACCGACGGCGGCGGCAACAGCGCGGCAGGGCGCAGCAACCACCTGGTGATGGACGACACGGCCGGGCAGATCCAGGCCCAGCTGAAGAGCGACCACCAGCACTCCAGCCTGAGCCTGGGAGCGATCACGCGCATCGAGGACCACCAGGGCCGCAAGGACGCACGCGGCGAAGGCTTCGAGCTGCGCACCGATGGGCACGGCGTGCTGCGCGCCAAGGACGGGATGCTCATCACCACTGAGGGACGACCCGAAGCGCTCGGCGCGATGCGCAACATGGACGAGACGGTGCAGCGCCTGCGCGGCGCGCATGAGCAGCACGATGCGCTGGCCGAGGCCGCACAGGTGCACGGCGCCCAGCAGGCCGGCGAGGACCAGGACGAGGTGCAGAAAGCCCTACGCACGCAGAACGACCAGATCGCCGGCGACACCGGCGAGCGCCCGAACCCCGATCCGCTCCAGGCCCCGCACATGGTGCTGGCCAGCCCGGCCGGCATCGTGGCCAGCGTGCCCGAGAGCGCTCACCTGCACAGCGGCACGCACACCGCTGTCACTACCGGCCAGCACCTGTCGATCAGCACCGCGCAACGCTGGCTGGCCAGCGCGGCCCAGGGCGTGCGCGCCTTTGTGCGCAAAGGCGGCCTGCGCTGGATCGCCAGTCGCGGACCCATCCAGGTGCAGGCCCACCAGGGCGAGCTGGTGCTGCTGGCGCACAAGGACGTGCGCATCACCAGCGTCGAAGGACGCATCCGCATCCAGGCGCGCAAGAAGGTCGTGATCATCGGCGGCGGCAGCTACACCGAGTGGAGCGCCCAGGGCATCCGCCACGGCACCGCCGGCACCTGGCAGGAGCATGCGGCGCTGCATGCGCAGGTGGGGCCGATGAGCCGGCCCGTGCAGAGCCAGGACTTTGCGCAGGGCGACTACCCGCCCGAGCGGCGACAGGGGCGCCGCTTCGGCCCCTCCAGCTGACGCGGCGGCGATCGCCGCAGCGCCGCGCTCCACGCGCCTTCTTTTCGCCCTTTCGTCGCGCCCTTCCGTCCCCGCTTAGCCGCCATTCCAGTCTCCGCCCACCATGCTCATCAGCCCGCCCTTTTTGCCGCCGCCGCAAGCCAACGAAGCCGCCTTCCTCGATGCAGCCATGCCCGAATGCACCGATGCCTCCCACGGCACCCGGGGCGCACCCCAAGGCTCCTTTCCGCTGGTGAGCAAGCTCACCTGGCACAACGGAATGCACCTGGACGCGCCGTGCGACGCCCAGAAGCAACGGCTGCCCGTGCGGGCGATTGCCGACGGCACCGTGATCTACCGGCGCAACAGCGCGCCCCACAGCGACGATCCGAAGCACCCGCTCAACTACAACCCCTACGGCGAGCGCGCCGCGTGGACCGACATCGGCCTCGTGATCGTGCGCCACACCACCGACATCGGCGCCACAGGCGACACCCCGACGCAGATCACCTTCTACAGCGTGTACATGCACCTGGCCCGCATCGAGGCCGCCGTGCAGCCGGGCAAACCCATCTGGCGCAAGGACGCCATCGGCACCGCCGGACGCCTGTTCGGCCAGGAAGGACGGCTGCACTTCGAGATCTGCCTGGACGCCCGCAACCTGCAGCAACTGCTGGGCCCCGCCCGACCGATGCGCTGGACGGACCCCGGCGCTCCACCCAAGGACAACGGCAGAACCGATGCCGTGTTCGGCAGCATCTACGTCTACCTGCCCGCCGGCACACCCGTGCGCACCAGCGCGCCGAAGTCGCATCTGTATGAAAAGCCGACCGCCGGCGCCAGTGCCGCGACAGACCACTTCGTGCCCGACACGCTGCACGAGGCGCAGTGGGTGGAGATCCGCTACGGCGCCTCAGGCTCAGCGGCGCAGGGCGGCGATGCCACGCTCACCAGCTACCGCGCCACCGCCGGGGCCGGCGGCCTGCAGGTGGGCCAGCGCATCGGGCAGCCGTATGTGGAAAAGGACTTCGAGTACGACATGTACAAGGAGGCCAACCGCCGACACAACGACCTGAGCGCCGCGGACCAGCCACGCAGCAGCCCGAGCGGCTGGTACGAGCTGCTGCGCTTTGGCCGCAACCTGGGGCCCGACCCCCTGCCCGCCGATGCCGCCCACTGGCGCCCCATTCCCACCGACGGCGGCCACGTGTGGGCCGACCTCAATGCGCCGGGCACCTACAAGTTCAGCGATGCGGACTTTCCGGCATTCCGCGGCTGGCAGTGCTTTGACGACGACACCAGCCCGCTGGACCAGCGCTGCGATTCCATCGAACTCAAACGCCTGATCCGCGACCCCGCGCAATCCGAAACCCTCAAGGACCGGGACGCGCTGGCCAAACGGCTGAACGTACCGGAAGTCCGCGCCAAGCTTGAACACGCGATCTGCCGATTTCCGACCGAATGGGACAAGGCGACGATCACCCAGCGCTATGAATGGCTGAAGACGGATGAGGAATTCCGGATGTCTGAAGGCCAGGGCTGGGAGGAATTTGCGGCGCACTGCGAGGCGCTGGGTGGCGATGACCTGCCGCAGGAGTACAAGGAGGCGGATTGGCATTTGCATCCTGCTAAGTTCATCTCCCATCTAAGACATTGCCTGTGGCTGAGCGAAAATGAATTAAAAAGAATCTACCCGGATGAGATTTATGCCTCTAAAACGCTCGCAAAGATTGGAAAAACTCCCGCTTTAGTCAGAAAAAAATACTTGAACTCCATCAATAAAACTACAAGAAAATATTTGATCAATTCCGGTGTCCGCTGCACGCACTTTTTCGGCCAAGGAGCCGTTGAGTCCGCTTCTTTATCACTGATGGTGGAAGGGTCTGCGAATTTCAATGCAAACCCTCGTCATCCAAGCTTCCAAGACGAAGACACGGGATTCTATGTGCCGAACAGAGCTACAGATAAATATCTGTTCTATCTGGAAGGTAAACTCGGAAATATCGAACCCGGAGACGGTCCGAAATTTAGGGGGCGAGGTGTGAAGCAGCTCACCGGTCGGGAAAACTACACCAAATACTGGATATATAGGGGATGGATTACTTCGTCATCAACTCCTATTCTAGATAACGGCTGCATTAAGAAGACATGGTGGGCACGCAACTCTAAAGTTTTTCCGCCTCGTCTCGATGATCCACAGCGAATTTCTGTTGTTCCTTTAAATACAATTGATGCAGGCGGCTGGTATTGGACTGGCGGCGCAGCTTTCAACAAATATCGCCCAATCCATACACTTATCTCGTCAACTGTAGTCAACGACCAAATTATAGAAAACATTACACGCGCAATCAATGGGGGCTCGAACGGCTTGCCAATGCGAATCAGCTCTACCAAACGCATATCAAGAGTATTGATGGACACCGTATGAAGAAAATAACATTTTTATTATTCATAATAATTCTAGCCGCCCGCTGCCAAGCAGACGATGGGCAAAAATTTCGGAACGAATTATCCTATTCAAAGATAATGAGCTATATATACCAAAAAAAATATACCCATAAGATTGATGGCTATCAAATAAAATGCGACCGAACTAAAGTTTTGGTCTGGGGAAAGCCTAAAAAATTCAATGCCAGCCACCCTCAGGATAGTGAGGCGACGTTAGTAGATTTGGAAAAAAACAAGGTTGTGAGAACCTTTGGCCTAAGCAGTGGTATTTTCGGCGCTGGCTTTTTGAAGGATGGACAACGCCTCAATATCGAATCCGGAAACGGTGTCATGATTGATCTTCGAACGGCCACTGAAATCAACTATGACTACTACTTCGATACCGAAGGCAAATACGAAGAGTGCCCTGATTTCAAGGGCCGGTCATTTCTCAGATATTCAAGGTAGTCGCAGATTCTTCATTCCGCGCCAGCCACGCCAGATCAATCTCTATCGACCCAGACAGTACACCGCGCGCGCCATCTCTTTTTCAATATCTCAAGAGCATTAAATAATAAATTTAAACAACTAAATCTTATGAAAAATATTCTTTTGACCTCAATCTTCTTTTGTCTAGCGAGCACGGCTTTCTCCGCCAGCGCTCCGGATGATTCTAAGTGCAATGAAATCTGCCGCATAGAAAGGGAAAAGAAGCAACGCGCCGCCGAAAGTGAAGCGCAAGCCCGGTTCAGCCAAGCGCATCGCATGACAAGGGGGATCAACTTTACGGAGAGCATTTGTGCTCAGGCCATACCCCATCTAGTTTCCGCACGCATTCAAGGGGCAAGTTCTTATGACTACGCCAGTTTTCAGTATGGGAAATGTTTATTGGTGCAAAAGAAATATGCTGAGGCCGCGGCAGCATTTAAGTCCGTACTCGATTTGCCGATTACGAATCGTGGCACCATTACCGACCTGACACGCATTGAATTAGCAGCTTTGTATCAACGGGGGCTAGGCGTGCCAAAAGATCCGGGGCAAGCTCTGGGCCTCTACCATGCATGCGATTTAGAACAACTGCCGCCTGGAACGGTTGACCATTGGCAAGTGGACCCCCGACGTGCGGCGGCAGAGCTAATCATTTCCGTAAATCCATGGCCTACGAAGCGTGCCTACCAATTGCTTACGCAACACGGCGTCCCCATCAGCAGCTTCTGGAGAGCATTGAACCTGATGATACGCCGCAACGAAATTGTTCAGGAGAATTTTTATGCCTCTGCTTTAGCGGAGGCGCTACAAGATAATACGGAACCCGGCAATGAAATTTATTTGCCGGATACCCCGGAAACCGTCGAAATTGTAGAAAAATTCCGAGTCAAGGCGGCAAAGCAAGTTCTCGATAAAGCCGGCAATATGAAAGCGGCGATAAGCTATCTGCGTCATGCACACTCACCGGAAGCACAGCTGCTCTCCAAGGATTTGCAAAGACGTCTAGGCTATGTTTTAGCCGAAGCCGAGGGCCTGCCAGATTTTCGTACTGTAGCCAAGATCAAACACAGCAAGCTGGATCAAGAAATCATAGAGCAAAAGATCAAATCCGAGGCGCTGGCGAGCCAATTGGAAGGGAAAGATGCGACCGGACTCTTAATTCCAATCAGAACCGGCTCGAATAAAATAGAATTGAATGCAAAACAAGACAACAAAGTTCCATATCTATCCAATTGGGCTCTAGTGACAAATCTAGATGTGTACCGCCCCGACACGTCAGGGCATTTATTCCTGCTGCATATATCAACTCCGAACAAGAATAGCATCGACGACGAAAAACCTCTGACAATCTATATCTTGGAGAAGTTCTCACTCGATTCGCTGTGGAAGAGTCAAGAATTTGCGCCGAGTGACGCCAACTCGCACCTCGAGACTCCAGCTTGTGTTAGTCCGGTTAAAGAGGGGGATCCCGGGGCGAGTGAGGGCGATGTGATAGTTCCGAAGTCATCCGGATGGAGGTGGCAGCAGATCAATAAAAAATGGGTTTTGATTGCCGGTTTTGAAAAAATGGAAGGGTATGCCGGCGGTGGCGGCTCCTTCTCTTACGAACGCTGGCTTTACTACAGCAAATCAGGAGAACTACGACCTGTTTCCTGTTATCAGACCGCATATTCCCTACTGCTTGCCGGAGACTGGCGGCCAAACGGAGTTCGCGAGCATCATGAATATAACGGCCAATGGCGAGTGCAGTTGCAAACCGATCCCCGCCAGCAATGGCCGCAAATCCAACTCATCCCCAAAGTCCAATTTCCTGCGCAGCCCCGCTTATCGAAACTGCGCTTGCGGTGGAGTCCGGAGCAAAATGCATATCAAGCCCACCGCGGCAAAAGTCAATAGGACCTATATTGCACTGTCTAGCGCGAGTGCTGCGTCCAGTGTTCAGAGCCACCGGTTTCAGTTCCACCGCTTCTGAGGTCCTGTGATCGTCGGCCACCTTGCTACCGACTGGCGACAGTTATCCAACGGCCTCCAGTCGGATGGATGGGACATGGCTTTGCCATGAAACGGGGGTATCAATGATCACCTGCTGTGTGCTCACCTTCTGGCCCATGCCGCTCAGTCGCGGCGCGCTGATGCTGGCGGCAAAAATAGCTTTAGCTTTTTCCAAACCCTAAGGGTCAGGATGATGGAGCGACCCGCGCCCGGCCCGCAGATGGCTCTTACCGCATGAGCCGTCGGCTTGCATTTTGGTCAGCGAGAGGTGGCCGCGCGGGCACAGGCCGCGCGTTCAGGCGCAGCACACCTGAGCACCATCCGCGAGCTCGGCGATCGCCCCCCTCTGGACGGACAGGCACCACCACAATCCGTCCCCTGCCGATGCCATAGCCCAAACTGTTACGAAGGCTTCAGACACAGCGCAAGCGCCGCAAGAATGTGTCAAGAACCCGGCAGAATCGGAGCCGACGCCGAAGGCCGTGCTTCCAGCGGGCACGAACCTTTCTAGGCTGGCTCGCACCCCTGTGCGCCTGGCCCTCTTCCTCCCCCTCCTCCGCCGCATCCGCAAGCACCATGACCTCTTCCTCCAAGCGCATCTACGTCGCCGGCCATCGTGGCATGGTCGGTAGCGCCATCGTTCGTCACCTTCAGGCGGCCGGTGAGACCGACATCGTCACCCGCACCCACGCCGAGCTGGACCTGACCAACCAGGCGACCGTGCGCGAGTTCTTCCAGACCCAGGGCATCACCGACGTGTACCTGGCGGCGGCCAAGGTGGGCGGCATCCATGCCAACAACACCTACCCCGCCGAGTTCATCTACGACAACCTGATGATGGAGGCCAACGTCATCCATCAGGCCTTCAGCGCCGGCGTGAAGAAGCTCGTCTTTCTGGGCAGCAGCTGCATCTACCCCCGCATGGCGCCCCAGCCCATGACGGAAGACGCCCTGCTCACCGGGACGCTGGAGCCCACCAACGAGCCCTACGCCATCGCCAAGATCGCAGGCATCAAGCTGACCGAGAGCTACAACCGCCAGTACGGCGCCAGCCACGGCATCGACTACCGCAGCGTGATGCCCACCAACCTGTACGGCCCGGGCGACAACTACCACCCGGAAAACAGCCATGTGCTGCCCGCGCTGATCCGCCGCTTTCACGAGGCCAAGCTGGCCGGCACGCCCACGGTCACCATCTGGGGCACGGGCACGCCCAAGCGCGAGTTTCTGTATGTGGACGACATGGCCGCCGCCACCGTGCACGTGATGGACCTGGCGCCCGAGATCTACCGCGCGCACACCCAGCCCATGCAGAGCCACATCAACGTGGGCTGCGGCGACGACATCTCGATCCTGGACGTGGCCAAGCTGGTGGCCGAGACGGTGGGCTACACGGGCGAGATCGTGACCGACCCGACCAAGCCCGACGGCACGCCGCGCAAGCTGATGGATGTGTCGCGCCTGGGCAAGCTGGGCTGGCGTGCACAGGTGTCGCTCCGCGATGGCCTCAAGCTGGCGTACCAGGACTTTTTGACCAACCACGCCAACCTGCGGACCGCCTGAACGGCGGCCTCGGGCCACCCAAAAGCAAGAAAGGGCGCATTGCGCCCTTTTCTCTTTCTGATCGCCGGGGCGGCCGTCAAGCGGACGCCCCGGACAAGATCAGTTTTCGACCGAGGTGGACACCTTGTAGCCCTCGCGCTTGAGCATGGCGTCGCGCTTGGCGCTGGCCAGATCGGACGCGACCATCTCGGCGCACATCTCCTGAACGGTGATCTCGGGCGTCCAGCCGAGCTTGGTCTTGGCCTTGGCCGGATCGCCCAGCAGCGTCTCGACCTCGGCGGGGCGGAAGTAGCGCGGGTCGACGGCCACGATGGTCTGACCCACCTTGAGCGCCGGAGCATCGTCGCCCTCGATCTTGTCGACGATGCCCTTTTCTTCCACGCCCGTGCCTTCGAAGCGCAGCGTGACGCCCAGCTCGGCCGCCGACCACTGGATGAACTGGCGCACCGAAAACTGGACGCCGGTGGCGATGACGAAGTCTTCGGGCTGCTCCTGCTGCAGCATCATCCACTGCATGCGAACGTAGTCCTTGGCGTGGCCCCAGTCGCGCAGCGCGTCCATGTTGCCCATGTATAGGCACTGCTCCAGCCCCTGCGCGATGTTGGCCAAGCCGCGCGTGATCTTGCGGGTGACGAACGTCTCACCCCGGCGCGGCGACTCGTGATTGAACAGGATGCCGTTGCAGGCATACATGCCGTAGGCCTCACGGTAGTTCACCGTGATCCAGTAGGCGTAGAGCTTGGCGACTGCGTAGGGGCTGCGCGGATAGAAGGGCGTGGTCTCCTTTTGCGGGATTTCTTGGACCAGCCCATACAGCTCGGAGGTGCTAGCTTGGTAAAAGCGCGTCTTCTTTTCCAGTCCAAGGAATCGGATCGCCTCCAGCAGACGCAGCGTCCCCATCGCGTCGACGTCTGCAGTGTATTCCGGCGACTCGAAGCTAACCGCCACATGGGACTGCGCGCCAAGGTTGTAGACCTCATCGGGCTGAATCTGTTGAATGATGCGAGTCAGGTTGGAGCTGTCACTTAGATCGCCATAGTGAAGCTTCATCCGCTGACGCTCCACGTGAGGGTCTTCATAGATGTGATCGATGCGTTGTGTATTAAATTGTGAAGCGCGCCTTTTTATGCCGTGAACTTCATAACCTTTTTCCAACAAAAATTCTGCCAAATACGAACCATCTTGGCCTGTGATACCTGTAATTAAAGCTTTGCGCATATTTTTCCTTCAGTTAAAAATTAAATTAAATTAGGAAATTACCGAAATTTCCCATCGCAAAATTAGCCCTGCGTCCGGACGCCGTCGGAGGCACCTCCATTTGAACCCGTCATTTTTGATCTCAAAGACATGACAAGAAATCGCGTACTGTTCAGATGCTGATGCAAGTGTTACGACAGGAAAATCGCCAGTGGCAATTTTGGTCGACACATACCCCGTCAGTTCCTGAAGCTCCCCTACGCCTTTGTCCAAAGCCGCATCATCAGTGCGTATTACTCCGTGAGAGACGACTTTCCGAACGAAATCGAATCCGCCCCAATTGCCCCCGATGTATCCGAGTGGGAGTCCCCCGCGTGCATTAGAACTAATAACTACTGACTGGCACGACGGTTCCAACCAAATTGCCCCACCGCCCTGATTATTCCCATTGAAAACGTTCCCACTTATGTTGAAGTACCTTCCACAGCTCACAGAAACCGACCACTTTCCCTGCTGCCTGTTACAATAAAAGACGTTATTATTTATACAAACATTATCCCAGTAGGAAGTGTTTTTATAGTCGCTGATCTCATCAAAGAAAATGTCTGACACGTTCAACGCGAACTGATTTCCGGATATAACAACGTTGGAAAAGCGGACTGGCGCTTGACTACTATTAGTCTTGTTTCGAAATACCACAGCAGCCGACTCGTAGTTCTCCACCGAATTATTCGTCATCAAGAGATCACTTGTCACCCGGTCGATGTCTAGACAGTACGCACTCCGGCCGCCATTGAACTTATTACCTAGAATCCTGAGCCCTCCAGAGCTTCTTTGAGTGATAGCCACCCCGACGCCTACGTACTTACCACGGCCGTTGAAAAAATGGCTTCCTATGATGCAACTATCCCCAACATCGCCCCTATCGTCGTTCGACACTTGAACGGCGCTAGAGCGGAAAAAAAAGAATTTGCACGAAATAATAGAAAAATCACTGCTATTAGAAAAGTCGACGCCAATCCACATAAAACGAAAATGAACATTAGACAAAAATGCCATCTGCGATCTGTTAGAGTTAGCAGCGCTTGGTCTAGTAGCGATTAACGCACCAGTGCTCTGACCTGAGTTTCCTCTTACAATAAAATCTCGGAAAACAACACCCCCGCTTTCCGAATTCTCTCCTGTTACAACAATAAAATCGCCGCTAGATCCTGACTGCTGAAGTACAGTGGCCCCCGAACCCGGAGCAACCCCGCTACCTGCACCGACAATACCGCCCGATTTAATTTCCAGTCTACTGCACTTGTAGATACCAGGAGGATAGAAAACAACGGCCCCTAAAGAATGAGCGGCATTCATAGCCTCGGTGTCATCAGCTTTTCCGTCACCAACAGCGCCTCCGGCGAACGTAGGGTCTTTCACATTCACAAATGTGCGAGCGCGCGCGATAGCGGAATTTTCCAGCTTCTTAGAAATCGCGTTCACGTCCAAGGGCGTAGCATCATTCTTCCCCGAATTTTGCTGCGGGTTGATCTGAGCCTCAGCCATAGTGCGGGAGCCTAAGGCGGACGCAATTAGGGTCGCTGCGCCGGGAACAAAGTCTCTTCTATACATATACCCACGACTCAAAAGTTATGATTCACAGCAACGCGCCAAACTGCTCTCCAAGGAACGCAACACAGCGTCCTTACCCAGATTGCGTTCTGCGTATTCCCTTGCCCTCCTCCCAAAATTCTCACGCAGTTCCTTATCGCGCGCCATTGCTACTATGGCGTCCGAGAATGCTGTTGCATTGCCTGGTTCCACAACAAGCCCACACTGCGCGCGTAAGATAGTCCCGCCGAGTTCCGTTTCAGCATGCGCAGTAGCGATTACAGGCCGCCCGCTCGCCAACATACCCGTGAGTTTAGACGGCATAACTAAATCTGCCGCGTCTGCCCTTTGTGGCAATAAATGGATATCTGCTAGACCCAACAAACTTCCCAATTGCTCAACGGGTTGCAAATCCAAAAACCTTACATTGCCTAGGCTCTGACAATTTTGCTCCAGCGAAGGCCTACCGGCACCATTTCCGCAAAATACGAAGAATATCTTTGGAACTCCAATAGCCGATCCCACTTGGCGAGCAACTTCGGCCAAAATTTCCAACCCTTGCTTCGCGCCCATGTTTCCCGAATAAAGCGCAACAATCGCCTCAGGATCAATACCCAATTTCTCACGAAAAACACTAGGCCGCCTTAGGGGGGTTATAGCGCTCAGATCCACCCAATTAGGAAAATAAACAACTTCTCGCCTAACTCCTTTATTTTCTGCAAGTTCAATCATCTTAAAAGAAATTGTTGATATTCTATCAAATCTCCCTAGGATGAATCTCTCCCCCTTCAGGATAAGATTTTTTAGTCGAGCACCCTTTATTATTCCGAGATCGAATGCCGCGTCAACTTCGTAATCCTGAATGTGCAGCCAACTTCTCGCCCTTGTTATTTTTGCCCATAGCAGAACCCAAGGGGCGCAGATCAGGGGCGGCTCAGTCACAAAAATTATATTAGCCCGAAATTTTAGGCAATATAAGAATGCAGGTATAACGGATAAAGCAAAGCTAGCCAAATAAATAAGTCGGCTCACACCTTTGGGCCGGACGGGGATCCATATCGGACAGCGAATAATCCTCACCCCCCTTGACTCCTCAACCCTATACAAGTAACTACTATAGCCTGCGCCGATCTTCCACTCCGGGTAATATGGCGGCGCGGTAATTACAGTAACCGCATGACCTTTTGCAGCCAATTCCTCGGCCATCTCTGCGGTGTACTTTCCCACCCCGGTTAGCTCCGGTGCATAGTTAATGGAGCAAAACAGCAAATTCAAGACTCTTCCTCCATGTTTTTCACTCTGGATTTAATCTTTTTAGCTGGATTGCCGACATACACGCCGTATCCATCTAAATCCTTGAAGGCAACTCCCCGAGCACCCAAAACCGCCGACGCGCCAACCGTGACTCCCGGCCCTACAAATGCTTCGGCTGCGACCCAAGCACGCGGACCGATATTTATGGGTCGGGTTATGAGCTGAAAATTCTCGTCTTCGATGTCGTGGCTACCCGCGCAAAGATGCGCGCCTTGAGATACGACAGCAAAATCTCCAATGAAGATCAAGTCTTGTGAGTAGCAATTCACACGAGGGCCCATTACTGCAAACTTACCCATCCGGACGTTAGGCGGGTACCATATTTTGGCTGATCCATAGACCCGGGCACCTTTCCCAATAGACCCTCCAAACAGATTTATAAGCAGCCGCCGCCAAGCGTGAAATGGAGCTGGCGTCCATGCCGCAAGTACAAGCCAAGTCACTCCCCAACAAGCTCTAAACAAGCGATGCTTGATCGAAAAGCTTGGTCCTCCAGTTAAAGAGCCGCTTTCCTTTGCATCAAGAATCACGATCACCATCCCCATTAGAACGTAGTACGGCGAGCAAAGAAGAGGCGACACTTTTAATTTCAAATCTTCGTACGAAGGTCGCACTAGCTCTGCGCCCCATAGCTACCCTCTCTTGGTCGTTCATTAGAAACCATTTAGCCAACCCTGCATATGTACCTTCTGCAGTGTCTTCATTAACAATTCCGCAAGCGTCGGCTTGGATCTCTTTCCAAATATTCACCTTATTGCTGATGAGCACGGGTCTACCGCACGCCAATGCCTCGGCGACTACTATTCCAAAATTCTCTTGGTGCGACGGCAAACAAAAAACGTCTGAGGAAAAATACGCACCCCATTTCTCATCGCCGACTAACATCCCAGTCCATGTAACTTTCTTTTCGATCCCTAGGGCCTCGACCTTCTGCTTAAGTTCTTTAGCATAATTACTATCATCGGGCCCGGCCATGACTAAATGAGCATCGTCATAAGACCTAGATATTTTTTCGAATGCGTCAATGATTAGATCGCATCCTTTTTTTTCATGTATTCTACTAAGAAAGAGTACAAGCCTCTTATTTTTCAAGTCCGGATATTTCAGGAAAAAGATTTCTGAATATTTCTTTCCGTCATTTTCGGGAGGACCAGAGGTTCCATAGGATACAACGATCTCTTTCGCTTTATAGAGCCAGAACGACTCTCTGGATTTTATTTTTTCTTCCTCACTGGTAAACAAAACTGCACTCGCATCTCGCAGGACACGATAGTCTGCCCAGGGCCAATAAAGCCATTTTTTCAGATGCTTCAATGGGTATGCCCGCTTAAACCAAGGGTCAAGCATACCGTGGGTAAAAACAAAATAAGGGATTCCGCTATTTCTTAAGGCCGCCCACGCGGCGTATGAATGAAATTGCCAGATGCCATTCACGATGACTTTGTCAAAATTTGCCGCATTCTCCTTCAACCATCTTATTGCAGACAAATTAAGGGAATAATTGAAGTATGATTTTCCGAGAAAATGAATTGGAGCCGGATAATTCTTCTGAATTCCTTCGTCGTAATCTCCAAAAGTAACTACCTGAACTATGTGACCGAGCTTCAGCAACTCACGATCAATCATCGAGGCGCCGTTTACGGGCCCGCCACGTTTTGGATCTAAGCTAGGTATCAAACGAAGAATGCGCAATTTCTTCTTAGCTTCCATAAAACATTTCCTGCCTTTCTCTCGAAGGAGTTCTAGTAAACGCCCAGATCATGAACTTCGCAGCTCTCTTGCACGAGGCGTTCGTCAAGGCCCAGCAATGGCGATACGCCCTCGCCTCATTAGAGAATAATGCTGATTCTTGGAGCATGCTGATCGCTGCAGCTATTTCGGTTGAACTATACGGTGCCACAACCATTCCTAGACGCGAATCCTTGATCATGGCTGCAGCTCCAGCTTTATTCGAAACAATCACCGCTGCGCCTGCACCAAGTGCTTCGTTTACTACAACACCCCACCCTTCATCGTCAGACCTTGACGGCAACACCAATACATCGCTTTCCGCAAGTTCTTGCCCGACGCGATTCATGGGAACGGCTCCACGAAATTCGCAGTCGATTCCTAGGCTTGACGCCAAGCGCTCTAAAGAGCCCCTATCCTCTCCTTCTCCGATCACGCAAAGATGAGCCGGCTCTTTTAACATTTCTGTCGCGTAAATGAGATCGCGGATGCCCTTTTTTTCTATAAGGCGCCCTACATAGCATATTCTCAACTTTCGATCTTCCAGATCTTTTCTTGGCTGAAATTCTGGGAGCGGGACGAAGTATCCGAACTCGTGGATTTTTTCTCCCGGAAAGCCTACACGTTTGAACCAAGACGGCCCGTTTATGCCAATTGCTAGGACGCCGGCTGACCTTCGAGAAATCCACCGCTCAAAGACCATGGAGTGCATATACCGAAGCCAACCCTTACCGTCGTCGCTACAGCGTGGCTCCGCATAGATAAAAAAAGGTATCGACTTCGCTTTCAAAGCTCGAAGGACTATTTTGTTTCGCCCCGACGATCCGGCGACGACATGCAGGGCGTCCGGTGATGTAGCTACAACTTCGTTGATAAGTTCAGTCGTAGGCGCAACTGTCCACGGCAGAGATAGCTGTTCCACAGATGGCCATCCAAGGCGGCGTCGACCAGCAGAAATTTCGCTATGAGCGAAAAATTTGCAACGGCGTGGCGCTACTTGAGATTGGAACTCTTCATAGAGCCAATTCTTGTGAGGGGAGGCCGTCGGCTCCCAAAAAATGTACTGCTGAGGCTGCTTCATACTAAATCAGCTCAAAAAGCGACAGAGTCGAGCGCCCACCGCCTGGTATGAATGCTCCGTCATAATTAAATCTCTGCCCGCCCTAGCAATTTCCTCAAAGCGCTTCGGCTGCTCTAATATAGACTTAATGGCACGTACCAAACAAAGGGGGTCTTCGCGCTCCAATATGAGCGCGTTAACTCCGCTCGTAAAGACTGCACCTACATCGCTAACGTCGGTCGAAATCAATAACAATCCCTCCGCTGCGACTTCCAGCGTTTTTGACGGGTAGGTGGTACTTCCCATCTCCGTAGACGGTAGCTTTAAAGCGAGAGAGGCAAATGACGTCTTTAACTCTTCTAGATATTCCTGTCTGGAACATCCTAGCTTCAGATGTACGTCTATATTGCTACTTGTGAGATTAAAGGGAATATTACTTAAATCTCTGTCGGCGAACCCAGTAACTACGAATGTAAGCTTACTAGGTAGTGTGCATTTGCTTAAATTGTTAAGCGCGTCTAGAAACAAATCAAGGCCGGTATCGCGCATAAGAGCCCCGCCATAGAGTATTTTTATACCGCCGCTGGCCTTCTTTTCCCGCGTTAAATTGCTTGATACCGCCCCGTAAACTACGCAGTAGTCATCAAATTTTAGCTTTTCGGCTAATTTTTTCGACGCAACTAGTTTTCTATCGACAGTGAGCCGCGAAATAATCCAATAAGAAACTCTATTAACAAAACCTCGAAAATCTTTTTCATCGGCTCTCGGCCCGTCTTCTACATCAAGATATGCCGGTATACCCATTATTTTTAACAAAATCAGGGCTAGTGTATACTCGATAAAAAAATTATAGAATACTGCTGATTTTCGCCCCTCGCATGTACAAATCCGCTTAGCTGCAAACAAGTAGCCCCATGCAGCGAATATTCTATTGAGCCCTTTTTTTGTTAGAGTCCTTAAATAGAAGACCGGGATTCCACGCTCAAATGTCGCGTGTGGTTTAGTAAAAATCTTTTCCTTATTCGAGGTTGTAATAGGCGAAGCAATTACTACAGCACTTACCTTTTGAGTCCTAACGGATTTGCAAAGGTTTAAAACTTTGTTTGTCGCTGCGGCGATATGCGTTGCCGATTTTGCGGAAACGTCGGTATATTTAGAGCCGCATATTGGCGCGAAAAAAAATATAGTTTCAGCTCTGCGCATCAATTTTCCTTTTTATTTTGGCCGGAGTTCCGGCTACCAGGACATCTCTTTCCACTACAGTTTTATTAACGCAGGCTCCTGCAGCCACTATGCATCCGGGAGCAATCACCACTCCACTTAAAACAGTTGCCCTGCACCCTAGCCAACAGCCCTCGCCAACTACGATTTGACTAGAAGACCCCTTTCCGGCGCGCCGCTCAGAGGGGCCGAGCAGATGCGTCCCGGTGTGAAACACCACTTCGGGCGCAATGTCGCAGTTCTTCTCTATTACAACACCCGCGCCGACAGCCGTATAAAACGTGCATCCGATACCTATCCAGCAATTTTCGCCGAAGCTGATCTCGCCGCGACCGTAAAAGCGTATGCGGCCTGTTAATTTAGCACCCTCAGCAATTTCAAACCCAATTGTCCTTAGAATTACCCTCTTGACTTTAAATAGTCGAGTGGGGGGAAGCACGCCAAGCGTCACGTTGGCGATAACGTTTCGTAGAATTCTCATTTGTCCTAGCATATTTGGCGCACATCCCAAGAATCGTTCCCAGAATCATCTGGTTTGTCGCGTACCCGTAGGTGGGAGCAACCAGTACCGCAATAAAGAACCCTACTCCATAGAACTTCAACGTTACCGGCGTGGCTCTCCAATATCGGAGCCACAAAAGGAACGGGGCAAATCTGAGAAACACCCCTAACAGGCCTAATTCTATATATGCTTGAAAGAAGGAAGACTCGCCATGCTTATAAAGACTTCCCCCTGACAAACGGTTGTTTGTAGTTCCAAGTCCTTTTCCAAGTAAGTGCTCTGGAATTGAGAATGTCGAAATAAGATCCACGGCGTACTGCCACAAGCCAATTCGCGCAGCATTCGACTCCTCCCGTCCTTCGTTGGAAGTGATGCGGTCAAGCTGGCGCTGCACCGTGACGCTCTCTGTACTCACGAATAGGGAGACAGTAAATATCACGGCGAGGAAAACTAATAGTGCTCGAGGCGAGCGACGAGCGACTCTTAGCAATCCCCCTGCGACGACCAGCATAAATATGATGTTAGCGCTTAGGCTACCGCTGCATAGAACAGCTACGGCGCCGACTGCTCCGGAAAGGATCAAAGTCTTAGCGTTTGCCCGGTAAGTGAGCAAAACAGATATAACCCCCCCCAAGATCAACATCACAAACGTGGATGTGGTGAATATAAACGCAGCTCTCTTTGCTGCACCGATTTGTTCCAGAAATTCATTGTCATAGTCGCGGACAGTTAGGGCATTAAATATATCTGTATTAAAATCGATATATAGACCAGCAGCGCAGATTGCTAGATATACACAGATAAATTGTGTATTTCTAGAGAAAAGTCTTTCCGCAAAACCCGCTCGTGCAAATAGAAAAAAGGGATACCATGCGGCGTAAAAGAAGATGTTATATATACTGTCGTATAAGCTAACACCGTTTAGGGCACTGAAAAATATTCCTACAAGTTGAGCGATGATCATTAACATATAGATCAATAAATCACCCCTGGTTTTTAAAAGCTTGATGCTATAGGCGTACAAAAAGACAATTAGCATCTGCCGCCAACTTGCTAGTGCACTCGATCCAAATATCCAATTCCAGAATCCCGCGGTTAGTAGCAGCAGAACAGAAGATGTAAACAGGAAGTATTTGAATTTGTTACTGCTCATATCTAATAACTATTTTATTAGCATTGCGGAAGAAAATATAAAATGCCACTATTTCAAAGATCACGCTGGGTACGAGCGCTCCATATATTCCATATGCTCTGCAAAAAAAATAGCAGAGAACTAGCTGTCCCAATGCGGCCGAAAAAAATAGAGCGGGCGTGCTTCCAAATTTATTGGTGGCCAGCGCCAAGACATACCTGACATTACCAATAGAATTTATTGCAGAGGCCAATATTAAAATCGCCATTATTGATAATTCGAAGTCAATTTTGCCGTGCGTCCATCGTACAAATACGGGCTTTGCAATTGCTAGCATGAGGACTGAAACCACCATAACGGCGATGAGTGTCCGGAGCGACCACCGGCGGACCTCGGAATCTAATGTATTCCAATCCTCCTTTGCAAACAGTCGCGAAAATCGTGGCCACAGTGTATGACCGATTGCACCAATTAGTTGGTTGGAAATTCTCGATACTGTTCTGTAAGAATTGTAGATGGCAGCCGCCTCATTGCCTATGGCCATGCCGACGACGAGGCTCACTCCCTGGATACTAAAAGCCGTTCCCAACGGAAACGCCATGTATTGAACCGAGGTGCCAACGAGGCCCTTGAATCTGTCGAGCGATGCACCCGCGAAGCCAAACCGGAATTCTCTACCCATGGCGCCACAGGTGAATGCGAGAAGAATAAGTGAAATGCTTCTTCCTAAAAACAGACCAGCTGCACAGCCATCTAGTCGCTTCGTAAGGGCGAGCCCAATCATTGATCCGCCCCATTCAACCAAACGACCCGCAGTTAACAGATTTGTGCCAGTCGCATATCGATTATATGAGCGAAATACGCCATCAATTAAACTGCTATTCAGATTCAATATGACGGTTGCAATCAAAAAGTACAGAGCTGTTTTAGACTCTTGCGATCCGCCCAATGCTACCGCTATAGCCCAATAAATTACGGAGAAAATAACGAAAAAAGCAGTTACTGCAGTAGTAGCTGTTTGCAGAATCCGATTAGCTTCGGCATATTCCCCCTTTGCCGCCCGCATCGTCATACTGTTCATCGCCACAGACGTCACGCCGAAATTCATAAGCGAGATGTATATGGGGATTGATGATATGACAACCCACTGACCGTATTTTTCCAACGACCAGTAATGCAAGTATAAGGGGACGGATAATACTTGTATGATTAATGTAGCCGCCTGACCAAATGCATTGGCGCTAAGCCCCGCGAAAATTGCGGATTCCGCAAGTTTTTTTAGTTTAAAGAGCACGAAATTCCAGGCTTCAATTTTGCGGCGGCAAATATTCAATCGGACCCAAAAAGATCCCGCGTGTAAATCTTAGTTGCCACGTCAGAAAGGTCTTTCGAATAGCGATTCGTAACTATCACGTCTGAGATTTTCTTAAACTCTTCCAAATTGTCTATTACCTCGGAATTAAAAAATGTACTGTCTTTTAAGGTAGGCTCGTATATAACAACCTTAACTCCTTTTGCCTTTATTCTTTTCATTATGCCTTGTATGCTTGAAGCTCGAAAATTATCAGAGCCTGCTTTCATGATAAGCCTGAACATACCCACACATTGCGGCTTTGATCGTAGAATATCACTCGCAATGAAATCTTTACGCGTCGAATTGGACTGAACGATTGCGTGAATGAGGTTCTGGGGAACTTGCTTGTAGTTTGCGAGAAGCTGTTTCGTATCTTTGGGAAGGCAATAGCCACCATAACCGAAGGAAGGGTTGTTGTAATGATCCCCGATACGAGGATCTAAGCACACGCCTTTGATTATTTGGCGGCTGTCGAGTTGGTGCGTTGCTGCGTACGAGTCCAGCTCGTTGAAGTAGGCAACCCTCATCGCCAAATATGTGTTTGAGAAGAGCTTCACAGCCTCCGCTTCAGTGGAATCCAATAGCAAAGTTTGGACGTCTTTTTTTAGCGAACTTTCAGCAAGAAGAGATGCGAATTTCTGACCGCGATCTGAAATTTCGCCGACAATTATGCGGCTTGGATATAAATTGTCATACAAAGCTCGTCCTTCCCGAAGAAATTCGGGGGAGAAAATGATATTGCTACTATTAAAATCTTTGCTGATTTTTCGTGTATACCCTACAGGCACGGTAGATTTAATAATAATCACTGCATTTGGAGCTATTGCCGTCACGTCGGAAATGACGGCCTCTACCGAGCTGGTGTTAAAGTAGTCTGAAATAGGGTCGTAATCGGTGGGAGTTGCGACAATTACAAAATCCGCATCAGCGTACGCTTCAAATTTATCTATTGTCGCAGTCAGGTTCAAATTCTTTTTCTGTAGATATTCAGTTATTTCTTCATCTTGGATGGGGCTTCGCCGCTCATTTATTGATCGGACCTTTTCTTCATTTATATCAAGCGCAACAACAGTATTTTTCTGCGACAGAAGAACTGCGTTGGAGAGTCCCACATAGCCTGTACCGGCAACAGCAATTTTCATTTTACGATCCGTTAGTACGCGTTTTGGTCGGTCCAACCCCTGAAGGCGGTTCTCCAAATAATTTTGATGTCCATGAGAAAGCTCCAGTTTTTGATGTAAAAGATGTCGCATTCCACACGGCGCTCCATTTTTTCGAGAGTGTCGGTCTCCCCCCGCCATCCGTTTATTTGAGCCCATCCGGTAATGCCAGGCTTAACTAGGTGGCGGAGCATGTATCCTTCTATTCTTTCACTGTATATTCTGTTATGTTCAACCGCATGAGGCCGAGGCCCCACGACCGACATGTCGCCTAGGAGCACGTTTATAAATTGAGGCAGTTCATCTAGGCTCGTTTTCCTCAGTACTGCGCCAACCTTGGTGATACGTGAGTCGCCTCTTCTTGCTTGTGTCACGGCGCCTTTTTCTTCATGAACTTTCATAGTCCTGAATTTGTAGATCATGAATTCTCGCCCGCCCTTTCCTTGGCGCGGTTGGCGAAAGAAGATAGGACCTGGTGAAGTAACCTTTATCGCAATCGAGATAATTAAAAAAACTGGCGACAGACATGCCAGTGCTGCGGCGGCGAAAGTCCGGTCGAAACTTTGCTTTAAAAGGCCGTGCACCCCAGGGGATGGAGAGGCATTTAAGTGAACAGCAGGTACTCCCATAAATTCCTCAAGCTTGTGATCAAGAATCTGAAGAGAAAACAGGTCAGGAAGCCAACGAATCTTGATCAATTCGTTTCGCAGGCGGCTCATTATTTCCCGCATGTTGTTTTTCTCCGAGAGGGCAAGAGTAAACCAAATTTCGTCAATGGCACCTGATCGAACTATCCGCTCGATTTCTGCGACTTCTCTAATTCTCGCTGGGCCGCCCGTTTCGTTAATGATTTCCTCTTTCTCATCCATTACATACTGGACTTGAAAACCTACGTCAGGGTAAAGAAGCGTACGTCGATGAACAAGTTTCCCGAGTGGGCCATACCCAATCAAAATTACCTTTTTTGCGTTATATCCCCGTCGGCGAGCAGTTTTTAGGAGATAGTTGATGGCGCCGCGAAAGAGCCATAGCGAACTAATTCCATATATTAGCCAACTCACCACCCAACGCCTCGAAATAAAAGCTCCTCCCAACAAAAAGAAGAGCCCCGCTACAACAGTGGTGCAAACAATTAACCACGCCAATGTGGTTCGGAGAAGTAATGAACTGAAGGGGGAGCCCCGCCATGAACGATACAGGTCCATCACTGGAAATGTGATGTACGCCAATAAACCCGCCACAACACTCGCTATGGTGAATATCGCCGGATTCGTCGTTACTGCCTCAAAGTCGTAAACAGGTACTTTGAGGGCAATCCACCCAGTTAGCGTAACGATGAAGCTATCAGCGAACCGGGCAGGCATACTGCGCATATGCATCTGTTGCATAAAATGTTTTTCTTTTTTACTGCGGGTCTGCCGGAAGGCTGAACATGCGCGTGGTCATTTTTTGTAGGTGATAGCTGGGTTCGTCAAGCTACTCGTTTAGCAATATCTAGCTTCTGGCGGCCGACTTGTGCCTCAGCCGAAGCACATTTGGGAAGCACTGGGTCGCACAGCACTCTTCACTTTGTTCATGGCAAGGCTGCCGACATTCGCCCGATAATCGGCAGTTCCCCACGGTACTTTCCCCTTCTGTCATGACCACGATCCGACAAAACGACCTGATCGATTCCATCTCTGCCGCCCTTCAGTACATCAGCTACTACCACCCGGCCGACTACATCGCCCATCTGGCCAAGGCCTATGAGCGCGAACAGAGCGCGGCGGCCAAGGACGCGATGGCCCAGATACTCACCAATAGCAAGATGAGCGCCACCGGCCACCGTCCCATTTGCCAGGACACGGGCATCGTGAACGTTTTTCTTAAGGTGGGGATGGACGTGCGTTGGGAAGGCTTTACGGGCAGCCTCGACGACGCCATCAACGAAGGCGTGCGCCGCGGCTACAACCACCCCGACAACATGCTGCGCGCCTCGGTGGTGGCCGATCCGCAGTTCGCCCGCAAGAACACCAAAGACAACACGCCGGCCGTGATCTTCACGGAGATCGTTCCGGGCAACACCGTCGATGTGACGGTGGCGGCCAAGGGCGGCGGCAGCGGGAACAAGAGCAAGATGGTCATGCTCAACCCGGGCGACAGCGTGGTCGACTGGGTGCTGAAGACGGTGCCCACCATGGGCGCCGGCTGGTGCCCGCCCGGCATGCTGGGCATCGGCATCGGCGGCACGGCCGAGAAGGCGGTGCTGATGGCCAAAGAGAGCCTGATGGACAGCCTCGACATGCACGAGCTGCAGGCCAAGTCGGCCCGCGGCGAGGCGCTCACGCAGGTCGAAGAGCTGCGCCTGGAGCTGTACGAGAAGGTCAACGCCCTGGGCATCGGCGCGCAGGGCCTGGGCGGCCTGGCGACGGTGCTGGACGTCAAGATCAAGATGTACCCCACGCACGCGGCCAGCAAGCCGGTGGCGATGATTCCCAACTGTGCGGCCACGCGCCATGCGCACTTCGTGCTCGACGGCTCGGGCCCGGCGTACATCGATCCGCCCTCGCTCGACCTGTGGCCCAAGATCGACTGGGCGCCCGACTACAACAAGAGCAAGCGGGTCGACCTGAACACCCTCACGCCCGAAGTCGTGGCCAGTTGGAAGCCAGGCGACACGCTGCTGCTCAACGGCAAGATGCTGACGGGCCGCGATGCCGCGCACAAGCGCATCCAGGGCATGCTGGCCAAGGGCGAGAAGCTGCCGGTGGACTTCACCAACCGCGTCATCTACTACGTGGGCCCGGTCGATCCGGTGGGCGACGAGGCCGTGGGCCCCGCGGGCCCGACGACCGCCACGCGCATGGACGGCTTCACCGAGATGATGCTGGCCCAGACGGGCCTGATCGCCATGATCGGCAAGGCCGAGCGCGGCCCGGTGGCCATCGAGGCCATCCAGAAGCACAAAAGCGCGTACCTGATGGCCGTGGGCGGCGCCGCCTACCTGGTGAGCAAGGCCATCAAGCAGGCCAAGGTGGTGGGCTTCGAAGACCTGGGCATGGAAGCCATCTACGAGTTCGACGTGGTCGACATGCCCGTGACGGTGGCCGTGGACGCCGGCGGCACCAGCGCGCACATCACCGGCCCGGCCGAGTGGAGCAAGCGCATCGCCACGGGCGAGTTCAAGGGCATCGAGGTGGCCTCGGCCTGAGCCATGAGCCTCTGCGCGCCGGTGGGCGTCTTCGACAGCGGCGTGGGCGGCCTGAGCGTGCTGGCGGCCCTGCAGGCGCGGCTGCCGCACGAGCGCTTCGTCTACTACGCCGACACGGCGTACGCGCCCTACGGCGAGCGGGGCGATGCCTTCGTGGCCGAGCGCACGCTGCAGGTGGCCGGCCAGCTGGTGCGCGAGCATGGCGTCAAGGCGCTGGTGGTGGCCTGCAACACGGCCACCGCGGCGGCGATCCACCTGCTGCGCGCGGCCTGGCCCGGTATGCCGATCGTGGGGGTGGAGCCGGCCCTCAAGCCGGCGCTGGCTGTTTCGCGCACCGGCCGGGTGGCGGTGCTGGCCACGCGCGGCACGCTGGCCAGCGCCAAGTTCGGCGCGCTGGTGGAGCGCGTGGCCGGCCCGGGGCACGAGGTGCGCCCGGTGCCCTGCGACGGGCTGGCCGATGCCATCGAGCAGGACGACCAGGCCGCCATCCGCGCCCTGTGCACCCGCTACATCGCCGAGGCTGGACCGCTCGGAATTGATGAAGGTCAAGCCGACGTCGTCGTCCTCGGTTGCACGCACTACCCCTTCGCCCAGGGCCTGATGGCCGGGCTGGCAGGGAGTGATGTTCGTTTTGTGGAAACCGGGGAACCTGTCGCTCGTCACACTGTTCGTCTGCTGGATGCGGCCGGACTGGCCCGCGCGGACGGACCCGGCGGCTTGGCGCTGCTCAGCAGTGGAGACTGTGAAAATTTGCATCGGGCGGTTCGACGTTGGCTGATGGGCTCGACCGCAGTCAGCAGCTGAAGCCGGCTTGGTGCGCCGATGCGCCACTCTGGCGCGGCGATGATACGAGATGGTGCAAAGGTTTTTGACGTTGTTTCTGGTGGTGACATTCCTGTGCGCACCTGCTATGGCAACAGCAGCGTGTGACACGGGTTTGGCTGAACGGATGCAAGCGAAACTGCATCCCCTACGTGTAATCGATCATTCGTTAACGGCCTGCAAGAGTTTCTCCACATTTGTCAGCAAGACGATAGTTGCGTTGCCACTTCAAAACGGTGTCAGCGACAAGGGGGCCCGCACCCTTGACGTCGAGCTGCTGTTGGTGCAGAGGCCGGACAACGGCAATACCGAGCGCGACACGGTGGCGGCGCGGCTTTTTCTGCCGGAGCTGCTGGTGGAAGACGCACGCCTTCGCATTCAGGAACTGCGGCTGGACATGGGCCGCTATGTGCTGGCGAGCGGCGAGCGCGCCTTTGGCCTGCGCGTGCTGTACCGGGGCGACGATCCGGCCCGGCCGTACAGCGTCGAGACGCTGCGGCTTTTCGTCGTGCAGGGCAAGACGATCCGCCCGGTGCTGGACGAGCTGGTGATGCAGCGCGACAGCGGCGAGTGGGACTTGAGCTGCCACGGCCGCTTCGAGGAGGTCCGCACGCAGCTCACCACCCAGCCGCCGCCCGCGCGACCCGCCGGCGCCTGGGCCGAGTTGCTGGTGCGGCGCAGCCTGGTGGTGCGGCAGATGGCGGTCGACGAGAACGGCCAGTGCGCCGAGCGTGCCGCAGCGCCGCGCTACACCTCGGTGATGCTCAAGGCGCGGGACGGGCGCTACCCGATCCCGCCCTCACTGCGCGCGCCCTGAGGCGCCAAGCGCAGCCGCCCTGCCCCGCCGCATGTCGATGGGCAGCAGCAGCACCAGCCCACCCACGAACAGCACCGTCGTCGCCATGATGGCCACCCGCTGGTTGCCGCCCGCGGCCCAGGTGATGGCCCCGTACGACAGTGGCCCGACGATGCTGGCCAGGCGCGTGGCGAAGGTCCACAGCCCGAAGAACTCCGCCAGTTGGGCCTGCGGCGCCAGCACGCCCGTCATGGCGCGCCCGGCCGACTGGCTGGCGCCCATGGCCAGCCCCGCGATGGTGGCCGCCACCCAGAACAGCCCCTTGCCCTGCGCCAGCGCCGCCAGCACGCAGACGGCGATCCACGCGACCAGCGTGATCGCCAGCGTGGGCCGGTGGCCCAGCCTGTCCTGCAGGTAGCCAAGGCCGAAAGCGCCTGCCGCGGCGGCGATGTTGAGCACGAAGATCAGGGCCATCGTCTCCTGCGTCTTGAAGCCGATCACCTGCTCGGCATAGATGGCCGCCAGCGCAATGGCCACGGCCACGCCGCCCTGGTAGCAGACCGTGCAGGCCAGCAGCCACATGAAGTCGCGGTACTGCCGCGCCTGCGCGAAGGTGTGGCGCAATTGCCGCCACGCGCCGATGCCGCGGTCGGACTGGGGCTGCGCCCGCTCGCGCAACCCCGCAAAGGTGGCGCAGGCGGCCAGTGCGTACACGCCCGCGGTCACCAGCAGCGTGACAGGCACGAACTGCGCCGCAGGCACCCCGCGCGCCTGCGCCCACAGCACATAGCCCAGGCACAGGCCGAGCGTGAGCATGCCGCCCACGTAGCCGAAGGCCCAGCCCCAGCCGCTGACCTTGCCCATGCCCTCGGCCGTGGCCAGCTCGGGCAGGAAGGCGCCGGTGAGCGATTCGCCGTACGAGTAGAAGGTGTTGGACACGGCCACCAGCAGCATCGCCACCGCCACGCCGGCCGCGCCATGCACCGTGGGCGTCAGGGCCAGGGCCGCGGTGCTGAGCACGCAGGCGGCGGTGCTGAGCATGAGCACCCGCTTCTTGGCGGCGCGCCGGTCGGCCCAGGCGCCAATGGCCGGCATGGTGAGCATGACCACCGCATACGACAGGCTCAGCGCCGAGGTCCAGGCCAGCGTGGCCCAGGGCGCACCGCCCGCGATGCCGCCGACGAAGTACGCGGCATACACGGCCGTGATGACGACGGTGGTGTAGCCCGAGTTGGCGAAGTCGTACATGGCCCAGGCCAGCACTTCGCGCTTGCGCACGCCAGGGCGGAGGGCGGAGGAAGGAAAGAGGGGCATGGCGGCGCGCGCAGGAGTGTGGGCGGAGGCCCAGGATAGCGGCGCGCTGCGACAGAAACGACGATGCCCGCCAGGGCGGGCATCGGAGGCGCTGACGCGAAGACTCAGTGCAGGTGGCGCGGCCGGCGTCCACCGCCATGGCCACCGGCACCGGGGCCACCGCTGCTGCCACCGCCGCGGGGCGGGCGGCCGATTTCGAGCGAATTGACCAGGGCGTCGAAGCGATCGCTGAAGAGCTTGTCGATCTCGGCAACCACGCCGCCGAGTTCGGCGCCGTCGAAGTGGCGCTCCATGAGGTGCACCACGTCTTCCACCAGCAGGTCGCGCTGCACCTGCATGATGGCGGCGGGGTTGGGGCCCACGAAGAGCATGACGAAGTCGTCGCGGGAATCGGCCTCGGGGTCGCCGTCTTCCTCTTCGTCGAACTCGGTGTCGTAGAAGCTCACCTCGATGGCGGCGCCCTGCTCGGTCAGTTCGTTCAGGGCCATGCACATCTCGTCGAGGGCCTGGCGAAAGTCTTCGTCGCCGGTGATGGTCCAGCAGACCTGGAGCATGCGCTCCTTGGCGTCGAAGCGGATGCCGGGCTCTTCTTCGTAGGCGCTGGTGGCGCCGTCGGCCAGGGACTTGGCGCCGGCGTACGTCCACAGGGGCTTGAGCGCTTCCTGGATCTGGGCGTAGGTGACATCCGCGCGCATGGGCACATCGCCGTGCACATGGATTTCGAATGGAGCGTTGTAGCGAGGCATGAGCAGCTCCCTGTTCTGTGTGAAGGTGGTGCCCGGAACCGGGGTCGAACCGGTATGCCGTCTTTCAACGGCGACGGATTTTAAGTCCGCTGTGTCTACCAATTTCACCATCCGGGCGGCGTGGGCGGACGATAGCAGGAGCGTCGACGAGGGTGTGGGGTGGAGGCGCGATCCGGAGTCGAACCGGACTGACCGGATTTGCAATCCGGGGCATAACCGCTTTGCTATCGCGCCGCTGGGAGACCTTCGGTACAGGTGAGGCGGCGAGCGCCTGCTGCAGTTCCGAAGAGCCTCGCAGTATATAGCGTTTTCTGGCCGTTTCCGATGCTGCAGACAGCTCAGCGTGCCTTGCCGCCAGACTCCGCCAGCAAGGCCACCAGTTCGGGCACCAGGCGCTGCACGCCGCCCTGCTCCACGGCGCCGGCATAGGTGCCATACACGGCCTCGGCAATGCGCTGCGCAGCGTCGAAGCCGTGGGCCATCTGGGTGTAGTAGCCCAGGTCTTTCTGCGCGTTGGACATGGCAAAGCGCAGGCCGCTGGCGTCGCTGTTCAGGATGAAGGGCTTGAGCCGCTCCAGCGCCACGCCACCGCCGCCGCCCTTGGCGAGCACGTCGACGAAGACGTCGGCCGACACACCTGCACGCCGCGCGCAGGCGGCAGCTTCGGCGATCAGCGCCACCGAGCCCAGCGAGACGTAGTTGTGCAGCAGCTTCATGCCGTGGCCGGCACCCACGCCGCCGGCGTGCGTGATGTTCTCGGCAAAGCAGGCCAGCAGCGGCCGGCATTCGTCGAACAGCGCCGCGTCGCCGCCCACCAGCAGGTTGAGCCGGCCTTCGGCCGCTTCCTTGGGCGTGCGGGTCATGGGCGCGTCCAGGAAGCGGCCGCCGGCCTGCTGCACGGCCTTGGCCATGCGAAGCGTCGAATCGGGGATGGAGGTGGAGCAGTCGATGATGACCGTGCCGGGCTTGATGGCCTTGAGCAGGCCGCCGTCGCCGACGAGCACGGCCTCGACCTGCGGCGAGCCGGTCACGCAGAGGATGACGTAGTCGGCGTCGGCCACCAGCGCGGCGGGCGTGGCCGCCGTGCGGGCGCCGGTGGCCAGCAGGGCATCGAGGGGCTGGTTGCCCGGGTGCTCCAGCATGGTGAGCTGGTGGCCGTGCTTCACCAGGTTGGTGGCAATGCCGTGGCCCATCAGGCCGATGCCGATCATGCCGAGGCGAAGGGGGTTCATGCGGAGGATCTCCAATGGGATGCAGGGCGACGAGAAAAAGTCGCAGCCCGCCATTGTGCGAGGTTGCCCGCCCGCGCACCGGCCGGCACTGAGGCGGGCAGCCCGACCGCACGCGCGCCTACACCGCCAGCGCACCCGCACCGACCAGCGCCGCCCGCGCGGACCGACCGCCCGCCGACCGCTACGCACGTAATGTCTTTTCCAATGACCGCTGCGCTCTTCTCATCGTCGCCTCTGGCAGAACCGCCCGAGCGGGTACTCAGCCGGCTGGTAGAAGACTCGGGCACCGCTGCATTGACACTGGACCATCTGGTCGGCCAAGGGCTGGACGCACTGCCCCTGCCCGGCCATGGCAGCACGCTGCTGCGCTGGCAATGGCTGGCGGCCGTGGCAGGCCACGACCTCAATCTCGCCAAGCTGTACGAAGGCCACACCGACGCGCTCGCCATCCTGGACGAGCTGCGCGGTCCACCCCGCCCCGAAGGCAGCCTGTGGGGCACTTGGTGCGCCGAGCCCCCCAGCGCCCGGCTGCGCTTCGAACAGGCGCCGGGCGGCCAGTTGCGGCTGCACGGGCCCAAGGCTTGGTGCTCGGGCGCCCGGCAGCTCACCCATGCGCTGGTGAGCGGCTGGTACGACGACGGCCAGCCCGGGCTCGCGGCCGTGGAGATGCACGCCCCGGGCGTGACCATCGGCAGCCAGCACTGGCACGCCGTGGGCATGGGCCCGACGGACACGGCCCAGGTAAATTTCGACGGCGTGCTCGCCACGCCCGTGGGCGCGCCGGGCGACTACGTGAACCGGCCCGGTTTCTGGCATGGCGGCGCGGGCATAGCCGCCTGCTGGTGGGGTGCCGCGGCCACCGTGGCGGCGCGCATGCGCAAGCACCTGCGCCAGGGCCGGCCCAACGCGCACCAGCAGGCGCATCTGGGCGCGGCCGAAGCGCTGCTGTGCGCCTGCGCGGCGCTGCTGCGCGAAAGCGCTTCCTGGATCGACACCCATCCCACCGACGACGCCCAGGCCACGGCCCTGCGCGCACGGCTTGCCGTCGAGTATGCGGCGAGCACGGTGATGCAGCACGCAGGCCGCGCGCTGGGCGCAGGCCCGCTGTGCACCGACGCGCGCCTGGCGCGCCTGATGGCGGACCTGCCCGTGTTCATGCGCCAGAGCCATGCCGAGCGCGACGAAGCCGGGCTTGGCATGCTGGCCCTTTTGGCTGACGACGGGACGCCTGCCGCCTTCGGCGGCTGGTGCGCGCTGTGAACGGCGCCGTCCTGGCCGAGCCGCCTGCCACGCGCCATATCGGCCCGGGCGAAGGCACGCCCGAATGGCAATGGGCGCGCTGCAGCCGCCTCGCGGCCGTGCCCTTCGCGCAGTTCAGCGACCTGGTGCCGGCCGATGCCCGGGCCGTGGTGGTGGCACCGCATCCCGACGACGAAGTGCTGGCCGCGGGCGGCCTGCTGGCGCTGGCGACGCAGATCGGGCGCTCCATCGCGCTGGTGGCCGTCACCGATGGGGCGGCCAGTCACCCGGCCTCGCGCCTGTGGCCGGCCGAGCGCCTGGCCGCGGAGCGCCCGCGCGAGACGCTGGCCGCGCTGGCGGCCCTGGGCGCGCATCCGCAGGCGCTGGTGCGCCTGGGCCTGCCCGACGGCGGGCTCGCCGCGCAGGAGGCGGAACTCGCCCGCCAGCTGCAGGCGGTGCTGCGTCCGCGCGACGTGGTGATCACCACCTGGCAGTTCGACGGCCATCCCGACCACGAAGCCACTGGCCGTGCCGCCGCGCAGGCGGCCCGCGCCGTGGGCGCCCGCTGCCTGCAGGCACCCGTGTGGGCCTGGCACTGGGCCCGCCCGGGTGACGCGCGCATGCCCTGGGCGCGCGCGCAGCGCCTGCCTCTTCCGGCCGCCATCGCCCGCCGCAAGCAGGCGGCCATGCGCGCCTTCGCGAGCCAGTTGGCGCCCGACCCGAGCACCGGCGCCGAGCCTGTGCTGCGCGCCACGACCGTGGCGCGCGCCGATCGTCCCTTCGAGGTGTTCTTCCTGCCCTGAGAGTCCGGAAAGCCGCTTGTGATGTCCTCCTTCCATGCCCATCCCGCCGCCGATCACCCCGATAGCGGGCAGCGCTATTTCGACGGCATCTATGCGCATCAGGACGACCCCTACGGCCTGCGCACCCGCTGGTACGAGCGGCGCAAGCGCGACGTGCTGCTGGCCGCCCTGCCCCGCCCGCGCTTCCGACGCGCCTACGAACCCGGCTGCGGTGCCGCGGAGCTGAGCGCCGCACTCGCCACGCGTTGCGACGCCCTGTTGTGCAGCGACTTCCATCCCCGCGCGGTGGTCACGGCCGCCCGGCGCCTGTCCGGCCAGCCCCATGTGCGGGTCGAACAGCGCACGCTGCCGCAGGACTGGCCGGCGGCCGAGCGTTTCGACCTCATCGTGCTCAGCGAAGTGAGCTACTTTCTGCCCCGCATCGACGTGGCCCGCGTGGCGCACTGCTGCACCGCCACGCTGGCGCCCGACGGCGTGCTGGTGGCCTGCGACTGGCGGCCGGACTTCGAGGGCCGCCGCACCGCCACCGCCGAAGTGCACCGCGTGCTGGAAGGACTGGGCTTGTACCGCGTCGTACGACACGAGGAAGACGACTTCCTGCTGCACGTATGGCAGCGCGAGCGCCGCTCCGTGGCGCAGCAGGAGGGCGTGCGTTGATCGGCGTGGCCATCCCGGCCCATGACGAGGAGGCCCACATCGCCGCCACGCTGGCCGCCGTGCGCGTCGCGGCGGCCCATCCGGACCTGCAGGGTGAGGCGGTGCGGGTGGTGGTGGTGCTGGACGCCTGTGCCGACGGCACCGCGCGGCTGGCCCGCCATGCCGGCGCCTGGACGCTGCCCATCGAGGCGCGCAACGTCGGCACGGCGCGAGCCACAGGCGCCGACTGGCTGCTGGCGGCCGGCGCGCGCTGGCTGGCCTTCACTGACGCGGACACGCGCGTCGATGCGCGCTGGCTGGCCGCGCAACTGACGCTGCAGGCCGATGCCGTGTGCGGCAGCGTGGCCGTGGACGACTGGTCGGCGCACGGCCCCCTGGCCGACCGGCTGCAGGCCCACTTCGACCACCACTACCGCGACGCCGACGGTCACCGCCACATCCATGGCGCCAACCTGGGCGTGAGTGCCGAGGCCTACCGGCGCGCTGGCGGCTTTGCGCCGCTGCGCTGCAGCGAGGACGTGGCGCTGGTCGACGCGCTGGCGCGCACCGGCGCCCGCATCGCCTGGAGCGCCCTGCCCCGCGTGTGGACCAGTGCCCGCCCGCAGGCGCGTGCGCGTGGCGGCTTCGGCGACACGCTGCTGGCGATGGCGCGCAGCCTCAGCGAGGTCTTGCCCGCCGTTCCCGTGCCCGACGTTGCTGACGTGTCTCCGTCGCTCGGCGTGCGGCTTCTTCCTTCTCCCGCTTGCGCTCGCGCCGCCGTGCGCTGAGCTTGCGACCTAGCCAGAAACTCACGAGGCCGGCCACGGCGCCGAGCACCAGGCCGAGGGTGCTGAAGTCGATGCCACCCATCACAGCACCCTTTGGACCCAGTCGGGCGTAAAGGTGAACGAACCCGGCTTGCCCTTGCGGCCACGCGTGCCGCCCGCGTTGTTGAGCGTTCGGATGTCCAGCTGCTCGTCGCGCCGCTTGCCGCGGAAGTCGCCTTCGATGCGGATGCTGCGGGTGTAGGCCGCCGCGCCCGCGAGGCGCGCCTTGGGCGCGAGGTCCATCAGCGTGAGGCCGCGGCCGCCCTTGGGCAGCAGCTTCAATTCGGCAATGTCGAAGGTCAGGATCTGCCGGTCGCTCGCCACGCAGCACACATGGGTGGCAGCGGGCAGCGGCTCGGTGCCCGCCGCGCCGCCCACCAGGCTGGGGCGGCACAGCTGGTCGCCCTCGGCCACGTCCATGAAGGCCTTGCCGCTGCGGTGCCGCGACATCATGTGCTCGATGGCGGCGATGAAGCCGAAACCGCCAGTGCTCGACAGCAGCAGCTGCGCCGTCGGCGGACCGGCAAAGAAGTGCGACACCTGCGTGCCGGCCTCCAGCTCGATCATGGTGGTGACGGGCTGCCCATCGCCGCGCCCGCCCGGCAGGCTGGCCACCGGCACGGTGTAGACGCGCACCGAGCCGCCCTTGGCGGTGCCGAAGACCAGCAGCGTGTCCACCGTGCGGCATTCGAAGGCGCCGTACAGGCTGTCGCCGGCCTTGAAGGTGTAGTCCGCCTTCTCCGGATTCCAGCCCTTCTGCGTGCGCACCCAGCCCTTCTGCGACACGATCACCGTCACCGGCTCGTCCAGCACCTTGACCTCGGCCACGGCGCGCTTGTCGGCCTGGATGAGCGTGCGGCGCGGGTCCTCGAAGGTCTTGGCGTCGTGCTCGATCTCCTTGACCAGCAGGCGGCGCAGCGCGGCCGGGCTGCCCAGGATCTCTTCGAGCTTCTTCTGCTCGTCGCGCAGCTTGGCCAGCTCCTGCTCGATCTTGATGGCTTCGAGCCGGGCCAGCTGGCGCAGGCGGATCTCGAGGATGTCCTCGGCCTGCCGGTCGCTGAGGTTGAAGCGGGCGATGAGCGCGGCCTTCGGATCCTCGGCGGCGCGGATGATCGCGATCACCTCGTCGATGTTGAGCAGCACCAGCTGCCGGCCTTCGAGGATGTGGATGCGGTCCAGCACCTTGTCGAGCCGGTAGCGCGAGCGCCGCTCGACCGTGCGGGCGCGGAAAGCGATCCACTCTTCCAGCATCTGGCGCAGCGACTTCTGCGTCGGCTTGCCGTCCAGGCCCACCTGCGTGAGGTTGATGGACGACGAGGTTTCCAGCGAGGTCTGCGCCAGCAGCGTGGCGATGAACTCTTCCTGCGGAATGCGCGAGGTCTTGGGCTCGAAGACCAGGCGCACCGGCGCGTCCTTGCTGGACTCGTCGCGCACGGCGTCCAGCACGGCCAGCAGCGCGGCCTTGACCTGCTGCTGCTCGGTGGTCAGCGCCTTCTTACCGGCCTTGACCTTGGGGTTGGTCAGCTCCTCGATCTCTTCGAGCACCTTCTGGTTGCTCACGCCCGGCGGCAGCTCGGTGACCACCACCTGCCACTGGCCGCGGGCCAGTTCCTCGATCTTCCAGCGGGCGCGCACCTTGAGCGAACCGCGGCCGGTGCGGTAGGCGTCGGCGATGTCGGCCGCGCTGCTGATGATCTGCGCGCCGCCGGGGTAGTCGGGGCCGGGGATGAGGGCGAACAGCTCCTCGTCGCTGAGCTGGCCGCCGGCCTTGATCAGGGCCACGCAGGCGTCGGCCACCTCGCGCAGGTTGTGGCTGGGGATCTCGGTGGCCAGGCCCACGGCGATGCCGCTGGCGCCATTGAGCAACACGAAGGGCAGGCGCGCCGGCAGCTGGCGCGGCTCGTCGGTGGAGCCGTCGTAGTTGGGCACGAAGTCCACCGTGCCCTCGTCGATCTCGTCCAGCAGCAGCGAGGTGATGCGCGCCAGCCGCGCCTCGGTGTAGCGCATGGCCGCCGCGCCGTCGCCGTCGCGGCTGCCGAAGTTGCCCTGGCCGTCGATCAGCGGGTAGCGCTGGGCGAAGTCCTGCGCCATGCGCACCAGCGCGTCGTAGGCAGCCTGGTCGCCATGCGGGTGGAAGCGGCCGAGCACGTCGCCGACCACGCGCGCGCTCTTCACCGGCTTGGCGCCGACGGTGCCGTTGGCACCGCCAAAGCCCAGGCCCATGCGCGACATCGAGTACAGGATGCGGCGCTGCACCGGCTTCTGGCCGTCGCACACGTCGGGCAGCGCGCGGCCCTTGACCACGCTCAGGGCGTATTCGAGGTAAGCGGTCTGGGCGTAGTCGGCCAGGGTCAGGCTGTTCGGGTCCTCGGGCTCGGCGAGGGCCTGGGGGGCTTGGGTGTCGTCGTCCATCGTCTTGCGGAAAGTCGGGTTCTGGCGGGCGGCTGCATCAGGCAGCCGTCGGTCGTTGGGGTGGTTTGCGTTCTGCTACGGGTGGGCAGCGCAGAAGGGCGGGCTCAGCGTGAAGGGGGCCATCGCCTACGCGGCCACCGGGCCTGCGGCCTCGGTGCACGAAGCACCCCGCCGGGCGGCGGGCCGGCATCGGTCATGGCGTACTACTCGGCGCCGGCGTCGCGCTCGGCAGAGGGCGGCGCAATTTCCATGCGCACGCGCGTGGCGGGCTTGCCGGCGCGGTTCACGCTGGCCGTGAGCACACGCGCGGAGGCCGAGGGCTTGAGGTGCGCATAGAGCTGCATCACCGTCTTCACGTAGTTCTGCGTCTCGCGGTAGTCGGGAATGCGGCGGCCGGCGCGCTGCACGGCACCCTCGCCCGCGTTGTAGGCAGCCAGGGCGAGTTCCATGCTGCCGTCGAACATCTTGAGCAGGTCGCTGAAGTAGCGGCTGCCGGCGGCGATGTTGATGCGCGGGTCGGTGAGCTTGTGGGCCACCGTCTGCTTGGCGTCGGCACGCACGCCGTAGCGCTCGGCGGTGGCGGGCATCAGCTGCATCAGGCCGACGGCGCCCTTGGGCGAGACAGCGTCGATATCGAAGCCGGATTCGGCGGCCATCAGCGCGTGCAGCAGCGATTCGTCCAGGCCGTGCTTGCGCGCGGCCTCGCGCAGCGCCGTCTGCGCGGCGGGCGAGAGCGGCGGCTTTTCGACCAGCGCCAGCAGGCCCTTGCGCGGCGGCTCGCCGGCGGGAACGGCCGCGGGGGGCAGCGGACGGCGGCGGTCGATGGGATTCCAGCGGCTGTTGAGGACCTCGCCGTCGCGCACGATCAGCTCGTAGCGCTCATCGGCCCGGGTGTCGGCGAAATGCGGCTGGCCCTGGGGATCGAGGTAGCCGTAGACGGTGCCGCTCGCGCCGGCGCCGGTGCGGCGGGTCAGCAGTTGCTGCAGCGCCTGCGCCGCCTCGGCGGGCACCGCGTCGTCGGCGCCGAACCTGCCAGCGGTGTCGTCGCGCAGCACCAGCTGGTAGCGGGCGTCGAGCTTCTCAGCCGAGAAATGGGCGACACCGCGCTCGTCGGTGTAGCCGTAGAGGGCGGCATGGGCGGAACCGGAGACAAAGAAAAGAGCGCCCGCTGCAAAGCCAAGCGCCCGCATCCACTCCCTCCCCCTCTGGCGGAGGGCTGGGGTGGGGGCCAGCACCGCACGGCGCGCCCTATCGGCACTCACACGCTCGGCAGCTTCGACGACGAAGCCAACGCCGCGCCCCATCGAGCGCCCGCGGCCCCTCACCCAGGCTCTCCCCAGAGGGGAGAGGAGCAAAGCCAACACCGCGGCCGGGAATGACGCGCTCATACGTCGATCTCGACGTCGTCCGCGCGCAGTTCCATCAGCTCGCGGCGGGCGGCAGCCTCGCCCTTGCCCATGAGCTTGGTGATCTCGCCCTGCGTGTGGCTGAAGTCCAGCCGACCCAGGCGCACCTGCAGCAGGCGACGGGTGTCGGGGTTGAGCGTGGTCTCCCACAGCTGCTCGGCGCTCATCTCGCCCAGGCCCTTGAAGCGGCTGATGCTCCACTTGCCCTCGGCCACGCCGTCCTTGCGCAGCTTGTCGAGGATGGCGGTGAGCTCGGCCTCGTCCAGCGCATAGAACTTGGCGGCCGGCTTCTTGCCGCGGGCGGGCGCATCGACGCGGAACAGCGGCGGCCGCGCCACGTACACATGGCCGGCGTCGATCAGCTTGGGGAAGTGCCGGAAGAAGAGCGTGAGCAGCAGCACCTGGATGTGCGAGCCGTCCACGTCGGCATCGGACAGGATGCAGACCTTGCCGTAGCGCAGGCCCGACAGGTCGGGCGTGTCGTTGGGGCCGTGCGGATCGACACCGATGGCCACGGACATGTCGTGGATCTCGGTGTTGGCGAACAGGCGGTCGCGCTCCACTTCCCAGGTGTTGAGCACCTTGCCGCGCAGGGGCAGGATGGCCTGGCATTCCTTGTCGCGGCCCATCTTGGCGCTGCCGCCGGCGGAGTCGCCTTCGACCAGGAAGAGTTCGTTGTGGCCGATGTCGCGGCTTTCGCAGTCGGTGAGCTTGCCGGGCAGCACGGCCACGCCGGAGCCCTTGCGCTTCTCGACCTTCTGGCCGGCGCGCTGGCGCGTCTGCGCGGCCTTGATGGCGAGTTCGGCCAGCTTCTTGCCGTAGTCGACGTGCTGGTTGAGCCACAGCTCCAGCGCCGGCCGCACGAAGCTGGACACCAGCCGCACCGCGTCGCGCGAATTGAGCCGCTCCTTGATCTGGCCCTGGAACTGCGGGTCGAGCACCTTGGCCGACAGCACGTAGCTGGCGCGGGCGAAGACGTCCTCCGGCAGCAGCTTGACGCCCTTGGGCAGCAGCGAATGCAGCTCGATGAAGCTCTTGACGGCGTTGAACAGGCCGTCGCGCAGGCCGCTTTCGTGCGTGCCGCCGGCGCTGGTGGGAATCAGGTTGACGTAGCTCTCGCGCACCGGCTGGCCTTCTTCGGTGAAGGCCACACACCATTCGGCGCCCTCGCCTTCGGCGAAGGTCTCGGTGTTCTTGTCGGCATGGCCGGCGCCCTCGAAGAGCGGGATCACCGGGTCGGCGGTGAGCGTCTGCATGAGGTAGTCGCGCAGGCCGCCCTTGTAGAGCCACTGCTGCGTCTCGCCGCTCTTCTCGACCGTCAGGCTGACGGCCACGCCGGGCATCAGCACCGCCTTGCTGCGCAGCAGGTGCGTGAGCTCGCCCATGGGGAAGGCGGCCGATTCGAAGTACTTGGCGTCGGGCCAGGCGCGGACGGTGGTGCCCTGCCTGCGGTCGCCGCTGCCCTGCGCGCGCAGCTGCAGCGGCTCGATCACGTCGCCGGCGCCGAAGACGAGGCGGGCCACCTGGCCCTCGCGGTGCGAGACGACTTCGAGCCGCGTCGACAGCGCATTGGTCACCGACACGCCCACGCCGTGCAGGCCGCCCGAGAAGCTGTAGGCGCCGCCCTGGCCCTTGTCGAACTTGCCGCCGGCGTGCAGCCGGGTGTAGACCAGCTCGATGACGGGGGCCTTTTCCTCGGGATGCAGGCCGAAGGGGATGCCGCGGCCGTCGTCCTCGACGCTGACCGAGCCGTCGGTGTGCAGCGTGAGCTTGATCTTCTTGCCGAAGCCCGCCAACGCCTCGTCGGCGGCGTTGTCGATCACTTCCTGGATGATGTGCAGCGGGTTGTCGGTGCGGGTGTACATGCCCGGCCGCTGCTTGACGGGCTCCAGGCCCTTGAGGACGCGGATGGAACCTTCCGAGTAGCCGGAAGGCGTCTTGCTGGGGGTTGCCATGGCGGCGGATTGTAGTCACGGCCCACGGCCGGGACTGGATGCCCATCCAGCCCCTGCGGGAAGCCGCCTCAGGGCAGGCCGGCGAACAGCGCGGCGGCGGGCAGGCGCAGGTCAAGGCAGGCGAGCGGCACCGCCTCGCCCGGCGCCAGGGGCTGCAAGGCCCACAGGCCGTCGGCGCCCTTGCGGTAGAGGTCGATGCCACGTCGATGCGCGTCGATCAGCAGGTATTCGCGCAGCGAGGGCAGCCCGCGGTAATGCGTGAAGCGCACTCCGGGGTACAGGCTGCCGGCCCCGGGCGAAAGCACATCGGCGATGAACACCGGCTCGGCGACCGGCACCCGCCTTTCGCGGGCCGCGCCCGGGCAGCTGACCACCAGGTCGGGGTACAGGTAGGCAGCCGCACCGGGCAGGTACAGCCGCAGGTCCCCCCGATGGACGCGGCATGCGGTGCCGCGCAGATGCGCGCGCAGTGCCGCCGCGAGGTTGGGCGCCACCGCCGCGCGCGGGTCCGCAGCGTCGGCGGGGGCCGGTTCGGCCTCGTCGTGCACCGCGTAGACGCGGCCTTCCACGTACTCGTGCCGTCGTGCCTGGGTCGATTCCCAGGCCAAATAGTCCGCCTCCGTCATGCGCGGCGTGCTGGATGGCTGTGCCATGTTCTTCTCCCTGATCGTCGAGCCGCCGCGATGCTAGCGACAGCAAGGTGCGGACAGACCGCCGACAATGCGCCGCGCCCCTCGCGGGCCGCAATAGATCACAACACCCAGCAAGAGACACCCGCTTCCATGTCCTCCCCTGCCACCAACCTCTCCATGCGCCAGGTGCTGATCTGCGGCGCGATGGTCGTGACACTGTCCATGGGCATCCGCCACGGCTTCGGCCTGTGGCTGCAGCCCATCACGCAGGAGCAGGGCTGGACGCGCCAGACCTTCTCGCTGGCCATCGCCATCCAGAACCTGGCCTGGGGCGTGGCCGGGGTGTTCGCCGGCATGCTGGCCGACAAGCTCGGCGCCTTTCGCGTGCTGCTGATGGGGGCGGTGCTCTACGCCGCCGGCCTGGCCGGCATGGCCCTGTCGCCCACACCCCTGGTGTTCGCGCTCACGGCCGGCGTGCTGATCGGCATGGCCCAGGCGGGCACCACCTACGCCGTCATCTACGGCGTCATCGGCCGCCAGTTGCCGGCGGAACGGCGCTCCTGGGCCATGGGCGTGACGGCGGCGGCCGGCTCCTTCGGCCAGTTCTTCATGGTGCCGGTCGAGGGCCAGCTGATCCTGCAACTGGGCTGGAAGAGCGCGCTGCTGGCGCTGGCCGCCCTGGCACTGGTGATCGTGCCGCTGGCCTTCCTGCTGCGCGAGCCGGCCCACACGACGGGCGCGGGCCGGCGCGAGCAGACCATCGCCCAGGCCGTGGCCGAGGCCTTCCGCTACCCCAGCTTCGTGCTGCTGATGGCGGGTTACTTCGTCTGCGGCTTCCAGGTGGTGTTCATCGGCGTGCACATGCCCAGCTACCTCAAGGACCATGGCCTGGCGCCCCAGGTGGCGAGCTACGCGCTGGCGCTGATCGGGCTGTTCAACGTGATCGGCACCTACACCGCCGGCGTGCTGGGGCAGCGCTTTGCCAAGCGCAAGATCCTGGCCGCCATCTACCTGGGACGGGCGGTGGCCATCAGCCTATTCCTGCTGGCGCCGCTCACGCCGACATCGGTCTACGTGTTCTCGGCCGTGATCGGTGCGCTGTGGCTGTCCACGGTGCCGGCCACCAACGCCATCATTGCCCAGATCTTCGGCGTGGCGCATCTGTCGATGCTGGGCGGCTTCGTCTTCCTCAGCCACCAGGTCGGATCCTTCCTCGGCGTCTGGCTGGGCGGCTACCTCTACGACCGCACGGGCAGCTACGACATCGTCTGGTACATCGCCATCGCGCTGGGCATCTTCGCGGCGCTGGTGAACCTGCCTGTCAACGAGCGCGCCATCGAGCGGCGCGGACTGCAGCCGGCATGAAGCAGCGCCGCGACTCCGCCGCGCTCGGCCGCCGCATGGCGGCCTGGGGCATCGCCGCCGTGGCGCTCACGGGCGTCTTCCTGCTGTATGCGCAGCCGGACTTCCTGGTGATGCTGGGCAACCAGATCTGGACCTGCTTCGGATGAGCACGACAGGTCCGCAGCCGCCGCAGCCCCTGGCACCGCCCTCGCCCTGGGTTCAGCGCTGGGCCCATCTCATTCCCGCGGGCGGACGGGTGCTCGACGTGGCCTGCGGTGCGGGCCGGCACCTCTTCTGGCTGCAGAGCCAGGGCCATGCACTGACCGGCGTCGACCGCGATCCGGCGGCCATCGCCGCCCTGGCGCCCCTGGCACAGATCGGCGCCGAGATCGTGCAGGCCGACATCGAGGACGGCCCCTGGCCCTTCGAGGGGCGCCAGTTCGACGCCGTGGTCGTCACCCACTACCTCTGGCGCCCGCTGCTGCCCCGCATCGTGGCGGCCGTGGCGCCCGGCGGCGTGCTGATGTACGAGACCTTCGCCGCCGGCAACGAGACCGTCGGGCGCCCTTCGCGGCCCGACTTTTTGCTCACGCCGGGCGAGCTGATCGCCGCCAGCGCCGGCCTGCGGGTGGTGGCCTACGAAGACGGCTTCCTGCCCTCGCCCGAGCGCTTCGTCCAGCGCATTGCCGCCGTCCGGCCCCGGCCCGAAGAAACCCTTGCGCGACATCGCCTCGGTCCCTCCCAGGTCGCTGGCTAGAATCCGCGGTTCCGCGTTCACCGACAAAGAGAGTCCCTTGGAGCAACTGACTGGCAGCATCGTCGCGCTCGTCACGCCGATGCATGAAGACGGTAGCGTCGACTACGACGCGCTTCGCAAGCTCATCGACTGGCACATCGCCGAGGGCACCGACTGCCTGGGCGTGGTCGGCACCACGGGCGAATCGCCCACGGTGGACGTCGAAGAGCACTGCGAAATCATCCGCGTCACCGTCGAGCAGGCCGCCGGCCGCGTGCCTGTGATGGCAGGCTGTGGCGCCAATTCCACCCGCGAAGCCATCGAACTGGCCCGCTACGCCAAGGGCGTGGGCGCCGATTCGCAGCTGCAGGTGGTGCCCTACTACAACAAGCCCACGCAGGAAGGCCAGTACCAGCACTTCCGTGCCATCGCCGAGTCCGTCGGCGACCTGCCGATGGTGCTGTACAACGTGCCCGGCCGCACGGTGGCGGATATGGCCCACGACACGGTGCTGCGCCTGGCCCAGGTGCCCGGCATCGTCGGCATCAAGGAAGCCACCGGCAACATCGAACGCGCGCAGTGGCTGATCCGCGAGGCACCCAAGGGCTTCTCCATCTATTCCGGCGACGATCCGACCGCCGTGGCACTGATGCTCTGCGGCGGCCACGGCAACGTGAGCGTCACCGCCAACGTCGCGCCGCGCCAGATGCACGAGCTGTGCGCGGCGGCCATTTCGGGCGATGCGCGCCGGGCCATGGCGATCCAGCTGTCGCTGCTGCCGCTGCACCGGGCGCTCTTCGTCGAGCCCAACCCGATTCCCGTCAAGTGGGCGCTGCAGCGCATGGGCCGCATCGGAGCCGGCCTGCGCCTGCCGCTGACGCCCCTGGCCGGCCCCCAGCACGCCGCGGTCGAAGATGCCCTGCGCCAATGCGGCCTGGTGTCCGGCTGACACAAAGCTCAAGATTCGGCAACCTTTTGCCGCCCGGGCACTCCATCTGTCCCATGCGGCTGCCGTCGCCTCGACGGGCCGCCTGATTACCCCCCTCTCTTCGCCGAAGGAAGACGACTTGAACACCCCTTTGCGATTCGCCGTGCTGGCCCTGGCCACCAGTCTGGCCGCGTGCTCCGTGCTGGAGTCCGACAAGATCGACTACAAGAGCGCCGGCAAGGCCCCCACGCTGGAGGTACCGCCCGACCTGACCCAGCTCTCGCGCGACAACCGCTACGCCATTCCCGGCGGCGTCGTCTCGGCCAACGCCTATGAGGCGGGCCGTGCCAACGCCCCGGGCATTCCCACGGCCGTCGACAAGATCGGCGACGTGCGCATGGAGCGCGCCGGCAACGAGCGCTGGATCGTGGTCGACCGCCCGCCCGAGCAGCTGTGGGACACGGTGCGCGACTTCTGGATGGAGAACGGCTTCCTGCTGACCAGCGAACAGCGCAACCTTGGCATCATGGAAACCGACTGGGCCGAAAACCGGGCCAAGCTGCCGCAGGATCCGATCCGTTCCATGCTGGGCAAGGTGATCGACTCCGTCTACTCCACGGGCGAGCTCGACCGCTTCCGCACCCGCATGGAGCGCACCTCGAAGGGCACGGAGATCTACATCAGCCACCGCGGCATGCAGGAGGTCTACACCAACCAGCGGCAGGACCAGACCGTCTGGCAACCGCGTGCCGTGGACCCCGAACTCGAGACCGAATTCCTGCGCCGCCTGATGGTCAAGCTCGGCGTGACCCAGGAGCAGTCGCGCGCCGCGGCCGCTTCCGTGGCCGCTGCGCCCCAAGCCCGCGCCGCCACCATCGGCAACATCAACGGGCAGCCGGTGCTGCAGGTGGCCGACGGCTTCGACCGCGCCTGGCGCCGGGTCGGCCTCTCGCTGGACCGCACGGGCTTCACCGTGGAAGACCGCGACCGCTCGGCCGGCGTCTACTACGTGCGCTACGTGACGCCCAATCCCGACCGCAAGGAACCGGGCATCTTCGGCAAGCTCTTCAGCCGCGACAGCAAGACCGAGGCGCCGATGAAGTACCGCATCCGCGTGCAGTCGGAAGGCGACAAGAGCACGGTGACGGTGCTGAACGAGGCCGGTGCGCCGGAGAAGTCGGACAACGCCCAGCGCATCGTGCGCGTGCTGGCCGACGACCTGAAGTAAGGCGTGGCGCTGCGCTTTCGCAGCCTCGGCAGCGGCAGCAGCGGCAACGGCACGCTGGTGGAGGTGCGCAGCGAGTCGCGCACCTCGCGCCTGCTGATCGACTGCGGCTTCAACCTGCGCCAGCTCGACCAGCGGCTGGCGCGCGAAGGCCTGCAGGCGCGCGACATCGATGCCGTCTTCATCACGCACGAGCACGGCGACCACATCGGCTGCGCCCATGCGCTGTCGCAGCGCGAAGGCATCGATGTCTGGATGAGCGAAGGCACCTGGCTCGCCACTGGGGCCCCCGACTATGCGGGGCGCCTGCACTTGGCCCGCGATGGCGAGGCCATTGAGGTGGGCGAATTGCAGGTCCAGCCCTTCACCGTGCCCCACGATGCCCGCGAGCCCCTGCAGCTGCGCTGCACCGACGGTGCCCGCACTCTCGCCGTCCTGACCGACCTGGGCCATGCCAGCGCCCACGTCATGGCCCGGCTGGCCGGCGTGGATGCCCTGCTGCTGGAATTCAACCACGACGTGGCGCTGCTGTCGCAGTCGCGCTATCCGCCCTTCCTCAAGCGCCGCGTCGGGGGCAACTATGGGCACCTGTCCAACACCGCGGCGGCCGAGATCGCCCGGGCCGTGAACCACGGCGGCCTGCGCCATGTGGTGGCGGCCCATCTGTCGGAGCAGAACAACCGGCCGGACCTGGTGCGCCAGGCCATGGCCGAGGCACTCGGCGCCGCCGCCCACGAGATGCTGGCGGCCGACGCCGCCGAGGGCTCGCCCTGGCTCGACGCCTGAGCCTTCAGGACCGCCACCGCGCGCCTCCGGCCCGCGGGCACCGCTTCACAGGCCGGAGAGCCGGGTGCTCATGAACAGCGACTCGCTGAACGGCAGGGATTCGGGCCCGTCGGCGCTGCCGCTGTTGATCATGCCGGTCATTTCCTCGGCCGAGATCGGCTTCGAGAACAGGAAGCCCTGAAGCTCGTCGCAGCCCATCAGCATCAGCAGCTCGCACTGGCCCTGCGTCTCCACGCCCTCGGCCACCACCTTCAGGTTCAGGGCCTTGCCCAGGCTGACGATGGACGCGGCGATGGAGCGCGCGTCCTCGCTGTGCTCGAGGTCGGCCACGAAGGCGCGGTCCACCTTCAACTCCGAGGCGGGCAGGCGCCGCAGGGCGGCGAGGCTGGAATAGCCCGTGCCGAAGTCGTCGATGGAGACATGCAGGCCCAGCGAGCGCATGCGCTCGAAGGTGGCGGTGGCGGTGTCGGTGTGCTGCATGGCCACCGACTCGGTGATCTCGCAGGTGAAGCGGTTGGGCTGCAGGCCGTGGCGCTCCAGGCACTGGGCGATGTGATCGACCAGGTCTTCCTCCTGCATCTGCAGTGCGGAGATGTTGACGGCCACGCGCATGCGCAGCCCCATCGCCCGCCAGGACGCGGCCACACGGCAGGATTCCTCGATCACCCACCGGCCCAGCATGCCCATCAGGCCCGCGGACTCCGCCATGGGCACGAACACGGCCGGTGCCACGTTGCCACGCACCGGATGCTGCCAGCGCAGGAGCGCCTCGGCCGCGGTGATCTGCAGCGACTGGGCATCGACCTTGGGCTGGAACAGCAGGCGCAGTTCCTTGTTCTCCACCGCCGCGCGCAGGTCGTTCACGAAGAAGGCCTGCGCCCGCGCCTCCTCGGCGAAGGCGGGGTCGTAGACGCAGACCTTGCCCTCGCCATTGAGCCCGGCGCCCGCACGTTCGGCGGCCAGGGAGGCGAATTCGATGAGCCGGCCGCGATCCTCCGGAGCATCCGCCATGGCCACACCGAGCGAGGCGACGAGGATCACCTGGCCCTTGGCGGACTGCACCGGCAACGCCAGTTGCTCGAACGCCAGCTCGGCCACTTCGAGCAGGTCGGCACGGTTGCCGGGGATCGCCAGCGCGAACTCGCCCCCTTCCAGGTGCGCGGCCGTCGCGCCCGGCGGCAGGCAGCCCGACAGGCGCTGGGCGGCGAGCTTGACGATGAAGTCGCCGAATTCCTGGCCAAAGGCCTGCCGCATGCGCCGGAAGTGGTCCAGTAGCACCACAACGACACCGTGAGAGCCGACATGCGCCAGATCGTCGAGCGAAGCATCGAGCCCCTTGCGGTTGCGCAGGCCCGTCAGGGCGTCGCCCCACTCCAGCTCATGCTTCTGCCGCGAGACCGCCTGCAGCTCGCGCCGGATGCCCGCCGACTTCCAGCGCTCCCGCATCATCAGCAGCAGGGCGACCAGCGCGGCCAGCAGGCTCAATCCGATCAGGCCGAGCGAAACCTCGTCGAAGGCAGCGACTTTCATCGGAAGGACAGGCGGAACGGAAGGACGTCAGGGAGTCACCCAGATGATCGTCACTTTCGATCAGCCGGGCCGAAGCGTGTCTACATTTATCAACAATTTACAACTTATGTCGCATTTAATGTGAGCAGACTGTGTCGCTGACGCGCACATCGCCCGACCCGCGCGCAGCTGAGCCGGGCGGCCTCTGGCGGCCGCCACCCGTCGCGCCAGCGGTTCAGAGGCCGAGGATGGAGGCCGGGAAACCAGGCCGGCCCCGCGCGAAGGCATCGTCCATGCGATGCCGCAGCGACTCCACGGCCGCCTGTGCACCGCTGCTGCTGCCGCGGCTGAGCACGGGGTCGTGCCGCTCGACCGTCCAGCCTGGCGTCCACAGCCCGCTGGGCAGGTCGGCGGCATCGCAGTCGGCGCAGATCCGGCACTCGATGATGTGGTCCCAGCGCTGGCGCCAGGCGACGAAGCGCGGATGGCGCTCCCGCAGCAGGCGGTCGTCGCGCATCACCAGGCGCAGGCGGCGGGCGCTGCCTGCCCAGGCCTGGAGCGCCTGGATGACCGCGGCCTCCCCGAGCGGCCAGTCGGCGAACTGAGCGTCGGCGCACCACAGAGCCGGCCAGGCGCGGTCGGCCGCCGCGGCGAAGGCCTCGCGCAGCCGGTCGGCGAAGACCGTGGGCCCGTCGAAGGGGCCCGCGCTGAGCCTCAGCTCATCGGGCATGCACCCACCCGGCTTCGCACCAGTCGCCCAGCAGGGCCAGGGCCTCGGCGCTGGCCTTGGCCAACTCGCGCGAACCCAGTTCGCGGCGATCGGCCAACCGGCGCATCAGCACCGCGTCGCGGCCGCCGGCCAGCAGGCTTTCGCCGTTGATGAAGACATGGCGCACGTCGTAGAGCATGCGGGTGCGCCGGTCGAGCCGCACGGCCTCGACGCGCTCCGGCCATTCGCCGGGATCGAACCAGACGTTGGGCTTGGGCTCGGTCAGGGACTCGCCCAGCGCGCAGTCGATGCGCGTGGACTGGGCCAGCGCCTTCTGGACGGCGTCGCGGGCAAAGGCCTGCAGCGCCTCGGGGATGGCGGCCGGCGACTCGGAGGCCGGTTGGCCGGGGTCGGCATAGCGCCGGCCGGGTGCTTCATCGTCCGAGACGATGTCGCCCAGCCGCATGAGCAGGTCGGACGCCAGTTCGGTCTGCGCGGGCGCGCGAAGGCCCACGGAGCAGGTCATGCAGTCGCCACCCACGGCGACGCCGTCATGGGCATAGCGCGGCGGCAGGTAGAGCATGTCGCCGGGTTCGAGCACCTGGGTGTCCTCGGGCTCGAAATGGTCCAGGATCTTCAGAGGGGGGCCGGGGCGCAGCGTCAGGTCCTTCTGACGGCCCCAGGACCAGCGGCGGCGTCCGCTCACCTGCAGCAGGAAGACGTCGTAGCTGTCGAAGTGCGGGCCGACGCCCCCGCCATCGCTGGCATAGCTGATCATCACATCGTCCAGCCGTGCCTCGGGCAGGAAGCGGAAGGGTTGCAGCAGCGCGTGGACCTCGTCGTCGTGCAGGTCGACGCCTTGCACCAGCAGCGTCCATTCGCGGCGGCCCAGCGGCGGCAGGCTGCGCCGGGCGAAGGGGCCGTGGCGCAGGCGCCAGCCCTGGCGGGCGTCGTGGGTGACCAGGCGGGATTCCACGCCCTCCTCGCCAGCGAGTTCGAACAGGCGGGCGCGCGACATCGGTGGGACGGTCATCGGCAGCGCCTGGCGCACCAGCAGGGGTTTCTTCTGCCAGTGGCGGCGCATGAAGGTGTCGGCGCTCAGTCCTCCGAGCAGGGGCAATCGTTGTGTCAGGGGCATGGTGGGAGAATTCTCATATGGAAATCACCCCCCAATGCGTGGTCGCCCTGACCTGGACCCTCAAGGACACCCTTGGCGAAACCCTGGACGTGCTCACCGAGCCCGTCGAATTCCTGGTGGGCGGCGACGACCTCTTCGATGCGATCGAGACAGCGCTGCAGGGCCACGGCCCCGGCGCCCGCGTGCAACTCCACCTGGAGCCCGAACAGGCCTTCGGCGACTTCGACGAGCACCTGCTCTTCCTGGAGCCGCGTGCGCTGTTCCCCAAGGAAGTGGAAGAAGGCATGAGCTTCGACGGCGCCGCCCTGCCCTCCGGGGTCAATCCGGACATGCCGAAGAACGTGCTCTACACCGTGGCCGAGATCTACCCCGAGCACCTTGTGCTGGACGGCAACCATCCGCTGGCCGGCATCGCCCTGCGGCTGGACCTGACCGTCAATGCCGTGCGCGAAGCGACCGAAGAAGAGATCGGCCGCGGTACCGCCGGCACCGGCTTCTTCCGCTTCGCGCCGATGGCGCCGGGCAGCGACTCGCTGCACTGAGCGCCCCATTGGCCGCGTCGCGACGACGCGTTCCATGAAGCACAAAGGCCGGCGCCCGAGGGGCCGGCCTTTGTGCATTCAGGTGCGATCAGTAGCGCGAGATCTGGCCGCCGTCGATGCGCACGCGGTCGCCGATGCGCAGGTCGCCGGGGCTGGGCACATCGAAGCTGCGGTAGCCGCCATTGCTCATCTGCACGGAGACGCGATAGCTTTCGTAGACGCGGCCGGCGCCATTGCGTGCCTCGACCGCGTTGCCGGCCAGCGCGCCACCCACCACGCCCAGCATGGTGGCCGCCGCGCGGCCGGAACCATGGCCGATCTGGTTGCCCAGTACGCCACCCACCAGGCCGCCCACCACGGCGCCGCCGCCCGAAGGCGCCACCGGCGGCGTCTCGCTGCGCAACACCTCGATGTTGGCGACGATGCCGGTTTCGACATACACGGCCTGGTTGTAGGCAGGGGCCGCCGGGTACACCGGTGCCGCTGCGGGCTGATAGGGATAGCGGGTCTGGTACACCGGCACCGGCGTCACGCAACCGGCGAGCAGCACGGCGGCGGTCAGGGCAACGGCCGGAACGGCCAGGGAGCGAATCTTGTTGTGAATCATGGTATGGATCCTCGACAGGCGGGCCTGCCCTCGGCTGATCGACTGCGCCGCCGCACCATGCGGCGTCGCGCGCGACCGCCCACCTCGGGGGTTGGAGGCGGACGCGCGGCAAAGGTTCTGGAAGGCACCCTTGCTCACAGCCGAAACAACTTCTGGGAGATGCTTACAGCTTTCCGGTGGAGCCGTAACCGCCGGCACCGCGCTGGGTGTCGGCATCGAAGGTCTCGACGACGCGGAACTGGGCCTGCACCACCGGCACGATCACCAGTTGGGCCAGGCGCTCCATGGGCGCGACGACGAACGGCGTCTGGCTGCGGTTCCAGGCGCTGACCTTGAGCTCGCCCTGGTAGTCGCTGTCGATCAGGCCGACGAGGTTGCCCAGCACGATGCCGTGCTTGTGGCCGAGGCCCGAGCGGGGAAGGATCAAGGCCGCAAAGCCAGGATCGGCCAGGTGGATGGCCAGCCCCGTGCCGATGAGCTCGCAGGCGCCGGGCGCCAGGGTCAGGGGTTCTGCCAGGCAGGCGCGCAGGTCCAGGCCGGCGCTTCCGGGCGTGGCATAGGTGGGCAGTTGCTGGGCCATTCGCGCGTCGAGCACGCGCACGTCGATCTTCATGGGGAGGACTGTCTTCGAGGGTTGGGCCGTGCGGCAGTGCCGCCGGCGGGAGGTCGGGGTTTGCCGTTCTGGGGGCCTTGACGAAGGCCGGCCAGCAACTGGCGGGCAATTGGCGCTGCAGCGCCGCGCCGGACAAAGCGCTTGAACACCGCGGCACCGAGGGCTGCCAGCAGCACAAGGACGCCGACAGGCGCGCCAATGGCCCACAGCACGAGAAGGCCCACGATTCCCGCCGCGGCCCAGCCCGCCACGCCTGGCGGCGCCGACAGGTCGCCCGGCGCGCTGCGTGGGCCAGGCGAAGAAGTCGCACCCGGCGACGCAGTACCGGGCGGCACCGATGCTGCGGCTGCCGAAGGTCGATCCTGTCGCGCGTGGACACGCTGCAGCGACTCGGCCGTCAACTGCTCGACATAGCGCACGAAATCGCCATTGCGGGGCGTGTTCCAGTCGGTCTCGTTCATCGGCAGAAGGATGGGAAGCCTCAGCCGCGCCACGGCCGCAGCCGGACAGCGATTTCGGAGGCGAGTTCGCGGGCGAGCGCGAGCTTGGAGGCCCGCGGCAGCTCTCGTGCGCCCTGCTCGTCGACCAGCAGCAGGCTGTTGTCGTCCTGACCGAAGGTCAGCGGCCCGATGTTGCCCACCAGCAGCGGAATGCCCTTGCGCTGGCGCTTGGCCTTGGCATGTTCGAGCAGGTTTTCGCTCTCGGCCGCGAAGCCGACGCAAAACAGTTGCCGCCCACGCGCCCGCTCGCCCTGCGCGACGGTGTGCAGGATGTCGGGGTTCTCGACGAAGCGCAGCACCGGCGTCTGGCCACTGCCGTCCTTCTTGATCTTGTGCATCTGCGGATCGGCCGGCCGCCAGTCGGCCACCGCCGCCGTCGCCACGAACACCGAGGCATCGGCCACGGCCGCCTGCACGGCCTGCAGCATCTGCTGGGCCGAAGCCACGTCCACGCGCTGCACGCCACGCGGCGTGGGCAGGTGCACCGGGCCGGCCACCAGCGTGACGCGGGCGCCGGCCTCGCGCGCGGCGCGGGCGATGGCGAAGCCCATCTTGCCGGAGGAATGGTTGGTGATGCCGCGGATCGGGTCCATGGCCTCGAAGGTGGGGCCGGCGGTGACCACCACATGCTCGCCCTGCAGCACCTTGGGCTGGAAGTGGGCCACGACCTCTTCGAGCAGTTCGGCCGGCTCCAGCATGCGGCCGTCGCCGGTCTCGCCGCAGGCCTGCCAGCCCTGGCCCACGCCCAGCACCCGGGCGCCATCGTCTGCGAGTTGGCGCAGATTGCGCTGGGTGGCCGGGTGGGCCCACATCTCGCGGTTCATGGCGGGCGCCACGAGCAGCGGCACGCGCTCCAGCGGACGGGCCAGGCACAGCAGGCTGAGCAGCTCGTCGGAGCGCCCCTGCACCAGCCGTGCGATGAAGTCGGCGCTGGCCGGCGCCAGCACGATCGCATCCGCCTCCCGGCCCAGGTTGATGTGGGGCATGTTGTTGGCCTGCCGCGCGTCCCATTGCGACAGGTACACGGGCTGGCCGGAGAGCGCCTGCATGGTCACCGGCGTGATGAACTGCGTGGCGGCTTCGGTCATCACCACCTGCACGGTCGCGCCGGCCTTGACGAACAGACGGCACAGCTCCGCCGACTTGTAGCAGGCCACACCGCCGGTGAGGCCCAGGAGGATGTGCTTGCCCGCCAGGTCTTGTTGCATCCGGGCAGTGTAGAGGGAGCGCCGCCCGGCCCCAGCCCTGCGTCACGCGATGTGACCGAACTGAAAAGAGGACATCGGCCGGCCGGTACAATCTCAATTTCCCATCCGCGGGCCATGGCGCCCGCGTCCGGCAATGACCAAATTCGTCTTCGTCACCGGCGGTGTGGTGTCGTCCCTCGGCAAGGGTATCGCTTCCGCCTCCCTCGCCGCCCTCCTCGAATCCCGCGGCCTCACGGTCACCCTCATCAAGCTCGATCCCTACATCAACGTGGATCCGGGCACGATGTCCCCCTTCCAGCATGGCGAAGTCTTCGTGACCGACGACGGCGCCGAAACCGACCTGGACCTGGGCCACTACGAGCGCTTCATCACGACGCGCATGCGCAAGTCCAACAACTTCACCACCGGACAGATCTACAAGTCGGTGCTGGAGAAGGAGCGCCGCGGCGACTACCTGGGCAAGACGGTGCAGGTGATCCCGCACGTCACCAACGAGATCCAGGAATACATCAAGCGCGGCGCCGGCATCGGCACGCCGCACGAGGTGCAGATCGCCATCGTCGAGATCGGCGGCACGGTGGGCGACATCGAGTCCCTGCCTTTCCTCGAGGCCGTGCGCCAGATGAGCCTGAAGGCCGGCCCCAACAACAGCGCCTTCGTCCACCTGAGCTATCTGCCGTACATCGCGGCGGCCGGCGAGCTCAAGACCAAGCCCACGCAGCACACGGCGCAGAAACTGCGTGAGATCGGCATCCAGGCCGACGCCCTGCTGTGCCGCGCCGACCGGCCGATTCCCGACGAGGAGCGTGCCAAGATCTCGCTGTTCTCCAACGTGCCCGAATGGGGTGTGATCAGCATGTGGGACGTGGACACCATCTACAAGGTGCCGCGCATGCTGCATGAGCAGGGCCTGGACGGCCTCATCTGCGACAAGCTGCGCCTGAACACGCCGCCGGCCAAGCTGCAGCGCTGGGACGACCTGGTCTACGAGGTGGAGCATCCGCAGAAGGAAGTGACCATCGCCATGGTCGGCAAGTACGTCGACCTGTCGGACAGCTACAAGTCGCTCAACGAAGCGCTGCGCCACGCCGGCATGAAGAACCATGCCCGCGTGAAGATCGAGTACCTCGATTCCGAGACCATCCAGCCCGACAACGTGGCGCGCCTGGACAAGTACGACGCCATCCTGGTGCCCGGCGGCTTCGGCCAGCGCGGCGTGGAAGGCAAGATCTGCGCGGCCCGCTTCGCCCGCGAGAACAAGATTCCCTACCTGGGCATCTGCCTGGGCATGCAGGTCGCCACCATCGAATACGCGCGCAACGTGGCCGGCCTCAAGGGCGCCAACAGCACGGAGTTCGACCCCAATGCCAGCGTCCCCGTGATCGCACTGATCACCGAGTGGAAGGACGCCGACGGCACCATCAAGACGCGCACGGCCAAGTCCGATCTGGGCGGCACGATGCGCCTGGGCGCGCAGAGCTCCGACGTGATGCCAGGCACGCTGGCCCACAGCATCTACGGCGACGTGGTGACCGAGCGCCACCGCCACCGCTACGAGGCCAACGTCAATTACCTGGACCAGCTGCGCCAGTCCGGCCTGGTGATCTCGGCCCTGACACAGCGCGAGCAGCTGACCGAGATCGTCGAGCTGCCGCAGGACGTGCACCCCTGGTACATGGGCGTGCAGTTCCACCCCGAGTTCAAGTCCACGCCCTGGGACGGCCATCCGCTGTTCAACGCCTTCGTGCGTGCGGCGCTGTCGCACCAGGGCTCGGACAAGAGCGCGCTGAAGGTCGTGGCCTGAGCGGCCGGCGCCAAGGAGCAAGCATGAAACTGTGTGGCTTCGACGTCGGGCTCCAACAGCCCTTCTTCCTGATCGCCGGGCCCTGCGTGGTCGAGTCCGAGCAACTGCAGATGGACACCGCGGGCCAGTTGAAGGAAATCACCAGTTCGCTGGGCATTCCCTTCATCTTCAAGAGCAGCTTCGACAAGGCCAACCGCTCCTCGGGCACGAGCTTCCGCGGTCCGGGCCGCGAGAAGGGCCTGGCCATCCTGGCCAAGCTGAAGCAGGAGCTTGGCGTGGCGGTGCTGACCGACGTGCATTCCGAAGAGGACATCGCCGAGGCCGCCCAGGTGGTCGATGTGCTGCAGACGCCCGCCTTCCTGTGCCGCCAGACCGATTTCATCCGCGCCGCTGCCCAGTCGGGCAAGCCGGTGAACATCAAGAAGGGCCAGTTCCTCGCGCCGCACGACATGAAGAACGTGATCGACAAGGCGCGCGCGGCCGCCCGCGAGAAGGGCCTGCCGGACGACAACTTCCTGGCCTGCGAGCGCGGCGCGAGCTTCGGCTACAACAACCTGGTCAGTGACATGCGCGGCCTGGCGATCATGCGCGAGACCGGCGCACCGGTGGTGTTCGACGCCACGCATTCTGTGCAGCTGCCGGGCGGCCAGGGCACCAGCTCCGGCGGACAGCGCGAATTCGTGCCGGTGCTCTCGCGCGCCGCGGTGGCCGTGGGCGTGGCAGGCCTGTTCATGGAGACGCACCCCGACCCCAAGAACGCGCTGTCCGACGGCCCCAACGCCGTGCCGCTCAAGCACATGAAGGCGCTGCTCGAGACGCTGGTCGAACTCGACCGCATCACCAAGAAGAACGGCTTTCTGGAAGACAGCTTCAGCGCATGACCCTGCCGCCCAGCCAGGACCGGATCGTCGCCGCGCTGCGCAACGCGCTGCCGCAGGCGCGGGCTGCCTGGCTGTTCGGCAGTGCGGCCTCTGGCCGCTTCGGCCCCCACAGCGATCTGGACATCGCAGTGGATCTACCGGCCCCCTTGTCGCCCGAGATTCGGTGGGAAGCCTCCGAACAAATCGCAGCGCAGTTTGGCGTCGACGTGGACCTGCTGGACTTCCGGCGCCTGTCCACCTTGATGCAGCATCAGGTCCTGGCCACCGGCCACCTCCTCTTCAGCCTGGACCCGGTGGCGCTGACGGGCTACTGCGCATTCGTGCTCAGCGAGTACCAGCACATGCAGGCATGGCGGCAGCCGATGGTGAAGCAACTGGCCCATCGACTGCTTCGCGCGGGAGAAGCGCGTCCATGACGGCCCTTGCTGACGCCCTGGCGCAAAAGAGCGCCCGTCTCGAGCGCTGCGTGCGCCGCGCCCGCGAAGAGCTGGCTGCGGCGGCAGACTTCATGACCGATTTCTCGCGTCAGGACGCTGCCATCCTCAACGTGCAACGTGCCTGCGAACTGGCGATCGACATGGGCAACATGGTGATCGCGGCCCAGGGCTGGGCGTTGCCGGGCAGTGCGCGCGAGGTGTTTGCGACACTGCAGCAAGAGGGCGTGATCGACGCCGACCTGGCGGCTGTGCTGGGCCGCATGGTTGGCTTTCGTAACATCGCGGTCCACGAGTACCAGAGCCTGGATGTGGCCATCGTGGTCGCTGTCATCCGGCACGAGCTGGACGGGTTGCTGCGCTTCGCCGGCCTGTTGCTGTCGCGCCAATTCCCCGATTCGAACTGAAGGACACCTGCAACATGCCCAGCGGCTACGTCATCGCCCACGTCGAAGTCACCAACCCGACGCAGTACGAGGAATACAAGAAGTGGTCCTCCGCCGCCATGCAGGCGCATGGCGCCGAGGTCTGCGTGCGTGGCGGGCAGGTCGAGCCGCTCGAAGGCACCTGGCAGCCCACGCGCGTGGTGCTGCTCAAGTTCGCCACGTTCGAGCAGGCCAAGGCCTTCTACGAGACCCCCGAATACAAGAAGGCCCGCGAGGCCCGTGCCGGCGCCGCGATCATGAACATGATCGCCGTCGAAGGCGTCTGAGCGCGGCACGCCCGCCTGAACCGATTTCAAAAAACCGGAGAACCCTGAATGAGTGCCATCGTTGACATCGTCGGCCGCGAGATCCTCGACAGCCGCGGCAATCCCACCGTGGAATGCGACGTGCTGCTGGAAAGCGGCACCATGGGCCGTGCGGCCGTGCCCTCGGGCGCCAGCACCGGTAGCCGCGAAGCCATCGAGCTGCGCGACGGCGACAAGGGCCGTTACCTGGGCAAGGGCGTGCTCAAGGCCGTCGAGCACGTCAACACCGAGATCAGCGAAGCCGTGCTGGGCCTGGACGCCTCGGAACAGGCCTTCCTGGACAAGACCCTGATCGACCTGGACGGCACCGAGAACAAGAGCCGCCTGGGCGCCAACGCCATGCTGGCCGTGTCGATGGCCGTGGCGCGCGCTGCGGCCGAAGAGTCCGGCCTGCCCCTGTACCGCTACTTCGGCGGCATGGGCGGCATGAGCCTGCCGGTGCCGATGATGAACGTCATCAACGGCGGCGCGCATGCCAACAACAGCCTGGACCTGCAGGAGTTCATGATCATCCCGGTGGGCGCGCCCAGCTTCCGCGAAGCGCTGCGCTACGGCGCCGAGGTGTTCCATGCCCTCAAGAAGATTATCGACAGCCGCGGCATGCCCACGGCCGTGGGCGACGAAGGCGGTTTTGCCCCCAGCGTCGAGAACCATGAAGCGGCGATCCAGCTGATCCTGGAAGCCATCGACAAGGCCGGCTACACCGCCGGCGAGCAGATCGCCCTGGGCCTGGACTGCGCCGCCAGCGAGTTTTACAAGGACGGCAAGTACGTGCTCGAAGGCGAAGGTGGTCTGCAGCTGGAGGCCGCAAGCTGGACCGACATGCTGGCCACCTGGTGCGACAAGTACCCGATCATCTCGATCGAGGACGGCATGCACGAAGGCGACTGGGCCGGCTGGAAGCTGCTGACCGAGCGCCTGGGCAAGAAGGTGCAGCTGGTGGGCGACGACCTGTTCGTGACCAACACCAAGATCCTGAAGCAGGGCATCGACCAGAACATCGCCAACTCGATCCTCATCAAGATCAACCAGATCGGCACGCTGACCGAGACCTTCGCCGCCATCGAGATGGCCAAGCGCGCCGGCTACACCGCCGTGATCTCGCACCGCTCCGGCGAGACCGAAGACAGCACCATCGCCGACATCGCCGTCGGCCTGAACGCCGGCCAGATCAAGACCGGCTCGCTGTCGCGCTCGGACCGCATGGCCAAGTACAACCAGCTGCTGCGCATCGAGGAAGACCTGGGCGACGTCGCGAGCTACCCCGGCCGCGCCGCGTTCTACAACCTGCGTTGATGCGCCGGTCTTCCAGTTCGGGCGTGGTGCGGGCCACGGTGCCAGTGCAGATCGGCTGAGCGGCGATGCGCACGCGCCTCGTCATCCCGGCCATCCTGCTGTGCCTTCTCGGCCTGCTGCAGCTCCAGCTGTGGACAGGCCGCGGCAGCCTGCCCGACGTGTCCAAGCTGCGCAAGAACCTGGAAGACCAGAAGACCGCCAACCTCCGCGCCCAGCACACCAACGAGCGGCTCGAGTCCGAGGTCAACGACCTCAAGGAAGGCATCGAGATGGCCGAGGAGCGGGCGCGACAGGAGCTGGGCATGGTCAAACCCAACGAGATCCTGGTGCAGATCGCGCGCTAGGACGGCGCGTCAAGAATGCGCGCGCTGCCGCTCCCATGACACCGCGCCTCGGCACCGGCAGCGTGATCGCCGTCTGGGGTGTGTCGGCGGCAGACGGGGAGCAACTGGTCGACGCGCTGGCCCGCCGCTTCATGCAGCGGGGCATCAAGGCCATCGCGTTGGTCGGGATGGCGCCGACCGACGCACCCGAACGCCCGCCGGCTCCCGCCGATGCGCTTGCACGGGCCCATGCCTGGCGCATGCGGATCGATCAAGCGCGCCATGACGCACTCGTCGTGGCGGCCGGCAGTCCCATCGCCCTGCTCGCCCAAAGGGGCGTCCCGGTCGAAAGCTGGCCCCCCTCGCTGGTCGCCGCCGAGCGCGGCCATGCCTTCACCCTGCTGCTGCCCCCACAGGACACGGCAGGCCACGACGAGCAGGTTCTCGACGGTCGCTTGCGGGCGGGGTTCGCCGCGGCAGGCCTGCCTTGCGCCGTCATTCACGGCCGCGACGCCGCCCAACACATGTCCCGCGCCTGGTCGGCGCTGCAGGCAGCCCTGGATGCGCGGGAAGAGGCACCGGCCCCCCCGCGCCACCTGCGCGCGCCGGCGTGGAACTGCGAGCGCTGTTCCGACCCTGACTGCGAGCACCGCCTCTTCACCGACCTGATCGCTGCCCGGCAGACGCCGGCCGCGGGCTGACCCACTCATGCACCTCCGGACATCCGCCCCCTTCCCCATCCGCCGCGCGCTCGCCGCCTGTGCCGCACTGATCGCACTCGCGGCAGGAATGCCGCCCGCCGCCCAGGCCGCGGCCACTACCGTGACGGTCGAGAACCAGACGAAGCCGACGCGATGCGCCGAGGAAGACAACGTCTCGCTGCTGCTGCGTGGCGGCGTCAAGCGTTTCACCGTCGAGGCGCTGCAACCCGGCTACATCGAACGCATCGCGCAGGACACCACCGCCCCCGACTTCTCCGGCTGCAACTTCGACGGCGGCGATCATCCGACCGACCCCAAACACCGCTTCGAGCCACGCACCGTCACCTTGCACGAGGACGCCAAGTGGCGCATCGTGGGCATGACGCTGCCGGTGTTCTGGCGGCCGCAGCAGGTGCCGGTGGAAGTGGACGGCAAGCGCGACCGCGGCTTCCACATGATCCAGGTCTATCGCCGGATCGACGGCCAGATGAAGGAAGCGCTGGTCATGTACCCCTCGGACGGCTACTGGCGCATCAAGCCGTTGCCGCTGGCCCGCTTCGGGGACGGCGTCTACGGCTCCTCGATGCTGCTGGGCCCGGTGCGCCAGGAGGGCCGGCCGGTGGTCAACATCCGGGACATCCGCATTCGCACACAGCCCGATATCCGCTTCGACCTGCGATTCGCCGGTGGGGGCGCTGCACGCATCCGCCTTGCCGAGGTCAGCCGCGAGCGCACGGCGCTTGACGTGCGCTTCTCGCGGCCGGTCCGCGGCATGCAGCCCTTCTCGGTGCTGCGGTCGATGTATGTGGCGGCAGACAACGCCGACATGAGCGAGGTCCGCTGGCACGGCAGCGGCGACGCCGGTGCGGTGGCGCACACGCAGCCGCTGCCGGACTTCGGGCGCGCCTCGGGGGTGGGAGAGGTGCGCTTCGGCCGCAGCGAGCCCTCCCGACACAACACCAGCGCCCCGGACATCCGCTACAGCGCCTTCGAACGCTGAGGACGGCCGCGGCCCGCGCCCTCACAGTACGTCTTCGGGCAGCAATTTCAGCAGGAGCCAGTCGCGCACGCGGTCGATGACGTTGGCACCGGGCTCTTCGTCGAGCACCGCCTCGCTGCCGTCCGAGTGGTGCTCGATCCACTGCACGTCGTCGACGTCCTTGCGAAGGCGCAGTTCGTAGGCGCCCAGTTCGCGCACCGGCATCAGCGCGCCGAACTGCTCGATCAAGGCCGGGCTCTCGATGATGACGCCCACCTCGGTATTGAGGCGGGCGGAGCGCCCATCGAGGTTCATCGAGCCGATGAAGACGCGCTCGCGGTCCACCAGCATGATCTTGGCGTGCAGCCGCGCGCTGGAATGCCGGAATTCGCCGAAGCGGCGTTCCTTGGGCACCAGCCGCGAGCCGAGTTCGTAGATCTTCACGCCGGCCTTGAGCATGGCGAGCCGGTAGCGGGCATAGCCGGAATACACCAGGGTCTCGTCCGTGGCGTCCAGGGAATTGGTGAAGACCAGCACCTGAACGCCCCTGGCGGCCTGCTCCCGCAGCAGCGCCAGGCCGGCCTGGCCCGGAACGAAGTACGGCGACACCATCAGCACTTCCCGCCGCGCGCCATAGAGCATGGCGATGGTTCGCTGGCTCACGCTGTCGGCAAAGCTGGCTTCGGGGTCGTCGTAGGTGATCTTCTCGGGCACGTCCGACACCACGCGGCCGTCGCCTTCGGTCAGGAGCAGCCGGCCCGCGGCCAGCTGCACGCTCACGGGCGGGTGACCGAGCACATCGGTGGCCGCCTCGGGCAGCAGGTCGCGCCGGTCCTCGCAACGTTCGGCCAGCACGCGGCGGGTGCGGTCATCGTCGGGCGGCAATTCCATCAGGCTGCCGATGGGCCTCACCTGGCGGCTGTTCCAGAAGTCGTCGAAGCTGTTCGACAGCGCCGGCACCACCGGCCCGGCGGCGAGCAGGTCCATGTCGACGAAGTTGGCCTGGTCGCTGCGCATGAAGTATTCGTCAGCGATGTTGCGACCGCCCGTGATCGCCACGCTGTTGTCAGCCACCAGCAGCTTGTTGTGCATGCGGCGATTGACGCGCCGCAGATCGCCCAGGGACAGCGCCACGCGCCAGGCCAATGGACCGCTGCGCACGGCGAGCGGATTGAACAGGCGCAGTTCGAAATTCGGTTGGGAGGCCAGGGCAGCGAAGAGCTGGTCCTTGCCAGGGGTGTACAGGTCGTCGACCAGCAGGCGCACACGCACGCCGCGGCGCGAAGCATCGAGCAGTTCACTCAGGAAAAGCAGGCCTGTCGCGTCGTCCTGGAGGATGTAGTACTGCGCGTCGAGGGTCTTACGCGCAGCCCGGATCAGTGCAATCCGGGCATTCAGGGCCGTGGGCCCCTCGGGCATGAGCAGGAAGCCGGAACGACCGCGCGACGCCGCGTCCGCCGCGAGACTGGCCGCAGCGATATGGGCCAGGGGTGTGGGTCCAACGTCCGTCGCCGCGAAGGACGGTGCCGCGGCGACGGACGGTTCGGGCAGACTGGCACAGGCCGTGAGCAGCGCAACAAGTCCGAGCCCCAGGCACCGAACCAGCCACCCCACCCACGGAACCGGCGACGCGCCAGCATGAGCGTGGCGCGCCACGCGGCCGGCATGCGCCTGTGCCACTCAGCGAAGGCCGATTACTTCTTGGGTTCGCCGGCTTCGGTCGGAGCCGGGATGGCGCCAGCCTTGTTGGCGGCGGCCATTTCCTTGCGCTTCTTCGCGCGCTCGGCCTTGCGCGACTCGTGCGTGCCCGAGATGGCCTTGGTCTGCTTCTCGGGAGCCGTGGCTTCACCACCGGTGGGAGCGGTGCCGCTCTTTTCGGCAGCGGTCATGTCGGCCTTGCGCTTCTCGCGTGCGGCGGCACGCTCGGCCTTGGTGGTCTTCTTGGCGGCAGGCGTCGGCGGTTCCTTGGTCGGATCGTCAGCCATCGCGGGGCTGGCGGCCAGAAGCGCGACGGCCAGAGCTGCAGTTGCCGCAAAGAGGTTCTTGGTGTTCATATCGTCCTCGAGATAGTTGATTGAAGCCGACCGCGAACGGCCGACACCCCATCGTGGAACCGGCTTACAAAAGCGTCAAGGGTTGTGACACAAGGAATCTGCTCCCATCCCCCCAATGGACCTGCCTCTGTGGCGCGGACGACACTCCGCGGAAGCCGCAGCTAAACAAAAAGGACAAAGCTGAACGATTACTGAACGATTGAACTGCCCGGCACCTGCCCCGGCGGCCCTGCAAAGATCTGGGCCGTGTCGACAGCATCGAAGCGGTATTGCTGACCGCAGAAGTCGCAGCTCACCTCGATGCGGCCCTGCTCGGCCAGGATGTCGTCGGCCTCCTCGCGGCCCAGGCTGCGGATCATGCTGGCGACGCGGTCGCGGCTGCAGGTGCATGCAAAGCGCGGGCCAAGCATGCCGTCGCGCGGCGCGAAGCGCAGCAACCGCTCCTCCCAGAACAGGCGCCGCAGGATGGTCTCGATGTCCAGCGACAGCAGTTCGGCCCGCGTGAGGCTGCTGGCCAGCGTCGATATGCGGTTGTAGTCCTCGTTGCGGCCGATCTCGTCCTCGTCCCGCGCGGTGGCGCTGCCGGCCAGATTGGCCTCGCCGGCCAGCGGCAGGCGCTGGATCAGCAGGCCCGCGGCCACCTGCTCGTCGGCGGCCAGCACCAGCGTGGTGTCGAGCTGCTCGCTCTGCAGCATGTAGTGCTGCAGCACGTCCGATAGCTTGCCCAGGCGCTCGCCACGGTCGCCGAACAGGGGCACCACGCCCTGGTAGGGCTGCTGGCCCGGCAGGCGCTCCTTGGGATCGAGGGTGATGGCGCAGCGGCCCTTGTTGCCCACGTTCACCAGGTCGGCCAGGCCGGCGGTGGCCGGCACATCGCCCACCACGCTGGCCGTGGCGCGCAGGCTCAGGTCGGGCTGCGCTTCGGCCACGGCCACCTTGACCGGCCCGTCGCCGAAGATCTGGAGGATCAAGGAGCCCTTGAACTTGATGTTGGCCTGCATCAGCGTGGCTGCGGCGGTCATCTCGCCCAGCAGTTCGGCCACGGGCGGTGCATAGGCGCCCGTCTGGGTGTTGGCGGCGCGGCGGGCAAGGATCTCCTGCCAGGCGCCGTCCAGGCGCACGATCATGCCGCGCACCGGCAGGCCGTCGAAGAGGAAGGTGTGTAGTTCGCTCAAGGTTGCTTTCCTCGGCCGACGGGCCGGCGCACTGCGCCGAAGGGGTCAGCCGATCTTTTTGAGGCCCTTCGCGAAGCGATGGGCGTTTTCCACATAGTGCTGCGCGCTCTGGCGCAGCTTGGCGGCGGCAGCATCATCGAGCGTGCGCACCACCTTGGCCGGCGAGCCGATGATCAGCGAGTTGTCCGGAAACTCCTTGCCTTCGGTCACCACGCTGCCGGCACCGACGATGGAGTTGCGGCCGATGCGCGCATTGTTCAAGACCACTGCCTGGATGCCGATCAGCGAGCCGTCGCCGATGGTGCAACCGTGCAGCATGACCTGATGGCCGACGGTCACGTTCTCGCCGATGGTCAGGGGGCAGCCGATGTCGGCGTGCAGCACCGACAGGTCCTGCACATTGCTATTGCGCCCGATGGCGATGTGCTCGGTGTCGCCGCGCACGACGGCGCCGAACCAGACGCTGGCGTTCTCGGCCAGGCTCACATTGCCCATCACCTCGGCGCTGTCGGCCACCCATGCGCCTTCGGCGAGTTGGGGGGCGGTGCCATCGAGTTCGTAGAGGGCCATGCTTGTCGTCTCCTTGTGTCGTGGGTGCACGTGCGGGCAGGCCGCGGGCGAAAAATAGAATTGTAGGGATGCACCCCCGGCTGCGCGCGCTGCAGGCGCTTGTCCTTTCCGATCCCGCCCAGAAGGTGGCGGCCACCCGCGCGCTGGCGGCCGATTGCGCCCAGGCGCAGCCCGTCGACGCCTGCTGGACCGACCAGGTCCGCATGCCGGACGACGGTGCGGGCGTGCCGGGCCGCCCTGCCCGGCCGGTCCGCGTGGGCGCCAAGGACGTGCCCACCCGCTCGCCCTTCACCGAGGAAGGCCGCGCGGCACTGGTGCATGCCATCTGCCACATCGAATTCAATGCCATCAACCTCGCGCTCGACGCGCTGTGGCGCTTCGACGGCATGCCGGCCGACTACTACCGCGACTGGCTGCGGGTCGCGGACGAGGAGGCGCTGCACTTCACGCTGATCCACGGTCACCTGGAGTGCATGGGGTGGTGCTACGGCGACTTCCCCGGCCACGACGGGCTGTGGACCATGTGCGAGAAGACGGCCGACGATGTCGTCGCCCGCATGGCGCTGGTGCCCCGGACCCTGGAAGCGCGCGGGCTGGACGCCACGCCGCTCATCCAGGCCAAGCTCGCCCGTGTGGGCACGCCCGACGCGCGGGCGGCCATCGCCATCCTCGACATCATCCTGCGCGACGAGATCGGCCATGTGGCGGTGGGCAACCGCTGGTACCGCTGGCTGTGCGAGCGGGAGGGGCTGGAACCGCTGGCGCACTACCGGCGCCTGTACCGCGAGCATCAGGCGCCCCGGCTCAAGCCGCCGTTCAACATGGACGCGCGGTCGCGGGCCGGCTTCACGCCAGACGAACTGGAAGGGCTGGCGGCGGACGCGACATAGGCGCCTGTAGCGCGGACCGCGCATTGGCACGCCCGCCCTGGGCCGCCCGCGCCAACACGCCCCTTGCGCCCACTCAATCCGCCTTGATGCCCGCGGCGCGGATGATCCGGCCGTTGTTCTCGTATTCGGCCGCGATCTCCTTGGCAAAGGCCGCGGGGCTTCCGCCGGTCGGCACGTTGTCGGTGGTGGTCAGGCGCGAACGCATCTGGGGCGATTGCAGCGCGGTGTTGATCTCCGTGTTGAAACGGGCCTGCAAGGGCTGCGGCAACCCGGCCGGGGCGAAGACGCCGAACTGCGAAGAGAGGTTGGCGTCCTTGAAGCCCAGCTCGGTGAGGGTCGGCACGTTGGGCAGGCTCTCCAGCCGCGCCGGGGCGCCCACAGCCAGGGGCCGCAGCTTGCCGGCCTTGACCTGGATGGCCACCGCCGGGCCCGCGTTCGTGGACAGCACCTCGAACTGGCCCGACAGCGCATCCGTCATCTGCTGGCCGCCCCCCTTGTAGGGCACATGGGTGATGTCGACCTTGGCCGTCGCGCGCAGTTGTTCCAGCATGATGTGTCCCAACGATGCCGGCCCCGAGGTCGCCCACCGCACCGCGCCGGGCTGCGCCTTCGCCTTCGCCAGCACGGCGCGCATGTCCGCGCTGCCCTCGGCCGAGGTGGCCAGCAACACCACCGGCGAATACATGACGCTGGCCACCGGCAGCAGGTCGCGCAGCGGGTCGTAGGGCAGCTTGCCCAGATGCGGGCTCAGCACCAGCGGGCTGATGGCCGAGAAGCCGAGCGTGGCGCCGTCCGGTGCGGCCTTGGCGATGGCCTCCATGGCGATGGTGCCGCTGGCGCCCGCCTTGTTGTCGACGACGAAGGTGCTGCCGGTCTGCGCCGCCAGCCGCTCGGCCAGGGTGCGGGCCACCACGTCGGCCACGCCGCCGGGCGGATAGGCCACGATCAGGCGCACGGTCTTGGGCAGGTCCTGGGCCAGGGCCGGCAGGCCGGTGGCCGCGAGGGCCGCGCCACAGGCCGCGAGAACAGCGCCGCGGCACAGGCGCCGGCGCAGGTAGGAATCGGTCGTAAAGATCATGGCCTGATCATGCCAGCGCCCCCTGTCGTCGGCTGCCGCAGGCGGCCAGCCGCCCGGCTTCAGCCACGCGGGTGGTGCCGCGCATGCAACTGGCGCAAGCGTTCACGCGCCACATGGGTATAGATGGTGGTGGTGGAGATATCGGCATGCCCGAGCAACAGTTGCACCGCCCGCAGATCGGCCCCGTGGTTGAGCAGATGCGTGGCGAAGGCATGGCGCAGCGTGTGCGGCGACAGCGGCACACGCACGCCCGCCGCCTCGGCGTGCTTCTTGACGATCACCCAGAACATGGCCCGCGTCATGCCAGCGCCGCGCGCGGTGACGAACAGGTCGCCGCTCTGCTGGCCGCCAAGGATGGCCGAACGGGCTTCAGCCAGGTAGCGGCCGATCCAGCGCTCGGCCTCCTGCCCGAAAGGCACGAGGCGCTCCTTGCTGCCTTTGCCCATCACGCGCAGCACGCCCTCCTGCAGGCCGAGGTCGACCAGGCGCAGGCCCACCAGCTCGCTCACGCGCAGGCCGCTGGCGTACATCAGCTCCAGCATCGCGCGGTCGCGCAGGCCCAGCGGCGTGGCGATGTCGGGTGCGCCCAGCAGCGCCTCCACCTGCGCCTCGCTCAGCGTCTTGGGCACGCGCGCGGGCTGGCGCGCAGGCAGCAGGCGCAGGGTCGGGTCGGCCACGATGCGGTGCTCGCGCAGCGCCCAGCGGAAGTAGCGCTTGAACACCGTCAGCCGGCGGTTGGCCGAGGTGGCCTTGCCGCGCTGCGCAAGCCGCTCGCCCATATAGGCCTGCAGATCGCTCTCGCGCGCCGCCGGCAGGGTCACGCCGCGGGGTGCGAGCCATTGCGCCAGCAGCGAGAGGTCGCGCCGGTACGCGGCCAGCGTGTTGCGCGAAAGGCCCTCCTCCAGCCACAGCGCATCGATGAAGTCGTCGATGTCGGCAGGCGATGGCGTGGCGGCGGTGGAGGCCGGAGGGGTCATGGACATGCGGAAAAACAGGAAGCCGCCCGAGGGCGGCTCCAGAAAACGCCGCGCCCGCTGGGCGGACACGGCTGGGACGGGACGCTCAGTCGAGCTTGAGATTCTGCTTCTTCACCACGTCCTTGTAGACCGCGAACTCGGCCTTGATCTGCGCGGCGAACTGTTCGGGCGTATTGGCCACGATGATCGAGCCGGTGTCCTCGATGCGCTTGCGCACGGCGGGGTCTTCCAGCGCCTTGCGCGTGCCTGCGTTGATCTTGTCCACCACGTCCTTCGACAGGCCCTTGGGACCGAGGATGCCGTAGTAGGCCATGCGGTTCACCGGCTCCAGACCGACCTCCTTGAAGGTGGGCACGTTGGGCAGGTCCTTCAGGCGCTGGGGCGCCGCCACCACGATGGGCACCAGCTTACCGGCCTTGATGAAGGGCAGCGCCGAGGGCAGGTTGTCGAAGATCATCGGCACCTGGCCGCCGACGGTGTCGTTGAGGGCCGGGCCGGCGCCGCGGTACGGGATGTGCGTAACGAAGGTGCCGGTCATGCTCTTGTACAGCTCCATCAGCAGGTGGCCGATGCCGCCGGTGCCGGACGAGCTGTACGAGTACTTGCCGGGGTTTTTCTTCAGCTCGGCCACGAAGCTGGCGTAGTCCTTGGCCGGAAAGCTCGGATGCACCGCGATCACGTTGGGCGTGGCGGCGATGTTGATGATGGGCGTGAAGTCGTTGATCGGGTCGTACGGCGTCTTGGGATTGATTGCCGGGTTGGCGGCGGTGCTCGACACCGTGGCCACGCCCAGCTTGTAACCATCGGGCGCGGCGCGGGCCGTCTCGGACGCGCCGACCACGCCGCCGCCGCCGGCCTTGTTGGTGACCACCACCGGCTGGCCCAGGATCTTGCCCAGCGGATCGGCGATGACGCGGCCCACGATGTCGGTGGTGCCGCCGGGAGCGAAGGGCACCTGCAGTTCGATCGGCTTGTCGGGATAGCCCTGCGCCCAGGCGGCGGGGGCAGCCAGCGAGCCCAGCAGGGCAGCGGCGGCGATGGCGTTCCAGTGGCGACGTTGCATCGGTTTGACTCCAGGTTCGTTTCTTGAAATGGGCGGATTCGCTTCCCGCGTGCGGCGCATCCTAGCGGCAGCCCTGCTGCCGGACCTTGAGGGAATACCTATAAGCGGCCCGTTTATGCTCCCTGGGTGAATTACGCGCAGCTGCTGTTTCCGGACTTCTCCCTCATCGCCTGCGGTTGGCTGCTGTGCCGCTACACCGCGCTGGACCGCCGGGTCTGGGACCAGGTGGAGAGCCTGGTGTATTACTTTCTCTTCCCGGTCCTGCTCTTCCATTCGATCGTGAAGAGCCCCATCGACTTTGGCTCCGCCACGCACTTGCTGGCCGCCGGGCTGGGCGTGGGACTGGCCGGCATCGCGTTCGCCTATGCGCTGCCCCATCTGCCCTGGCTGGGACAGCACATCGACCGGCGCGAGCACGCGGCCAGCGCCCAGGTGGCCTTCCGCTTCAACTCCTTCATCTGCCTGGCCGTGGCCGAGCGCCTGGCCGGCGCCGAGGGCCTGCTGGTGATCGCGGTGCTGATCGGCGTGTGCGTGCCGCTGATGAACGTCGCGGCGGTGTGGCCGATGGCGCGGCATGCCAACAGCGGGTTTCTGCGCCAGCTCGTGCGCAATCCGCTCATCATCGCGACGGCCAGCGGGCTGGTGATCAACCTGCTGGGCCTGCAGGTGCCCCACTGGATGCAGCCGACGCTCGGCCGGCTGGGCGCCGCCTCGCTGGCGCTCGGCCTGCTGGCAGCGGGCGCAGGCATGCAGTTCGGCGCACTCAACCGCGGCAAGGCGCTGGGCGTCGCGGTGCTGTCGATCCGGCACCTGGTGCTGCCGCTGGTGGCCTGGTGCCTGTGCCGGCTGCTGGGGCTGCACGGGGCCCAGGCGGCGGTGCTGATGGCCTTCTCGGCCGTGCCCACCGCATCGAGCGCCTACGTGCTCGCAGCGCGTATGGGCTACAACGGCGCGTATGTCGCGGCGCTGGTGACGCTGTCGACCCTGCTGGGCATCGTCAGCCTGCCCTTCGCGCTCAGCCTGCCGCGCTGAGTGCCGGCCTCAGGCGCGCGCGGCGGTGGGCGCCTGCGCCAGCGCCCAGTCGATGTGCTCGCGCAGCAGGGGCGCGGCGGTGTCGCGCCGCGACAGCAGCGCCGCTGCGGCCGACGCATCGCCCTGCCGCAACGCATTGCCCAGCGCGACGGCGATGTTGCGCAACCAGCGCTCATGGCCGATACGGCGGATGGGGCTGCCTTCGGTGCGGCGCAGGAACTCGTCCTCGGTCCATGCGAAAAGCTGCGCCAGCGTGACGCCCGTCAGGCCCTCGCGCGGATCGAAGTCCGGCAGTGCACTGCGCTGCGCGAACTTGTTCCAGGGGCAGGCGAGCTGGCAGTCGTCGCAGCCATAGATGCGGTTGGCCATCGCCGGGCGCAGCGCCTCCGGGATGACTCCCGCGTGCTCGATGGTCAGATAGGAAATGCAGCGTCGCGCGTCCAGCCGGTGCGGCCCGAGGATGGCGCCGGTCGGGCAGGCGTCGATGCATGCCGTGCAGCGGCCGCAGTGCGCCGCCACCGGCTCGGTCGGCGGCAGGGCGATGTCGACATAGATCTCGCCCAGGAAGAACATGGAGCCCGCCTCGCGGCTCAGCACCAGCGTGTGCTTGCCGCGCCAACCCTGGCCACTGCGACTGGCCAGCTCGGCCTCCAGCACGGGCGCGGAATCGGTGAACACGCGGTGGCCGAAGGGTCCGATCTCGGCGGCCAGCCGGTCGGCCAGCTTCTGCAGCCGGGCCCGCAGCACCTTGTGGTAGTCGCGCCCCCGGGCATAGAGCGACACGATGCCCTCCCCGGGCCGATCCAGCCGTGCCCATTCGACGGCCTGCCAGTCTTCCGGCGTCTCGCGCGGCAGGTAGTCCATGCGGGCGGTGATGACGCTGAGGGTGCCCGGCACCAGCTCGGCAGGCCGGGCGCGACGCATGCCGTGCGCCGCCATATACCCCATCTCGCCATGGAAGCCCTGGGCCAGCCATTCCGCCAGGCCGGGCTCTGCGTCGGACAGGTCGATGCCCGCGATGCCGATTTGGGAGAATCCGAGCTCCCCGGCCCACGCACGAATCCGAGCCACGAGTTGAGCATCGACCGCAGTCACCGCCCGATTGTAGAAATCGCCTCCCGCACGCTGCATTGGCAGGGCGAGGAGGACACCGCCCGCTTTGCCCAGTCGCTGGCGCAAGCCATGCAGGCCCGGCCCGAGCTGGGCCACGCGTTCATCGCGCTGCACGGCGACCTGGGCGCTGGCAAGACCACCATCGTGCGCCACCTGCTGCGCGCGCTCGGCGTCCAGGGCCGCATCAAGAGCCCCACGTATGCCGTGGTGGAGCCGCACACGACGCAGGACAGCCGGCCGGTCTACCACTTCGACTTCTACCGCTTCAGCGATCCACGCGAGTGGGAGGACGCCGGGTTCCGGGACCTTTTTGCCGGCCCCGGACTCAAGCTGGCCGAGTGGCCCGGCCAGGCGGCCGGCTACCTGCCCACCGAGGACCTCGCCATCCACATCGAAGCCATGACCCCAGACGCCGACGACGTGCGCCGCGTGCAGTTGCGCGCCTTCACCCCCAACGGCCAGGCCCTGCTGGCGGCTGTTGCGCCATGAGCCGTCGCCGCACGCCATCCCACCCTCCCGCCGCAACCGCCGACGATGCCGAGGCTGCGCCCATGACCCACGCCCTGCTCCCCGTGCAGCCCGAGCGCCGGCGCTGGCTGCAACAGGCGGGCAGCCTGGTGCTGCTGATGGGCGCGGCCGAGATCGCGCACGGCGCCTCCATCGTGGCCGTGCGCGTGTGGCCGGCCGCCGACTACACGCGCATCACCATCGAGTCCGATGCGCGGCTGCAGTCGCAGCAGCTCGTGGTGGGCGACCCGCCCCGCCTGGCGGTGGACATCGAGGGCATCACCCTCAACCCGGCCCTGCGCGACCTGGTCGGCAAGGTCAAGGCCGACGATCCCTACATCGCCGGGCTGCGGGTGGGCCAGAACACGCCCACCATGGTGCGCATCGTGTTCGACCTCAAGCAGACCGTGCGGCCGCAGGTCTTCTCGCTGGCGCCCGTGGCTGCCTACAAGCACCGGCTGGTGCTCGACCTGTACCCGCAGGAAGCGCTCGACCCGCTCGAATCGCTGATCGCCGAGCGCCTGCGCGACACCCGCACCGGCGCATCGCCTGCCGCCCCGCTGCCGCCTGCGCCCCCTGCCGTGGCGGTGGCGCCGCCGGTGGTCCAGGCCCCGCCCCCCGTTCCGGCACGGCCCGTCCCGGCCACCGATCCGTTGGGGGACCTGATCGCGCAGAAGGCCGTCCGTCCGCCCCCGCCTGCGCCGCCCACGCCCGTGGCGCCGGCGGCGCCCCCGGTCGTGGCCGAGGCGCCGCGCCCGGCGCCTGCGCGGCCACAGCGGCCCGAGCCCAACGTGGCCACCTCCACACGCACCGACCGCATCATCATCGTGGCGCTCGATCCCGGACACGGCGGCGAAGACCCTGGCGCCATCGGCCCCAACGGCACGCGCGAGAAGGACATCGTGCTGCAGGTGGCCCGGCGCCTGCGCGACCGCATCAATGGCAGCACCCTGGGCGGCAACCCGATGCGCGCCTTCATGACCCGCGACGACGACTTCTTCGTGCCACTGAACGTGCGGGTGCAAAAAGCGCGGCGCGTGCAGGCCGACCTGTTCATCAGCATCCATGCCGACGCCTTCACCACGCCGGCGGCGCGCGGCGCCAGCGTGTTCGCGCTCAGCCAGAACGGTGCCTCCAGCAGTGCCGCCCGCTGGATGGCCAACAAGGAGAACCAGTCCGACCAGGTCGGGGGCATCAGCATCGGCGAGCACGAGATTCAGGTGCAGCGTGCGCTGTTCGACATGAGCACCACCGCGCAGATCAAGGACAGCCTGAAGCTCGGTGGCGCCATGCTGGGCGAATTCCGCCGCATCGGCGCCCGGCTGCACAAGGGCGACGTCGAGCAGGCCGGCTTCGCCGTGCTCAAGGCGCCCGACATCCCGAGCGTGCTGGTGGAGACGGCCTTCATCAGCAATCCGGAAGAAGAAGCCAAGCTGCGCAGCGTGGCCTATCAGGAGGAGATGGCGGACGCTCTGTTGAAGGGCATCCACCGCTATTTCGGCCAGAACCCGCCTCTCGCGCGCAGCCGCGCGCTGTAATGCGGCGGCCTTCGCGCCGCGCGCGCGGCGTCTCTCAGGGCGGGACCGCCGCGACGCACAGCGGCCGGCGGACCGCTCCTACAGGCGCGAAGAGACCGACGAGCACACCATGCGCCCATCACATTCCAGAAAGGTGGACACCATGTTGAAGACTCGCACTTGGATTTCTGCCGCCGCGATCGGTGCGGCGGCCCTGATGGCCGGCTGCGCCGCGGGCCCGAATCAGCAGTTGGGTGCCGGCGTCGGCGCGCTGGGCGGCGCCGTCGTGGGCAATGCGATCGGCGGCAATACGGCCGCGACCGTGGGCGGCGCGGCCATCGGCGGTCTGGTCGGTAACGAGATCGGCCGCCAGCGCGACCAGCAGAACTACAACAACCAGTACTATTACCCGGACGGCAGCCGCCGCTATTGAGCGGAACGCCATCCATCAATGCCGGGGGCCGCGAACGCGGCCCCCGGCGTTTTTGCGCTGAGCAGCCTCAGCGCGCCGTTGCGGCCGGCGCGCTCGAAGCCCTCGAACCGCGCCAGGCGCCAAAGATGGCAATGAGGCCGGGCACCAGGATCAGCGCCCAGATGATCTTGTCCAGATGCTCGCGGACGAAGGCCAGGTTGCCGAAGAAGTAGCCCGCCGCGCAGATGCCCACCACCCACAGCACGGCCCCGCCGACGTTGAAGGCCGTGAACTTGGAGCGGCTCATGGCGGCCACGCCCGCCACGAAGGGTGCGAAGGTCCGGATGAATGGCATGAAGCGCGCCAGCACGATCGTGATGCCGCCATAGCGCTCGTAGAACGCATGCGCTTGGTCGAAGGCCTTGCGGTTGAAGAAGCGCGTGTTCTCCCACTGGAAGACACGGGGCCCGATGTGGCGGCCGATGGCGAAATTGCACTGGTCCCCCAGGACGGCCGCGGCCAGGAGCACCGGGATGGCGATCCCGAGGTTCATCAGCCCCGCGCCGCACAGCGCACCGACGATGAACAGCAGCGAATCGCCCGGCAGGAAGGGCATGACCACCACGCCCGTCTCCACGAAGACGATGAGGAAGAGCAGCACATAGACCCAGGTGCCATAGGCGGCGACGAAGGCCTCCAGGTGCTTGTCCACGTGGAGGATGAAGTCAATCAGGAAGGCGACGATGTCCATGGCGCGGCATTATCCGGGCCGCCCGTTGACGGATTCTTAAAATCCCGCCGTGAGCGCCCTCCTTTCCTCCTCCTCCGCCACCCGGCGCCCCATCCGGGACCTGCCGGACGAACTCATCAGCCAGATTGCCGCCGGCGAGGTGGTGGAGCGGCCCGCCTCGGTCGTGCGCGAACTGGTGGACAACGCCCTGGACGCCGGGGCGAGCCAGATCACGGTGCGCCTGGCCGCCGGCGGTGTCCGGCTGATCGCCGTCGAGGACGATGGCGGCGGCATCCCGCGCGACGAACTGCCGCTGGCGCTGCGCCGCCATGCGACCAGCAAGATCGCCAGCCTGGCCGAACTCGAATCGGTCGGCACCATGGGCTTTCGCGGCGAAGCGCTGGCTTCGATCGCCTCCATCGCCGAGCTGAGCCTGCTGTCGCGCCACGGTGGGGCGGACAGCGCCTGGCAACTGGACGCCCGCACGGGCGAACTGCGTCCTGCGGCCCGCAGCCAGGGCACGACGGTGGAAGTGCGTGAGTTGTTCTTCGCCACGCCGGCGCGCCGCAAGTTCCTCAAGACCGATGCCACCGAACTGGCGCACTGCATCGAGGCGGTGCGCCGCCATGCGCTGGCGCGGCCGGACGTGGGCTTCGCGATCTGGCACGAAGGCCGGCTGGTCGAGCAGTGGCGTATCGCGGACACGCCCGCCCAGCGCCTGTCGGACGTCTTCGGCGAGGATTTCATTGGCCAGAGCGTGCAGGTCGACCATGGCGAAGGCGCCCTGCATGTTCGTGGCCATGCCGGCGTGCCGGATGCGGCGCGCAGCCGGGGCGACCAGCAGTTCTTCTACGTCAACGGCCGCTTCGTGCGCGACAAGGTGCTGCTGCACGCGGTGCGTGCCGCCTACGAGGACGTGCTGCACGGTCAGCGCCAGCCGGTGTTCGTGCTGCACCTGCAGATCGATCCGACGCGCGTGGACGTCAACGTGCACCCCACCAAGATCGAGGTGCGCTTTCGCGATGGCCGCGAAGTGCACAGCGCCGTGCGCCATGCCATCGAGAACGCCCTGGCGGCCCCACGCGCGGCCGGCGCGGCGAGCACGGACGACAGCGGTACCGGCCGGCCCGCCCCGCTGCTGCGAGGCTACGACGCGCCTGCTGCGGCGCCGGCATGGCGGCAGTCCGGCATTCCGTTCGCAGCCGAGCGGGGTGCCGGCGATTGGGCGGCCATGTGGCCCACCGCGCCTGCGGCACCGTCTGCAGCGGCGGCCCCGGGGGCGGACCAAGAGGCCGCCCCCACCCTGCCCAGCGGCCTGGGGGGCGCCCCCCTCCAGCCCCCCTGGACCGCCGGCGGCGCGGCGGCTGGCGCCCTGCGCCTCTCTTCCACACCGCCGGAGGTCACTGCCGCGGCAGCCAGCGACTGGCCGCTGGGCCGTGCACTGGCGCAACTGCAGGGCATCTACATCCTGGCCGAGAACACCCAGGGCCTGGTCATCGTCGACATGCACGCCGCGCACGAACGAATCGTCTACGAGCGCCTGAAGACCCAGCTCGACGGCCATGCGATCGCCAGCCAGCCACTGCTGATTCCCGCCACCTTCGCGGCCACGCCGGAAGAGGTGGCCACGGCCGAGACCTGCTCGGAGGTACTCGGCGCCCTGGGACTGGAGGTCTCGCCCTTCTCGCCCCGCACCCTCGCGGTGCGCGCTGTGCCGGCGCCCCTGGCCGACGGCGATCCGGTGGCCCTGGCCCGCAGCGTGCTGGCCGAGCTGGCCCAGCACGAAGCCACCACCGTCATCCAGCGCGCCCAGCATGAACTGCTCGCCACCATGGCCTGCCACGGCGCCGTGCGGGCCAACCGGCGGCTCACGCTGGACGAAATGAACGGACTGCTGCGCCAGATGGAAGCCACCGAGCGCTCCGACCAGTGCAATCACGGGCGCCCCACTTGGCGGCAACTGAGCGTGCGCGATCTCGACGGACTGTTCCTGCGCGGGCGCTGAGACGGCTGGGCGGGAACGCGCACGCGCCGGGGCTTGCGTAGGCAACTTCCTACACGGCGCTGGCACTGGGGTTTACACGGTCGTCGGAAAGGCGGGCACGCCCGTTGCATGCGGGCAAGGGTGTGCAAGGCCTGTAACGGGCCGTCACCCACACGGTGCTCAGGGGCCGCAGTTGCAAATCCCTGTGAACTTCGACCCGCCATCCGGTCTCTGTTTGCCCAATGAAACGTTGGTCCCTCATCGCGTCGGCCCTGTCTTTCACCGTCCTGGTCGGTGCAGGATGCTCCACGCTCGACGCCCAACAGCGCGAATGGATCTTTCAGCCCAGCGACCTCAGTTGGGGCAACACTGCCGAAATGACGGCGGGCATGGACGACGTGTGGATCGACTACCGCACGCCCGATGGCGATGACGTGCGGCTCCATGGCTTGTGGCTGGGCGACGCGCCGATGTCGCGCGACACGCCCGTGATGCTGTACCTGCACGGCGCGCGCTACAACGTTTCCGGCTCGGCGCCGCGCATCCGCCGCATGCACGAGCTCGGCTTCTCGGTGCTGGCCATCGACTACCGTGGCTTCGGCAAGAGCACCAAGACGCTGCCCTCCGAGGAATCCGCCCGCGAAGACGCGCGCGCCGCCTGGAAATGGCTGGCCGCCAAGTACCCCAAGCAGCGCCGCTACATCTTCGGTCACTCGCTGGGCGGCGCCATCGGCATCGACCTGGCCGCCGATGTGCGCGACGAATCCGGCACCATCGTCGAAGGCACATTCACCTCGATCTCGGACGTAGTGAGCAGCTTCAAATGGGGCTGGCTGCCCTTCAAGCCCTTCATCACCCAGCGCTTCGAGTCGCTGGCGAAGGTCAAGTCCATCGGCTCGCCGTTGCTGGTGGTGCATGGCTCGAACGACACCCTGATCAATCCCACCCTGGGCCGCAAGCTCTACGAGGCGGCCACGGGCCAGAAGATGTTCGTGCTGGTCGAAGGCGGCTCCCACCACAGCACCAACTCCGTCGGGGAGGCGCAGTACCGCGCCGCGCTGGCCCAGTTGTTCCAGATGAAGGAACGCGCACTTGGCACCCCCGCTCTCGCCACGGGCGAGCCGACGGCAGGCCTCAGCCGCCCCGCGGGTGGCGCCGCCGTGCCGCAGGCGGTGAAGCCGCCCCAGCCGCTGGGCACCTGAGCGCGGCCTGGCCTCCCCTCGCTGCGGCGGGCGCCGGGCGATTTGCTACCCTCGGCAGGATGCCCGCGTGCTTCCCGGCTTCCTGCTCTCCCCCCTCGCCTGACCTTGCCCCGCGCGGCAGACGTTCACCGCGCCCGGCGCCCGTGCCGAGCGGCCCCTGCACATGACCGCGCACCTGCGCTACATCGCCCTGGCAGGCCCTACCGCCAGCGGCAAGACTGCCGCCGCGCTGGCCGTGGCGGCTGCGCTGCCGACGCCGGTGGAAGTGGTCAGCGTCGACTCGGCCCTGGTCTACCGCGGTATGGACATCGGCACCGCCAAGCCCACGCCAGACGAGCGCGCGGCCGTGCCGCACCACCTGATCGACATCCTCGACCCGGCCGAGCGCTACAGCGCCGCCGCCTTCGTGGCCGACGCCCAGCGGTTGATCGGCCAGATCCGCCAGCGCGGTGCCCTCCCCCTGCTGGTCGGTGGAACGATGCTGTACTTCAAGGCGCTGCTCGACGGGCTGGACGCGATGCCGGCCGCCGACCCGGAACTGCGCCGGCGCATCGACGCCGAGGCCGCCGAGCACGGCTGGCCGGCCATGCATGCCCGTCTGGCGGAGGTCGACCCGGACACCGCCGCCCGCCTGGCGCCTGCCGACAGCCAGCGCATCCAGCGGGCGCTGGAGGTCTGGATGAGCAGCGGCCGGCCCCTCTCCGCCTTTCATCGCCGCGAGGGCGAGGATCCGACCCCTGATCCGCTGGCGAGCGGCGAGGCCCTGCTCCTCTCGCTGGAGACCGAGGACAGGGCCTGGCTTCACGCGCGCATCGCGCAGCGCTTCGACGCCATGCTGGCCGGCGGCTTCCTCGACGAAGTCGGGCGCCTGCGCCAGCGCAGCGACCTGGACCCAGCCCTGCCCTCGATCCGCTGCGTCGGCTATCGACAGGCGTGGGAGATGCTCGATGCCGCCCAAGGCCGTCTCCCCACGCGCGCGGAACTCGCCGAGTTGCGCGAGCGGGGCGTGGCCGCAACCCGCCAGTTGGCGAAACGCCAGATCACCTGGTTGCGCAGCATGCGCCGTCGCGAAGTGATCGCCTGCGACGCGACGACCGCGGCCGATCAGGTGGTGGCGCGGGTCCGGCAGGCGCTTGCGAAGGACGGGGCATGAACCGCCGCCCCCACCCAGAAACGGCGCCCGACGGGCGCGCGACGGAGACGGCCTCGCGCGCCGTGCCCCTCCGCATCGAGGGACTCGGCAAGTTCTATGGCCAGGGCGCGGACGCGCGACCGGTGTTCCGCCACCTGGACCTGATGGTCGCGCCGGGCGAGTTCGTGGCCATCGTGGGCGAGTCGGGCGTCGGCAAGTCGACGCTGCTGAACTGCATGGCTGGCCTCGACCACTGGGACGAGGGGCGCGTGCTGCATGGCCAGCGGGACCTCGGCACCATGGACGCCGAGCAGCGCGCGCTGTGGCGGCGCGCGCATGTCGGCTTCGTCTTCCAGGCCTTCCATGTGCTGCCCCACCTCGATGTCGCCCAGAACGTGGGGCTGCCCCTGATGCTGCTGGGCCGCAAGCAGGAGATGGCGCAGCGCGTCGCGCAGATGCTCGAGGCGGTCGGCCTGCAGGGCCTGGGCCAGCGGCTGCCGCAGGCGCTGTCGGGTGGTCAATTGCAACGCGTGGCCATTGCCCGGGCGCTGGTCCATCGCCCCGGCCTGCTGCTGGCGGACGAACCCACCGGCAACCTGGACCCGGCAACGGCCGGGAAAGTGATGGACCTGCTGCTGTCCGAATCGCGGGCCCACGGCGCCAGCCTGGTCCTGGTCACCCATTCCGACGCTGCCGCCGCGCGAGCCGACCGCCGGCTGCACCTGCGCACCGACGGTTTCCGCTGAACGCCGCCGAAGCGGCTGCGCTGGCACCTACTTGAGCAACGCGTCCGCGCCAGGCCGCTGCCAGTAGACGTAGAGCCAGGCCGGCGAGAAGCCTACCCGGGCATAGAGCGATCGCGCCAGGTAGTTCTCTGCCTCGACCTGGAGGAAGGTGCGGGTCACGCCACGCTGCACCGCCTCCGCACCCATCGCCGCCATCAGTTGACGCGCGAAGCCGTGGCCGCGAAAGCGCGGCCGGGTGCGCATGCCGTGCACGCCCATCCAACCCTCGGCAAAACAGCCGCTGCCCACGGCCGCCACGTCGCCTGCCTCGCCACCCGGGAGATCCTGCGTCAGTCGTAGGCTGACGTAGACCGCATCCCGAGCCCGGCGCAGCAGACGGACCCGGCTCTGACCGTCGACCGGATCGAAGCCCTCGCCCAGGTAGACGCGGGCCCAGTCGTCGCCCGGCGTGGGAGATATCTGGACGGCCTCCGGCCGGCCGTTGGCCGCCACGGTGGCCGGGTCGGCACACATCACCTGGGTGGGCCGGGACGGCACGTAGCCGCGCTGGCGCAAGGCTTCGGTGAGCGTCTCGAAGCCCGGCGTCTCGATGGGCAGGCGCAGCACGGCCGGCAGGCCATAGGCCTCGTAGGCCGCCTCGATGCGGGAAAGGACCGACGGGTCCTGCACGCCGTGGTGCAGGGGCACCGCGCTGCGCGCCCGGCCCACCGTGCCGCGGTCCAGTGCCAGCAGCCAGCCCGGCAATTCCTCCAGGGCATCGGGGGGCACCGCGGCCAGTGTGGCCCTTTCGATCGATTCAACGTTCACGCCAGCAACCATGACCCCATTGTGAAACGCTTCACCGTCTTTGACACCCGCCCGGCCCCCACAATCGCCCGATGTGTTCGCTGCTCAACACCTTCTCCTGGCAGGAGGTCCGCCACCATCCGTGGCGCCATCTGGCGGCCGTGCTGGCCGTCATGCTGGGCGTGGCGCTGGCGTTCTCGGTGCATCTGATCAACAACTCGGCGCTGGACGAATTCCAGCGGGCGACGCGCACCGTCAACGGCCAGCCGGATCTGGAGGTGCGTGCGGTGCAGGGCGATCTGGACGAAGCCCTGTTCGGGCAGTTGGCCGGCCTGAGGCAGGTGGCGCTGCTCAGTCCGGTGCTGGAGGCGCAGGTGCTGTTGCGCACCCGCGAAGGCAGGCTGGCCAGCCTGCGCCTGCTTGGATTGGACGCGCTGGTGCTGCCTGCCATTTCGCCTTCCCTGATGCCCATGCCCTTTCCGGGCCGCGGTGGCGATCGCCTGGCCATGCTGCTGCCGGAACGCGCCTTCCTCAACGCGGCGGCGCGGCAATCGCTCGCCAGCGGTGCCGAGCAGCTCGAACTCCGCATGCAGGATGGCGCAGCCCGACGGCTCGACATCGCCGGCACCGTCGCGGCGGCCGGCCCGCCGCTGGCCGTGATGGACATCGGCGCCGCACAGGCCCTCCTGGGCCGGCAGGGGCGCCTGAGCCGCATCGACCTGCGCCTGGCGCCCGGCACCGACCGCGAGGCGCTCGCCCAGGCCATCCGCGCCCTGCCCGACTGGACGCCTGCCCTGCGGCTTGCCGAGCCGGCCGACGAGGCCCAGCGCATCGGCAACCTCTCCAGGGCTTACCGCGTGAACCTCACGGTGCTCGCGCTGGTGGCGCTGTTCACGGGCGCCTTCCTGGTCTTCTCGGTGCTGGCCCTGTCGGTGGCCAAGCGGGCGCAGCAGTTCGCCCTGCTCGGCGTGCTGGGGCTGACCGCGCGGCAGCGGCTGCGCCTGGTGCTGGCCGAGTCGCTGGCCTTGGGGGCCGTCGGCAGCGCCGCGGGTCTGGCGCTCGGGCTGGCGCTGGCCTGGGCCGCCCTCCGGCTGCTCGGCGGCGACCTGGGCGGGGGCTACTTCCGCGACGTGACACCGCCCCTGCGCGTCGACCCGGCGGCCACGCTCGCCTACGGCGTGCTGGGCACGCTGGCCGCACTGGCCGGCGGCTGGTGGCCGGCGCGCGCCGCGCAAAGCCTACCAGAGGCGCAGACGCTCAAGGGCCTGGGCGACGCCTCGGGCCGGGGCGGCCGCCTGTGGCCGGCCCTCACCCTGATGGGCGCCGGCGGCGCACTCGCCTTGGTCCCACCGGTCCTGGGCATGCCGCTGGCCGCCTATGCCTCGGTGGCCTTGCTGCTGGTCGGGGGCATCGCCGCCCTGCCGTGGCTGATCCAGGCCCTTTACGGGTGGCTGGCGCCACGCCTTGCGGGCCGACTGCTGCCGCTGATGGCGATCGAGCGCGCGCGGCGCATGAGGGGCACCGCCGCCATCGCCCTGAGCGGGGTCGTCGCCAGCCTGGCGCTGTCGGTGGCGCTCACCGTCATGGTCGCGAGCTTCCGCGAATCGGTCACGCGCTGGCTGGACGTCGTACTGCCGGCTGACCTCTATGTCCGCGCGGCCGGTGCCGCAACGGGCGAACTGGCGCCGTTCGATGCCGACTTCGTAGCGGCCGCGCGGGCCATCCCCGGGGTGGCGCGGGTCGCGCCGCAGCGCATCCGACTGCTGCAACTGGATCCCGCGGCGCCCACCGTGAGCCTGCTCGCCCGCTCCATCGACCCGGAAGCGCCCGGCGACAGCCTGCCGCTGACGGGGCCGACGCTGTCCGCACCGCCCGGCCGCATCCCTATCTACGTCAGCGAGCCCATGCTGTCGCTGCATGGCGCGCGCGTGGGCGGCACGCTGGTGTCGCTCGATGCGGCATTCGGACTTCCGGCGGGCCGCTTCTTCGTGGCCGGCGTGTGGCGGGACTACGCACGACAGTTCGGCGCCATTGCGATCAGCCGGGACGACTACCAGGCCCTGACCAGCGATGGCGCGGCGAGCGAGCTGTCGCTGTGGCAAGCCGCCGGCGCGGACGAAGCACGCATCCGCCAGGCGCTGGACGGGCTCGCGCGCGTCCGGCTTGGTTCGGCTGACGCACTGGACATCGCATCGACCGCGCAGCTGCGGGCCGTGTCGCTGCGCATCTTCGACCGCAGCTTTGCGGTGACCTACTGGCTGCAGGCCGTGGCCATTGCCATCGGCCTGTTCGGGATCGCGGCCAGCTTCAGCGCGCAGGTGCTCGCGCGGCGCAAGGAATTCGGCCTTCTGGCGCACCTCGGCTTCACGCCGAGCCAGGTTCGCCGCCTCGTCGCCGGCGAAGGCGCCGCCTGGACCGGCATCGGCGCGCTGGCAGGACTGGGGCTGGGCATCGCCGTGGCCACCGTGCTGGTGAAGGTGGTCAATCCCCAGAGCTTCCACTGGACGATGGACATGCTGCTGCCACCTGGACGGCTGGCCGCGCTCTGCATGGCAGTGATCGGGGCAGGAACACTCACCGCCTGGTTCTCCGCGCGTGCCGCCGCCTCGCAGGACATGGTGCTGGCGGTCAAGGAGGACTGGTAGCGGCCCGAAGCGCCGGACGCGACGCGCAGTCCACAGCGCCGGATGCGGCGCGGGTCCGGCGCCGCCTTACGGGGCGCGACGCCACCACGATCTGGAACCGGCAGCACGCCGAAACGCCGTCACCGTCGCCAAGGATGGGAAAGGAGCAGGCCAAAACAAAACCGCCTTGCTGAACTCCCGTGAGGGGCAGACAAGGCGGTCTTGGACCTGAGACTGGAGCGGGAAAACGGTCTCGAACCGTCGACCTCAACCTTGGCAAGGTTGCGCTCTACCAACTGAGCTATTCCCGCGTCTTGATCGGGCGCTGGAAGAGGCCTTGCGGCTTCCTCCAAAACTGGAGCGGGAAAACGGTCTCGAACCGTCGACCTCAACCTTGGCAAGGTTGCGCTCTACCAACTGAGCTATTCCCGCGTCTTGATCGGACGCTGGAAGAAGCCTTGCGGCTTCCTCCTTAAAACTGGAGCGGGAAAACGGTCTCGAACCGTCGACCTCAACCTTGGCAAGGTTGCGCTCTACCAACTGAGCTATTCCCGCAGAACCGAGCCTTAGATTATAGGGCTCTTTTTCGGGCCAGCGCAAGCGCCGACCCGAAATTCTTCAATGCTTGATCGACCCTTCGGTGCGCGGCTCGCCGGCGCGCTGCTTGGACAGCTCGGCCATGGCGGCGGCGGAAGCCGCCACCTCTTCTTCCGACAGCGGCTTGGGTTGCTTTTCGAGCGCCACTTCAAGCACCTTGTCGATCCACTTGACCGGCACGATCTCGAGGCCGTTCTTCACGTTCTCGGGGATGTCCTGCAGATCCTTGGCGTTCTCCTCGGGGATCAGCACGGTCTTGATGCCTCCGCGCAGAGCCGCCAACAGCTTTTCCTTCAGACCGCCGATGGCCGTGACCTCGCCACGCAGGGTGATCTCGCCAGTCATGGCCACGTCGCTGCGCACCGGGATACCTGTCAACGCCGAAACAAGCGCCGTCGTCATCGCAATACCAGCGCTCGGGCCGTCCTTGGGCGTCGCGCCATCGGGCACGTGGATGTGGATGTCCTTCTTCTCGAAGAGCTCATCCTTGATGCCCAGGCGACGAGCGCGGCTGCGCACCACGGTGCGCGCGGCCTCGACCGACTCCTTCATCACGTCGCCCAGCGAGCCGGTACGGGTGATGACGCCCTTGCCCGGCACCGTGGCCACTTCGATGGTCAGCAGGTCGCCGCCCACCTCCGTCCACGCCAGCCCGACCACCTGGCCCACCTGGTTCTGCTGCTCGGCACGACCGAAGCTGTACTTGCGCACACCCAGGAATTCGTGGAGGTTCTCGCTGTCCACGGTCACCTTCGGCGTCAGCTTCTTGAGCAGTAGCCCCTTGACCACCTTGCGGCAGATCTTGGAGAGCTCGCGCTCCAGCGAACGTACGCCGGCCTCGCGGGTGTAGTAGCGCACGATGTCGCGCACCGCGTCCTCGGTCACCAGCAGCTCATCGTCCTTCACGCCGTTGTTGCCCATCTGCTTGGGCAGCAGGTACTTCAGGGCGATGCTGGTCTTCTCGTCCTCGGTGTAGCCCGACAGGCGGATCACTTCCATCCGGTCCAGCAGCGCCGGCGGGATGTTCATCGAGTTCGACGTCGCGACGAACATCACGTCCGACAGGTCGAAATCGACCTCGACGTAGTGGTCGCCGAAGGTGTGGTTCTGCTCGGGATCGAGCACCTCCAGCAGGGCCGACGACGGATCGCCACGGAAGTCCGTGCCCAGCTTGTCGATCTCGTCCAGCAGGAACAGCGGATTGCGCGTGCCCACCTTGTTCAGGCTTTGCAGCACCTTGCCCGGCAGCGCGCCGATGTAGGTGCGTCGGTGACCGCGGATCTCGGCCTCGTCGCGCATGCCGCCGAGCGCCATGCGCACGTACTTCCGGCCCGTCGCCTTGGCGATGGATTGCCCCAGGGAAGTCTTGCCGACGCCCGGTGGGCCGACGAGACACAGGATGGGCGCCTTGACCTTTTCCACGCGCTGCTGGACCGCAAGATATTCGAGGATCCGGTCCTTGACCTTCTCGAGGCCATAGTGGTCCTCATTGAGCACCGTCTCGGCGTTCGCCAGATCGTGCTTGATCTTGGTCTTCTTGCTCCAGGGCAGGCCGACCAGCACATCGATGTAGTTGCGCACCACCGTCGCCTCGGCCGACATGGGCGACATGAGCTTGAGCTTCTTGAGCTCGGCGTCCGCCTTCTTGCGGGCGTCCTTGGGCATCTTGGCGGCGATGATCTTCTTTTCGATCTCCTCGATGTCCGCGCCGTCCTCGCCCTCGCCCAGTTCCTTCTGGATGGCCTTGACCTGCTCATTCAGATAGAAGTCGCGCTGGTTCTTCTCCATCTGCCGCTTCACGCGGCTGCGAATCTTCTTGTCGACGTTGAGGATGTCGACCTCGCGCTCCAGCTGCGAGAACAGGCTTTCCAGCCGCTGCTGCACGTTCGACAGGTCCAGCACGGCCTGCTTGTTGTCCAGCTTGAGCGGCAGGTGAGCGGCGATGGTGTCGGCCAGGCGGCCGGCATCGTCGATGCTGGCGATGGACGTGAGGATCTCGGGCGGGATCTTCTTGTTCAGCTTGACGTACTGGTCGAACTGCTGCATCACCGCGCGGCGCAGCGCCTCGACCTCGGTACCCGCAGCACCGGCCGCTTCAAGCGGCACCACATTGGCCGAGAAATGCGTCTGGCTGTCTTCGATGCGCGCCACGCGGGCGCGCTGCTGGCCTTCGACCAGCACCTTCACGGTGCCGTCCGGCAGCTTCAGCATCTGCAGGATGGTCGAGACGCAACCCACCTCGAACATGTCGTCGACCGAGGGCTCGTCCTTGGCGGCAGCCTTCTGCGCGACCAGCATGATGCGGCGCTCGGCCTCCATGGCAAGCTCGAGCGCCTTGATGCTCTTGGGCCGGCCCACGAACAGTGGGATGACCATGTGAGGGAACACCACCACATCGCGCAGCGGTAGCAGCGGCAGATCGATGGGATCGGACGGCAGGGGAATGTGACCGGACATGGTGTTCCTCTTCAGGCCTTCTTGGCCGCCTCGCGATAGACGAGAAGCGGCGCCTTGTTTTCTTCGATGGTCGACTCGTCGACCACCACCTTTTCCACGTTGGACGCCGTGGGAAGATCGAACATGGTGTCGATCAGGGCACCTTCAAGGATGGAGCGCAGGCCACGGGCGCCGGTCTTGCGCGCCAGCGCCTTGCGCGCCACCGCACGAAGGGCGGCGGGCCGCACTTCCAGCTCCACGCCTTCCATCTGCAGCAGCTTGGAGAACTGCTTGACGACGGCATTGCGTGGCTCGGTCAGGATCTGCACCAGCGCGTCTTCGCTCAGCTCGGCCAGCGAAGCCACCACCGGCAGACGGCCGACCAGCTCCGGAATGATGCCGAACTTGATCAGGTCTTCCGGCTCCACCTCGCTGAACACCTGGGTCAGGCTGCGCTGCTGCTTGCTGCGCACCAGCGCGCCGAAGCCGATGCCCGAGGCTTCGGTACGCGCCTCGATCACCTTTTCCAGCCCCGCGAAGGCGCCACCGCATATGAACAGGATGTTGGTGGTGTCGATCTGCAGGAAATCCTGATTGGGGTGCTTGCGTCCGCCCTGCGGCGGCACGCTGGCCATGGTGCCTTCAATCAGCTTGAGCAGCGCCTGTTGAACGCCCTCGCCCGACACGTCGCGGGTGATGCTCGGGTTGTCGGACTTGCGCGAGATCTTGTCGATCTCGTCGATGTAGACGATGCCGCGCTGGGCGCGTTCGACGTCGTAATTGCAGCTCTGCAGCAGCTTCTGGATGATGTTCTCGACGTCCTCGCCCACGTAGCCCGCCTCGGTCAGCGTGGTGGCGTCCGCCATGACGAAAGGCACGTCGAGCTGGCGGGCGAGCGTCTGGGCCAGCAGCGTCTTGCCCGAGCCGGTCGGACCGATGAGCAGGATGTTGCTCTTGGACAGCTCGACGTCCTCGCCCTTGGCCCGTTCCTTGTGCTTGAGACGCTTGTAGTGGTTGTAGACCGCCACCGCCAGCATGCGCTTGGCCGCCTCCTGGCCGATCACGTAGTTGTCGAGGTTGCCCTTGATCTCGGTCGGGGTCGGCAAGTCGCCGCGTCCCTGTTCCCGCGCATCGCCGCCGGCGGGCAGTTCGTCGCGGATGATTTCATTGCACAGGTCGATGCACTCGTCGCAGATGAAAACGGAAGGGCCGGCGATCAGCTTCTTGACCTCGTGCTGGCTCTTGCCGCAGAAGGAGCAATAAAGCGTTTTCTCGCTGGAAGAGCCTTTTTTCTCGGCCATGAACGGATGCCCAAAACAGTAATGAACCAATGATAGCGAAAGGAAAAACGGCGTTTTCCGCAGGGAAAAACGCCGTTTTTCCTAGGACGGACACCGGCATTGCCGCCGGTGCGCCCGCATCAGCCGCGCCGCGAGATGACCTGATCGACGATGCCGTAGTCCTTGGCCTCGTCGGCGGTCATGTAGTAGTCGCGCTCGGTGTCGTTCTTGATCTTTTCCAAGGGCTGACCCGTGCGCTCGGCCAGGATGCGGTTCATCTGGTCCTTGGTACGCAGGATGTCGCGCGCCTGGATCTCGATGTCCGTCGCCTGGCCACGGGCGCCGCCCAGCACCTGGTGGATCATGACCTTGGAGTTGGGCAGCGAGTAGCGCTTGCCCGGCGCCCCGGCCGCCAGCAGGAAGGCGCCCATGCTGGCCGCGAAGCCCAGGCACATGGTCGACACGTCGGGCTTGATGAACTGCATGGTGTCGTAGATCGACATGCCGGCCGTCACGCTGCCGCCCGGCGAGTTGATGTACAGCGAAATGTCCTTGTCGGGGTTCTCGCTCTCCAGGAACAGCAACTGCGCGACCACCAAATTGGCGGTCTGGTCGTTGACCTCGCCCACCAGGAACACGACGCGCTCCTTGAGCAGGCGCGAGTAGATGTCGAAGGACCGCTCGCCACGGCCCGACTGCTCGATGACCATCGGGATCAGGCCGAGGGCTTGGGTTTCCTGTGCACTCATTGGGTTTCTCCGCAAAAGATGGCGCAACTGTACTGCGCCGCATGCCGGGTTTCAGGCGGCGGACATTGCCGCCTGCGAAGCCGGTGCTGGAAAGCAAATGGGGCCTGTGCCGCACGGCACAAGCCCCACGAAGGAACGATCAGAAGGCAATCAACCTTGCTGCTGCATCAGCTCGTCGAAGCCGACGGCCTTGTCGCTGACCTTGGCCTTGCCCAGGACGAATTCGGTCACGTTGTTCTCGATGACCACGGCCTCGACCTCGGCCAGGCGGCGGTTGTCACCGTAGTACCAGCGCACCACGTCGGCCGGCTTCTCGTAGCTGGAGGCCAGCTCTTCGATGTGGGCCTTGATCTGCTCGGGCTTGGCTTCGAGGCTGTTGGCACGCACCAGCTCGGCCACCACCAGGCCCAGGCGCACGCGGCGCTCGGCCTGCGGACGGAACACGTCGGCGGGGATCGGGGCCTTGTCGGCGTCCTTGATGCCGCGCTGCTTGAGCTCGGCGCGGGCACCTTCGACCATGCGGTCGATCTCGGACTGGACCACCGACTTGGGCAGGTCCAGCTCGGACTTGGCCAGCAGCGCGTCCATCACGGCCGTCTTGTTGCGCGCCAGCAGGCGGAACTTGACTTCGCGCTCGAGGTTCTTGCGGATGTCGTCGCGCAACGCCTCGACCGTGCCTTCGCCGATGCCGAGGGACTTGGTGAAGGCCTCGTCGATCTCGGGCAGGTTGGCGGCCTCGATCTTCTTGACGGTGACCATGAAGTCGGCCTGCTTGCCGGCCACGTCCTTGCCGTGGTAGTCGGCCGGAAAGGCCAGCGGGAAGGTGCGGCTGTCGCCCACCTTCATGCCGCGCACGGCATCTTCGAACTCCTTGAGCATCTGGCCTTCGCCGACGATGAACTGGAAGTCCTCGGCCTTGCCGCCCTGGAAGGGCTCGCCGTCGATCTTGCCTTCGAAGTCGACCGTCACGCGGTCGCCGTCGGCGGCGGCGCTGTCCTGCGAGCGCAGGCCAAAGGTGCGGCGCTGCTTGCGCAGGATGTCGACGGTGCGGTCGATGGCCTCGTCGGTGACTTCGGTGGACACGCGCTCGACCTCGGCCTCGGCCAGCTCGCCGATCTTGACCTCGGGGTACACCTCGAAGACGGCGTCGAAGGCCACCTGGCCCTCGGGCGCACCTTCTTTTTCGGTGATGGTGGGCTGGCCGGCGACGCGCAGCTTGGCCTCGTTGGCAGCCTGCGAGAAGGCCTGGCCGACCTTGTCGTTCATCACCTCGTACTGCACCGAGTAGCCGTAGCGCTGGGCCACGACGCTCATGGGCACCTTGCCCGGACGGAAGCCGTCCATCTTGACGGTGCGGGCCAGCCGCTTGAGCCGCGAATCGACTTCCGCCTGGATCGTCTCCACGGGGAGCGTCAGGGTGATCTTGCGCTCGAGCTTCTCGAGGGTTTCAACGTTCACGGTCATGGTGTGAATCTCTTCCAAATGAAGGATGCTGGTGCGCGGGGGGGGACTCGAACCCCCACACCATTGCTGGCGTCAGGACCTAAACCTGGTGCGTCTACCAATTTCGCCACCCGCGCAGCTCCGGACTTTTCAGCCGATGGTGGATGATGAACAGGGCGACCTCGCCGCGAAGGCAGGGCCGCCCTGACAACAAACTAGAGGCATGGAGCACCGGATTAGGTGCCACCGACGGCAGTGGGGATCACCCGCCACGCACCGCCTGCCTGAAATTGGTCAATCGCGCATTCTAATCGGGTTCGAATGCGCTTTCGGCCTTGCTCAAGTCCCTAATGGGCAGCCGCAGGAGCGGCCGGTGTGTCCGGTTCCGACGGCGCCACGGCGTCGTCGTGGCCGATGCGGAACCAGGCCGCATACATGGCCGGCAACGCCAGCAGCGTCAGCGCCGTCGCCACGATCAGCCCACCCATGATGGCGACCGCCATCGGCCCCCAGAACACACTGCGCGACAGCGGGATCATCGCCAGCACGGCTGCCGCCGCCGTCAGCACGATCGGTCGCAGCCGCCGTACCGCCGACTCGACGATGGCGCGGCGCGCCGGCACGCCGGCCGCGCGGTCCAGCTCGATCTGGTCGATCAGGATCACCGAGTTGCGCTGGATCATCCCCATCAGTGCGATGACGCCCAGCATGGCGACGAAGCCGAAAGGCCGGTCCAGCAGCAGCAGCGCCGCGGCCACGCCCGCGATGCCCATCGGACCCGTCAGGAACACCAGCAGCGCCCGGCTGAAGCTGTGAAGCTGCAGCATCAGCAGCGTGAATACGGCGAACAGCATGATGGGAATGCCCGCCATGATCGAGGCCGACCCCTTGCTGCTCTCCTCCACCGCACCGGCCACCTCGATACGCACCGGCGGCTCGCCGCGGGCCTGCCACTTCGCCTCCAGCGTGCGCAGCGCGGGCAGCAGCTGCTGGGTGACAGTCGCGCCCTGCATGCCGTCCACCACGTCGCCCTGCACGGTGACGGCATAGGCGCGGTTCCAGCGCCAGATCACGCCCGGCTCCCAAGCGAAATGCGGCTGGGCGATCTGCAGCAGCGGGATCGAACGGCCAGCGGCAGTCGTCACGTACGCATCCGTCAGGTCGGAGATGGCATCGCGCTCCTCACGGGCTTGGCGCAGCACGATGTCGATCAGCTTGTCCTGCTCGCGGTACTGGCCGATCGGGTTGCCGGTGTAGATCCCGCGCGAGGCCTGGGCGATGGACTGGCTGGTCACGCCCAGGGCGCGCGCCTTGGCCTGGTCCACGTCCATGCGGATGGACTTGATGGACTCGTTCCAGTTGTCGTTGACGCCCACCATGGACGGGTTGGTGCGGACCTCGGCCTTGACCTCGTCGGCCAAGCGCCGCAGCGTGGCTGGATCGTCGCCCACCACGCGGAACTGCACCGGATAGGGCACGGGCGGCCCGCTCGCCAGCAGCTTCACGCGGCCACGTACTTCCGGAAACTCCTGCGCCAGCAGGGTCGGCAGCTGGCGGCGCACGGCGTCGCGGGCCTTCAGGTCCTTGGTCAGCACGATGAACTGGGAGACGTTGCTCTGCGGAAAGGTCTGGTCCAGCGGCAGGTAGAAGCGCGGCGCGCCCGAGCCGATCCAGGTGGCCACGCTCTGCACGCCTTCCTGCTCCATCAGGCGCCGCTCCAGCCGCTTGACCACCGCCTCGTTGGCCTCGAAGGCGGTGCCTTCGGGAAACCAGGCGTCGACCATGATCTCCGGCCGGTTCGAGTCGGGAAAGAACTGCTGCTGCACCCGCGTCATGCCCAGAATGCCAAGCGCCAGCACGGCCAGCGTGGCGCCGATGGTGATCCAGCGGTGGTTGACGCACCAGCCCACCGCGCTGCGGAAGCGGTTGTAGAAAGGCGTGTCGAAGAGCTCGTGAGGCGGCGCGTCGGGGTCGTGCGGTTTGACCTTGAGCAGCAGCGTGCCGAGGTAGGGGACGAAGTACACCGACACGATCCACGACAGCAGCAGCGCGATGACCGTCACCGCGAAGATCGCGAAGGTGTATTCGCCCGTCGTCGACTTGGCGATGCCGATGGGCAGGAAGCCCGCCGCCGTGATCAGCGTGCCGGTGAGCATCGGCATGGCCGTCACGTCGTAGGCGAAGGTGGCGGCACGGCGCTTGTCGTAGCCCTCCTCCATCTTCCGCACCATCATCTCCACCGCGATGATGGCGTCGTCCACCAGAAGGCCCAGGGCGATGATCAGCGAGCCCAGCGAGATCTTGTGCAGCCCGATGCCGAAGTAGTCCATCGCCAGGAAGGTGACCGACAGCACCAGCGGAATGGTGATACCCACCACCAGGCCGGGCCGCCAGTCGATGTGCCAGCCGAAGCGTCCGCCCTTGTGCAGTCCCAGCGCGATGAAGCTCACGCCCAGCACGATGACCACCGCCTCGATCAGCACCTTGACGAACTCGTTGACCGAGGTGGCCACGGTGGCGGGCTGGTCCTGCACTTGATCGAGCCGCATGCCGGCGGGCAGTTGAGTGTTGACCTGGGCGACCGTCTCTTGCAGCGCCTTGCCCAGCGCGATGATGTCGCCGCCCTTCATCATCGAGATGCCCAACCCGATCACCGGATCGCCCTGGTAGTGCACCTTGACGCTGGGCGGATCGACATAGCCGCGCTCCACGCGCGCGATGTCGCCGAGGCGCAGCTGGTTGCCCGAGCTGCCACGGATCGGCATGGCTCTCAATTGGTCGAGGTCGGTGAACTGGCCGCCGACCCGCACCTGCAGCACGTCCTGCGGTGAGCGGATGGTGCCGGCGCTCTCCACCGCGTTCTGCGCGCCGAGCTGCTGGAGCACGGCGTTGAGGTCCAGGCCCATCTGGGCCAGTCGCTTCTGCGAGACCTCGACGAAGACCTTCTCGTCCTGCACGCCGAACTGCTCGACCTTGGCCACATCCTTCACGCGCAGCAGACGCAGGCGCAGGTCGTCGGCCACGGTCTTGAGTTCGGCCGGGCTGAAGCCCTGACCCCGCAGCGCGTAGATCACGCCGTACACGTCGCCGAAGTCGTCGTTGAAGAACGGCCCCTGGATGTTGCCGGGCAGCGTGTAGCGCATGTCGCCGATCTTCTTGCGCACCGTGTACCAGACCTGCGGCACCTCCGATGGACGGGCCGCGTCCTTCAGCTCGAAGACGACCTGCGACTCGCCAGGCTTGGAGTAGCTGCGGATCTTGTCGGCATAGGGCACTTCCTGCAGCGTCCGCTCGATCTTGTCGGTGACCTGCTCGGCCACCTGCTGCGCGGTGGCGCCGGGCCAATAGGTGCGCACGACCATGGCGCGGAAGGTGAAGGGCGGGTCCTCGTCCTGCCCCAGCTGGAAGTAGGCCGCGAAGCCCAGCACCATCAGCACCACCATCAGGTAGCGAGTGAGCGGCGCGTGGTCCAGCGCCCAGGCGGAGAGGTTGAAGCCTGAAGGCTTCTCGGACGGCGCGGCGGACATCAGCGGGCCCCGCTGGCGGCCGGGGCCGGTGAAGCGGCCGGTGAAGCGGCCGGGGCCGCGGCTGCCGCAGGCGCGCTGGTGGCGCCGGGGTCCTGTGCCGCATAGCGGTCCCGGTAGACCGTCACCTTCTGCCCCGGCGCGAGCACATGCACCCCGGCCGTGACCACCTGCATGCCGGGCGCCAGGCCCTTGGCGATCACCGCCTCGTTGCCGTCGGCGGTGGCGATCTCCACCGCCTGCGACTTCACCGTCATGCTGGCCGGATCCAGTACCCACACCGCCGAGCCCTGCCCCTCCTGGCGCAGCGCGCTGGTCGGCAGCTTGATGACCGGCGTGCCGGCCAGCGACAGCGCGCGCGGCTTGGCATAGACGGTGGCGCCCAGCGCCGGCGCCTGCGCGGCGTCGACCGCCACCTTCACGGTGTAGGTGCGGGTGACGGGGTCGGCGCTGGCGGCCACTTCGCGCACGCGGCCTTCGAGCGTCTCGGTGCCGGGCGACCAGCCGCGCACCGCCACGGCGGAACCGATGCGCACCTGCGGCGCACGGTCCTCCGGCACGGCGAAGACGACATCGCGCGGACCATCCAGCGCCACGCGCACCACGGACGTGCCGGCCGCCACCACCTGGCCCGGCTCGGCATCGACCGAGGTCACGACGCCCGGCGCATCGGCCGTCAGCACGGCATAGCCGGCTTGGTTGCCCTGCGCGCTCAGCTGCGCCCGCGACTGGTCGAACTGCGCCTGGGCGGACTTGAAGCTGGCCTCGCGCCGTTCCATCTCGGCGGCGCTGATGAAGTTCCTGGCCCGCAGCTCGCGGTAGCGGGCCAGGTCGGCCTCGGCCAGGTCGCGCTGCGTGCGCGCGGCGCTGGCCTGGGCCTGGGCCGCCTCGACCGAGAGGCGCAGATCGCGCGGATCCAGCTCCGCCAGCACCTGGCCCGCCTTCACCCGCTGGCCCAGCTCGGCCTGCCGCCGCAGCACCTTGCCGCCGACCCGGAAGCCCAGGCGCGACTCGACCTGCGCGCGCACCTCGCCGGCGAATTCGGGCTCGCTCGCAAAGGGGGTGACCGCCACCGTCATCAGCTTGACGGCGCGCACGGGTTCCTCCTGGGCCGGCTGGCGCGAGCAGCCCGCCAGGAGGGCCGCAAAGGCGCAGAGCGCGAGTAATCCCTGCACGAGGCTCCGCGGAGCCCGGTTGGTAGTCGTATGAGGCATGGCCTGGCGCCGGCCGTGAGCGGCGGCGGAACAACGGGTTGAGGCACCGGTCACAATTAATGACCGACGAGTCAGCAATCTTCGGGGAAGGGCCTTCGGGCTGTCAATCGCACCGACGCAACGCGCAGCGTCCGGCCGGCCGCGCGGGCGACGGTCAGTCGAGCGGGGCGAAAGGAAAGGCGCTAGAGGCGCTGGCCCATTTCCACCAGCCGGTTCTCCGGCAGATGGAAATAGTCCGAGGCGCGGCCCGCGTTGCGCTGCAGCCAGCTGAACAACGCCTGCCGCATGCCGCTGAACGCCGGCAGCCGCCGCCGGCCCAGCGAGGCGCGGGAGATGAAGTACGAGGTGGCCATCGACTCCACCGCCAGCCCCTTCTGGTAGGCCAGCATGCGCACGAACTCCGGGACGTTCGGCGGCTCCATGAAGCCGTAGCGCACCTTCACGGCCCAGATGCCGTGGCCCAGGTTCTGCGCCTCGATGCGCTCGCGCGCCGGCACGCGCGGCGTCTCGCAGGCCAGCATCTGCATCACGAAGACCTGCTCGTGCAACACCTGGTTGTGGTGCAGGTTGTGCAGCAGGGCATGAGGCACCGACAGCGCATCGGCCGTGAGGAAGACGGCCGTGCCGCGCGCACGGAAGGGCATCTCCAGCACCAGCGAGTCGACGAAATCCGGCAGCGGAATCAGCTCGGCCACCAGCTCGGCGCGCGTCAGCCGCACGCCCTTGGCCCAGGTGCTGAACAGCACCATCGCCACCACCGCCACGGCCAGCGTCAGCCAGCCGCCGTCGGCCACCTTGAGCGTGTTGGCCACGACGAAGGCCAGATCCACCCCCACGAAGACGATGACGCCCAGGAGCACCGCCACGCGGTTCCAGTGCCACAGCCGCCAGGCCACCAGCCCAGCCAGCAGCGTGGTGGTGACCATGGTGATCGACACGGCGATGCCGTAGGCGGCCGACAGCGCGCTCGAGCTGCGGAAGCCCAGCACCAGCAGCAGCACGCCCACCATCAGCAGCCAGTTGATCACCGGCACGTAGACCTGCCCGATGGATTCGCCGGAGGTCTGCACGACGCGCATGCGCGGCAGGTAACCCAGTCGCATCGCCTGCGCCGTCAGCGAGAAGGCGCCGGAGATCACGGCCTGCGAGGCGATCACGGTGGCCATGGCGGCCAGGCCCACGACCGGCAGCAGCGCCCAGGACGGGAAGAGCCGGAAGAAGGGGTTGTCCACCGCCTGTGGATCGGCCAGCACCAGCGCGCCCTGGCCGAAGTAGTTGAGCACCAGGGCCGGCAGCGCGATCAGCAGCCATGCGAGCCGGATCGGCCGCGCGCCGAAGTGGCCCATGTCGGCGTACAGCGCTTCGCCGCCGGTGAAGGCCAGGAACACCGCACCCAGCACGGCCAGAGACTGGGCCCGGTGCTCGACCAGGAAGCGCACTGCATGGCGCGGGTCCAGCGCCTCCAGCACGGCGGGCTGCTCGATCACCTGCATCGCCCCGCTGACGCCGAGTGTGCCGAACCACAGCAGCATCACCGGCCCGAACACCTTGCCCACCGCCCCTGTGCCGCGCCGCTGCACCATGAACAGCAGCACCAGGATCACCAGCGTGAGCGGGATCACCCAGCGCTGCAGCGCGGGTGCCTGCACTTCCAGGCCCTCCACCGCGGACAGCACCGAGATGGCCGGCGTGATCAGGCTGTCGCCATAGAACATGGCGGCGCCCAGCAAGCCCAGGCCGATGGTGGCCGTCACCATGGCGGGATGCGTGCGCCCCCGCCGGTCGGGCGAGCCAGCCGCATGGCGGGCCAGGGCCTGCAGCGCCAGGATGCCGCCTTCGCCGTCGTGGTCCGCCCGCAGCACGAAGACCACGTACTTGAGCGTCACCACCACCATCAGGCCCCAGAAGATCAGCGACAGAAGGCCCAGCACGGCCCCCGTGGTGAAGGCCACGCCGTGCTCCGAGTTCAGCGTCTCCTTGAAGGCATAGAGGGGCGAGGTGCCGATATCGCCGAACACCACGCCGAGCGCCGCCACCATGAGCGCCGGGCCGGCGGGTTGGGCGGAAGCGGAGGCGCCCTGGGGCACGGGAACGGCAGGAGCGGAAGCCATGGGGCGTGAGGGAAGTCGGGCTGGGGCGCAGCATAGCGCCGAGCCCCATCCGCCCGGCGTGCAAAGTCGGCACGCGGTCAGGAAAACCACAGGTGCCGCGCACAATGCCCGGATGCCTCCCGCCCCCGCCCCGCCGATGCCTGCCCAGGCCGCGGCGCCCGACCACTACGAGAACTTCCCCGTCGCATCGTGGCTGTGTCCGCCGCGGCTGCGGCCGCCGATCGCCGCCATCTACCACTTCGCCCGCACCGCCGACGACATCGCGGACGAGGGCGATGCCACGCCGGCGCAGCGGCTGGCCGAGCTGGGCGCCTATCACGCGGACCTGGACGCCGTCTTCGCGAATGCGACCCCCTCGACACGCTGGCCCCAGGTCTTCGGGCCGCTGGCCCATGAAGTGCGCCGCTTCGCCCTGCCCCACCGGCTGCTGGCCGACCTGCTCGACGCCTTCGCCCAGGACATCGCCTTCACCCGCGACGGCCGCGCCTATGCCGACCGCGCCGAGTTGCTGGATTACTGCCGCCGCTCGGCGGACCCGGTGGGCCGGCTGCTGCTGCACCTGTACGGCGTGCACGACGCCCAGGCACTGCGGCAGAGCGATGCCATCTGCAGCGCCCTGCAGCTCGTCAACTTCTGGCAGGACCTGAGCGTGGACCTGCCGCGCGGCCGCCTGTACCTGCCGCTCGCGGACTGCGCCGCGCATGGGCTGCAGCGTGCCGACTTCGCCCGCTTCGCGCCGCTGGACGGTGCCGGGCCGCCGCCCGCGGCCCTGGCGCTGGTCGCCGACGAGGTGCGCTGGACACGCGTGCTGATGCGCGAAGGCGCGCCGCTGGTCCACCGCCTGGCCGGGCGCATCGGCTGGGAGCTGCGGCTGGTGGTGCAGGGCGGACTGGCCATCCTCGACAAAATCGAGGCCCAGGACTTCGACAGCTTCCGCCGGCGACCCACGGTCGGCAAGGCGGATGCGCCGCGACTGCTCTGGCGCGCCCTGCGCATGCGGGCCTGAGCCCCGGCAGGTGCGCCGCGCGCGACGGCCGCCGAGGCGGCCGATCCGCTGCGCCGCACAGCCGGCGGCATCGTCATGGCGATCCCCGACAATCGCCGGCCCAATGACCCGCCCCCTCCGAGCCGCCTGCGCCCAATGAGCACCCCCGAGCAATACGTCCAGGACAAGGCCGCCGCCTCGGGCAGCAGCTTCTATTACGCCTTCCTCTTCCTGCCGCCGGAGCGCCGTGCGGCCATCACCGCCTTCTATGCCTTCTGCCGCGAGGTGGACGACGTGGTCGACGAGGTGACCGACCCCGGCGTGGCCGCCACCAAGCTGGCCTGGTGGCGCACCGAGGTGGCCCAGGCCTTCGCCGGCGAGCCCCGCCATCCGGCGATGAAGGCCCTGATGCCGCATGCCGCCGCCTTCGGCATAGAGGCGGTGCAGCTGCAGCAGGTGATCGAAGGCTGCGAGATGGACCTGCAGCAGACGCGCTATCTCGACTTCCCCGGCCTCGCGCGCTACTGCCACCTGGTGGCCGGCGTGGTGGGGGAGGTGGCGGCGCGCATCTTCGGCCAGACCGACCCCGCCACCACCGCCTACGCCCACAAGCTGGGGCTGGCACTGCAGCTGACCAACATCATCCGGGACGTGGGCGAGGACGCGCGGCGCGGCCGCATCTACCTGCCGGTCAACGAGCTTCAGCAGTTCGACGTCAAGGCGCACGAGGTGCTGGGCCGCGTGCATTCCGAGCGCTTCGTGGCGCTGATGCGCTTCCAGGCGCAGCGCGCGCATGCGGCCTACGACGAAGCGCTGGCGCTGCTGCCGGCCGCCGACCGCCGCGGCCAGAAGCCCGGGCTGATGATGGCCAGCATCTACCGCACGCTGCTGCGAGAGATCGAGTCGGAAGACTTCAAGGTGCTGGACCAGCGCATCGGCCTGACGCCGCTGCGCAAGCTGTGGCTGGCGTGGAAGGTGCAGGCCCTGGGCCGGCTGTGAAGGCCGCTCGGCGCTCACCGCACGGCATGGCGCCAGGCGTCGGGGCGCCTGTGCCGCTGCGCAGGCCCGCATGAAGCTCGCCGTCATCGGCGCCGGCTGGGCCGGCCTGGCCTGCGCCGTCGCCGCGACGCGCGCCGGCGCCCGCGTCACCGTCTTCGAAAGCGCTCGCCAGCTCGGCGGCCGCGCGCGCCGCGTCGACGCGGACGGCCTGCCGCTGGACAACGGCCAGCACATCCTGATCGGCGCCTACACCGCCACGCTGGGCCTGATGCGCGAGCTGGACATCGCGCCCGAGGCCGTGCTGCTGCGCCAGCCGCTCGACATGCGCCATGCCGACGGCCGCGGGCTGCGCGTGCCCGCGGGCCTGCCGCCACCGCTGGACCTGGCCGTCGCCATCGCCACCGCGCGCGGATGGACCTGGCGCGACAAGCTGTCGCTGCTGCGCACCGCCAGGCGCTGGCGCGGGGCCGGCTTCGCCTGCGATCCCGCCGCCACCGTCGCCGACCTGTGCCGGGACCTCGCGCCGGCCGTGCAGCAACTGCTGGTCGAGCCGCTGTGCGTGTCCGCGCTCAACACGCCCATGCACGAAGCCAGCGGCGCCGTCTTCCTGCGTGTGCTGCGCGATGCCCTGTTCGGCGAACGTGGCGGTGCCGACCTGCTCTTGCCGCGCGTCGATCTGGGCGCGCTGCTGCCCGATGCGGCCGCCGCCTGGCTGGGTGCCCAAGGCGCGACGATCCGCCTGGGCACCCGGGTGGATGAACTCGGGCGGGAAGCCGGGGGATGGTGCATAGACGGCGAAGCGTTCGACCGGGTCGTGCTGGCGACTTCCGCCTGGGAAGGCGCGCGGTTGGTCGAGGCCATAGCGCCCGCCTGGGCAACCACGGCGCGTGCGCTGGACCATGTGCCCATCGGCACGGTCTATGTGCGCCATGCACACGGGCTCGCGGAGGGGCCGCCGCTGCGCGCACTGCATGCCGACGCCGATCGGCCGGCCCAGTTCGTCTTCGACCTGCAGCGCCTGCGCGGCCAGCCGGGCCTGGCCGCCTTCGTCTGCAGCGCGTGCAGTGCCGGCCGGGAGGCGCTCACCGCCCAGGTCCTGATTCAGGCGGCCACGCAACTCGGTTGGCAGGGGCTCGACCCCGTGCTCACGGTGGTCGAGAAGCGCGCCACTTTCGCCTGCCGACCGGGCCTGGTCCGGCCGACCATGGCCGTGGCGCCGGGCCTGCTGGCCTGCGGCGACCATGTCGAGGGCCCCTACCCCGCCACGCTCGAAGGCGCGGTGCGCAGCGGGCTGGCCGCGGCCGCAGCGCTTCAGTAGCCCCAGGTCAGCTTCTTCGACACCCAGCCCACGCGGCCGTGGCTGCTGCGCACCTTGAGCCAGTCGCCCTGGCTGCCCATCACGCGCAGCACCTCGCCGTACTCGGCCACGGCCAGGATGCGCGCCTTGAGGCTGGCGCTGGCGCGGATGTTGAGTCGGGCGGCGGTCGACACCACGTGCCGCTGGCGGTTGGTGACCGAACGGGCCACCCAGCTGCGATCGCCCTCGAAGTCGCGCACCTGCAGCCAGCCGCCCTGGCGGCGCAGCACTTCGAGCGGATAGCCGCGGTCCACGCTCCAGCGCGCCTCGTGCTTCGTGCCGGGGCCGGCACGAAGCATGGTCCCGTCGCGCGCGGCACTGACCATTTCCCGGGCCCAGGCCGTCGACACGGTGGCCAGCATCAGCAGCAGCATCAGCACGAGGGAGGGGGTCGAGCGGCGCAGGGAGCGGGTGAACATCATCGGAATCGGTCCTTTGTCGAAAGAGGAGTGAAAAAGGGAAAAAAAGCGGCCGCGTCCCAGCGCGGCCGCCAGTGGGTGCGCCTGCCCGGCGCAAAGGTTCCCGAAAAATCCGAGGGATTCCCCGGGGTGCCGCCCGCGGCTCAGCGCAGGTCGGCCGAGGCGCCGAGCGCCACGCACAGCGCGCGCAGGTCGGGCACGATCAGTTGGGGCCGTGCGCCTTCGGCCCACGGACGCTCGTCGCGCACCAGCCAGGCGGCCTGCATGCCGGCGTTCAGGGCGCCGGTCACATCGAGCGCCGCATCGTCGCCCACATGCAGCACCTGCTCCGGCGAAACGTCCACCGACGCGGCCGCGGCATGGAAGATGGCCGCATGCGGCTTGGCGGTGCCGAAGCGGTAGGCGCTCAACCCGCCGCGGAACCAGCGGTCCACGCCGGTGAGCGCCAGGTCCGCATTGCCGTTGGAGACCGCCACCAGCGGATAGCGTGCGGCCAGCCAGTCGAGGGCCGGGGCCGCGTCCTCGTACAGCACCACGCGCTGGCGCTCGGCATAGAAGACCTCGAAGGCGGGCTCAGCCAGGGCCGGGTCCTCGCCGGCGCGGCGCAGGGCCAGGCGGATCGATTCGCGCCGCAGGGCGGCCAGGTCGTGCGCGAGGTCGGAGCGCTCCTTCTCGGTGGCAATGCGCAGCGCGCGCAGTTCGGCTGGCGAGGCCACCAGTTGGGCCGTGCGTGGCGCATGCTGCTGCAGCCATTGATGCAGAACGCCTTCGGCGCGCTCGATGGTCGGCCACACGGGCCACAGGGTGTCGTCCAGGTCCAGGGTGATGGCGGCGATGCGCGGCAAGTCCAGGCCGGCCGTGAATGTCTCGGGCATGCACCAGAATACCGCATGCTTCCTTCGTCCCCTTCCGCCGGCGCGGCCGTCCTCTGGTGCAACCTGGGCTCGCCGGCCGCCCCCACTGCCGCCGCCGTGCGGCCCTACCTGGCCCAGTTCCTGGGCGATCCGCGCGTGGTCGAGATCCCGCGCGCCGCCTGGCTGCCGATCCTGCACGGCATCATCCTGCGCGTGCGCCCCGCCAAGTCCGCGGCCAAGTACGCCACCGTCTGGACGCCGCAGGGCTCGCCACTGGCCGTGCACACCGAGGCGCAGTCCCGGCTGCTCGGTGGAGGCCTCGCCCGGGCCGGACATGGGCAGGTCCAGGTGCTGCACGCGATGCGCTATGGCGAACCTTCGGTCGAGACGCGGCTGCAGCAGCTGGCGGACGCCGGCATCCATCGCGTGCTGGTGCTGCAGGCCTATCCCCAGTACTCGGGCACCACCACGGCCAGCATGGTCGACGCCGTCAACGCCTGGTGCGGCCGGGCCCGGCGCGTGCCCGAGCTGCGCTTCGTGGCCGACTACCACGACGATCCGGCCTACATCGATGCGCTGGCCCGCAGCGTGGAGCGCCACTGGCAGGCCCACGGACGCGGTGCCATGCTGGTGATGAGCTTTCACGGCATCCCGGCGCGCAACATCAAGCTGGGCGACCCCTACGAGCAGCAATGCCTTCGCACGGCTGAGCTGCTGGCCGCACGGCTGGGCCTGCCTGCCGACGCCTGGCGCGCCACCTTCCAGTCGCGCTTCGGCGCCGCCGAATGGCTGCAGCCCTACACCGAGCCCACCTTGCGCGAGCTGGCCAAGCAGGGCCTGAAGAGCGTGGACGTGATGTGCCCGGGCTTTCCGGCCGACTGCCTGGAGACGCTGGAAGAGATCGCCATGGAGGCCCGCGAGGCCTTCCTCGAATCGGGCGGGGAGGCCTTCCACTACATCCCCTGCCTGAACGAGGACGCCGACTGGATGGCCGCGCTCACGCAGTTGGCCGAGCGGCATCTGCAGGGGTGGCCGACCCGGGCAGGCTGAACGCCGGGAGGGCCGCAAGGGTCCTGCGGCATGTCCTGGCCGCAAGCGGTCCGTCATGGGCCGCCGTGGGCCCCCTCCCGCAAGCGGAGAGGGAGTGAACCCCGGCCCTGCCCGCAGGATCAGCTCGGCAGTCGCAGCCCCGACAGCGCGCGGTCCAGCTTGATGAACCAGACGCGCGTCGGCCGCTCCAGGTCGCTGCCGCGCGTGATGCGGGCCTTGACCATGCCCGTCGGGCAACCGCTGACGATGTTGCCGCTGGCGTCGAAGGTGCAGTCCTCGACGCTGCCGTCGACCTTGTTGCCGTTGGCATCCAGCAGCACCGTCGACAGGCCGAAGTCGTCGTCGTTGACCAGAGCCAGCGTGTTGTCGTCCACCAGCGCCAGGCCTTCTGCCTTCTCGGCCAGCCAGCCGAGGGCGTTGAGGTCCAGCAACTCGGTCTTCTGCATCGGCACCACACTGGCGTAGTTCGCGCCGTTGGAAGCAGCCTGGGTGATGCTGCTGATCTCCAGGTTCTCGTCCATGGCGGCGATGTCGGTCGCGCCGGCAGGCAGCACCACCAGCATCAGCTTGTTCATCACCCTGCCGTCGCTCTTGCGCGCGCCCTGCTCGATGACGATGAAGCGGCCGTTGCCCAGGCTGACCACGTCGCCCAGCTTGGCGTTGCCGGTGCGGTCCTTGTCATAGGCCGAGCCATCGATGGGATAGGCATAGGACTTCGAAGTCTCCGTCGCCGGATCGAATTCCACCCAGCGCGCGAACTTCGCGATGTGGCGCACGTCGGTGTTGCTGCCGCCCGGCGGCTTGGCCTTGAGCGACTTGCCATTGGCGTCCTTGGGATCGATGGGGCTCTGCAGGAAGCCATGCAGACGGCCGGTGGCCACGTCCAGCGTCAGGCCTTCCATGCCGCGGTTCAGCCGCCGCTTGGCGAAGATGGCCGGCAAGCCGTTGCCCGGCGCGTACTTCTTTTCGATCACGCCGGTGGCGATGTTGACGCGAGCCACGAAGGGGCCGTATTCGTCGCTGGTCCACAGCACGTTGCGGGCCTTGTCGTAGACCATCGATTCGGGGTCGAGGCCGTTGGCGTCGAAGCCCGACTTGGTCGCATCGAAGACATAGGTGTCGGTCAACGGGATCTCGCCGGTGGAGCCTACGCTGCCCGCCTTGGGCGGCAGGCCCGTGACCTTGGTCTGCGCATCCACGCGCAGTGGCGTGCTCGATGCCAGCACGGCGCCGCCCTTGCCCACGCGGATCAGGCCGAAGCTGGGCGTGAAGGAAGGCGCCGGGAAGACCTTGCTGACGCTGGTCGCACCGCTGGTGTCGCCGGGCACCGGCACGGTGGGGCCGTCGCCGTTGGGGCCGCGGTCGGTCACGGCATAGAACTCCAGCGCGCCATCGTCGGCCTTGCCCTTGAAGGCCAGGCCGGAGCCATAGGCGGGCAGGAAGCCCATCGGAAAGTCGGCCCGGACGGCCGCCTGCGTGCCTTCGTAGGGCACGTAGTACTTGCCGTCGGCCATCAGCTGGTAGCGCGTCACGGTCACGCCCAGCGTGCCAAGGGCATTGCTCTGCGTGTACGGGAAGGCCACGGGCGTACCCACGGCGGCGGCGAGCGTGTTCTCGAAATGCTCCCGCGCCAGCAGGCGGCGGCTGTCGTCCACGGTGCGCGCCGCCCAGGGCGCCGGCAGGCCGGCCAGCAGCGTCTGCAGCGACGTGTTGAAGTCGGCGGCCGTGGCCGAGAAGTCGAGCGCGCCGGCCTTGAGGCGGGCCTTGAGCTCGGAGGTCAGGCGGATGCCGTTGGACGGATCGCCGTCGTCATCGAGCGACTGCAGCGCCAGCAGCCGGTTGACCACGGCGTCGGCCTGCACGCCGACGGCGCCATTGGCCAGGCCAGCCAGGGTGAGCGGGGTGACCACGCTGCCGCATGCGGCGCTGCCGAGTTCGAGCGCACCGGCGCGAAAGCGCACGGTCTCGCCCGGCTTGCACTGGAAGCGGCCCTGCGCATCCGTCTGGGCGACGGTGGCGCTGCCAGCCTGGTAGTCCAGGCCTTCGACGGCGGCATCGAGGAAGAAGCCGGTCGTGGCGTTGGGCGTCGAGGCGCCCGTGCCGGTGTTGCCGCTGCCCGCGGTGCTGCCGCCGCTCGACGAAGTGCCGGTGACCGGCACCCAGGCACTGCTGCCGCCACCGCCCCCGCAGGCCGCCAGCAGCAGGCTCGTGCCCGCCACGGTCGCCCAACCCCTCATTGCATGTCGTGTGCTCTTGCTCATCTTCATCCGTCGTTGTGGCCCGCGCACCGTGCGGCGGGCCGCCCCGATTGGCGCTCAGGGTTGTGACGGATTCGTGACTGGGAGAACTGGGACGCCCAGCGCCCCCTGGGCTCAGATGGCGAGCAGCACGTCGCCCTTGACCGGCCGCAGCCCCAGCCGGCCCGGCGAGGTGTACTGCTGGCGGTATTCCTCGAAGGGCATCGTGTCGGCGGCCTCGATCTGCCGCTGGGTCTGGACGGAGTCGGCGCTCATGGCCTCGTAACGCGCCTGCTGCTCGGGCGTCCAGGGCATGTCCAGCAACGCGAGCTGCGACTGGCGCGAGCGCTCGATCACAAAGCCGGTGAAGGAATCCGCATGCGAGGCCGCCATGGCCTGCAGCACACGGGCCGACGGCAGCGTGTCGGGCTGCGCGAGCGACTGGACGGCCGCCTCGACGGCGCGTGCATGCGCCTCGCCGCCGCCCAGGGCTGCGTCCATGGCCTCGGCGATGGGCCGGCATTCGGACAGGATCTCGCGGCCCCAGTCGGCCAGCAGCACTTCCTGACCGCCGCGGCGCAGTGTCAGGCCGGGCTGGCGGCCGGACTCGGCCACCAGATGCTGGTTGTGCTTCATCTCGACGATCTCGTCGCGGCTGTCGGGCGGGCTTTCGCGCAGCAGGCACTGCAACAGGAAGACGTCGAGGAAGCGCATGGTCTGTGCACTGATGCCCACCGGCTCGAAGGGGTCGAGGTCCATGAGGCGCACCTCCACGTATTCGACGCCGCGCTCGCGCAAGGCATGCAGCGGACGCTCGCCCGGGAAGATGACGCGCTTGGGCCGGATGGTGCCGTAGAACTCGTTTTCGATCTGCAGCAGCGTGGTGGCGAGCTGGTTGTACTCGCCACCCAGATTGCGCACGCCGATGGCCTCGTAGGGTGCATAGGGCCGCGTCAGCGCATCGGCCAGCGAGGCGCCGTAGCCGTCGAGCCCGTTGTAGCTCACGAACAGCGAGGCCTGCGCCTCGCTCTGGTAGCCCAGGCGGCCCATGCGCAGCGAGGTCGCATGGGGCTTGTGCATGGTGTAGTCGCCGATGGGATCGAGCGCATGCGGTCGCCCTTCGACGAAGCTCGCACACACCGCCGGCGAGGCGCCGAACAGCACCAGCAGCAGGAAGGCCTGGCGGCGGAAGTTGCGGATCAGCGCGAAGTAGTCCTCGCTCGACACCTCGGGCAGGGACCAGTTGTAGTGGATGCCCGAGATGGTCTGCATGCGCCGGCCATAGCGGTGGCCCAGACCCATGCGGTAGACGCTCTTGGCGCGCCCGACGTTGGAGGTGCCGTAGCGGCCCAGCGGAATGGTCTCGTCCGACGGCAGGCCGCAGGGCATGCTGGAGACCCACATCATTTCTTCGCCGCAGGCCTCGCGCAGCACGCGGTAGGTGAACTGGTGCACCTCGGTCAACTCGGCCAGGCAGGCGTCGACATCGGCATGCACGCCGGTGATCAACTCCAGCTGCGATTCGCTGAAGTCCGTGGTGATGTGCGGATGCGTGAGCGCGCTGCCCAGCGCGGCCGGATGCGGCGTGAGCGCGAGCTTGCCATCCGGCTGCGCGCGCAGGCTTTCCTTCTCGACGCCGCGACGGATGCCCTGGAGCCGGGTCGGCGCCAGGCCGCCCAGACGTTGTTGAAGTCTGTTCATGTGCATCGTCTCAAATCTGGGGATCGGGGCGGACGGTAACACCGGCCGCCGAGTCCTGCCGCCGAGGGTCCTCTCGCCCTTTTCAGGGCCCCTCGTCCTCGTGCGGCAGCAGCGTTGACTCAGGCCAAAACACGCTGCAGGAAGGCGGCGATGTCGCCGATTTCTTCCATGCACACGCTGTGCTCCATGGGATAGGCATGCCATTCCACGGCATGGCCCAGGCCCAGCAGCGTGTCGCGCGCATGCTCGGCGCGCGGCAACACCACGACGTTGTCGCGCGTGCCGTGGGCCAGGAAGATGGGCGTGGCCTGGTTGGCCGCATGACGCTCCGCCGCCGTGCGGTCCGCCAGCGGCAGGTAGCCCGACAGGCCCACGATGCCGGCCAGCGGCGACGCATGCCGCAGGCCGGTGAGCAGCGCCATGGCACAGCCCTGCGAGAAGCCGGCGATCACCGTGCGCTCGCTCGGAATCCCGCGCTCGCGCTCACAGGCCAGCAGGCCCTCGAGGGTGGCCATGGACTGGCGCAGGCCGGCCTCGTCTTCGGGCCGGCCGGGGCCCAGGATGTCGTACCACGCCGGCATGGCGTAGCCGCCGTTGATGGTCACGGGCTGGACCGGCGCGTTGGGGAAGACGAAGCGCACCGGGCCGATGGGCGCCAATGCCTCCTTCATCTCGCGCACGATGGGGACGAAGTCGTTGCCATCGGCGCCCAGGCCATGCATCAGCAGCACGGTGGCGCAGGGCTTGGGCCCGGTCTCGATCTCGATGGGCGGGCGGGAAGCAGTGGTGTTCATGGCGTGGCCTGTTGTCGGCAGCGGTTGATGTTGTCGGCCAGCCGTGGCGCGGGCGAAGGCTGGCAGCCTTCTGCGGCGGGCAGCATGCGGCACAGGCCCACGACGTGCAGGTCGGCAATGGCCTCGGTGCAGGCGGCGTAAGGCGCCAGGGCCGGGTTGGCATGGCTCTTGAAATCCCAGGCCTCGGTGAAGGCCAGGGTGCGGCCCATGGAGACCTCGAACTGGTCGCGGTCGCGCTCGGCCACGGCGCGGTCGATGGCGGCCTGCTCGGCCTGCAGCAACCGCAGCGCCGCGGCCGGAAAGTCGCGCACATCGGCCTGCGCCCGGGCGGGCGGCGCCATGCCGGCCATCGCGCCGGCCAACAGCGCAGCGGCCAGGCAGGAAGCAGGCGAGGCGGGGTGGGAGAGACGAGGAAAAGTCATGCGGAAAGTGCGTGGCGACACAGGCGCCGCCGCGCGATTGGAGCGCAATCCGGCAGCCCCTGCACGGTCGCGCGCCCAGAAGCCTGGCGCGAGGCGCCACAATATGGGGTTTCGCATTTTCGTCACCTCGTCCAGCAAGGAGTACTCACCATGGGCAACAAGATCGTCACCGAAGCCGACCGCAAGGCCACCAAGCCCCTGCCGGGCGCCATCGTCATGCGCAGCGGCGGCGGGCAGAAGCGCAGCCTGGAACGCGGCACTGCCACCCGCAGCAAGAAGAACCCGGGCAAGCGCGCCCACCAGGGTTGATCGGCCTGCCAGATGGCGAAAGCGCGGCACGTCCGCGCTTTTTTTCGTCCGCACGGCAGCTCCTTTCCCTTCCGAGACCCCATTCCATGGCCAAGAAGAACGACGACCAGATGCTGATGCGCGGTGCCATGTGCGCCCTCATCGGCGTGGTGGTGCTGCTGGCGCCCATGTGGCTCAAGTCGCCGGGCTGGCGCGAAATGATCGGCGGCGCCCAGACCGTCGGCTGGTTCGCGGTGATCCTCGGCGTGGCGCTGATGGGCGTGGCGCTATGGCGCCGGCGCCGCTGAGCGCCGAGCCTGCACCCACCGCCGGCCAGCGCACTCATGCGCCCGGCTTGAACCGCTTGGCGACCTCGACCACCGCCAGCACGACCGCCCCCGCCACGATGCCGATGGCCGCATTGGCCGCCAGCCCCAGCAGCGTGCCCGGCAATCCGCCGAATGGGTGGGTCCAACCCTCGACCGCATGGGCCACGGCCGGCACGCCGTGCACCAGGATGCCGCCGCCCACCAGAAACATCGCGGCAGTGCCCAGCACCGACAGCGCCTTCATCAGCCAAGGCGCCATGCCCACCAGGCCGCGGCCCACGGCGCGCGCCAGTGCGCCGGAACGGCGGGTGAGCCAAAGGCCCAGGTCGTCCAGCTTGACGATGCCGGCCACCAGGCCGTAGACGCCCACGGTCATCAACACCGCGATGGCGGCCAGCACCGTCAACTGGGTGAGGAATGGCTGGCCTTCCACTGCGCCCAGCGTGATCACGATGATCTCGGCCGACAGGATGAAGTCGGTGCGGATGGCGCCCTTGATCTTGTCCTTCTCCAACTGGGCCGGATCGGCGCCGCCCTCCACCATGGCCTGCACATGCTCGCGGCGCGCCTGGGCATCCTCGCCCTTGTGCAGGAACTTGTGGGCCAGCTTCTCGACGCCCTCGAAGCAGAGGAAGGCGCCGCCCACCATCAGCAGCGGCGTGATCAGCCAGGGCAGCCACGACGCGATGGCCAGCGCCGCCGGCACCAGGATGGCCTTGTTAAGCAGCGAGCCCTTGGCCACGCCCCAGACCACCGGCAACTCGCGGTTGGCCTTGACGCCCGTCACCTGCTGAGCATTGAGCGCCAGGTCGTCGCCGAGCACACCGGCGGTCTTCTTGGCCGCCACCTTGGTGAGCACCGACACGTCGTCGAGCACGGTGGCGATGTCGTCGAGCAACAGGAGGAGACTGGAGGCCATGCGGGGAGTTCTCGGTCAGGGGCACAGCGCAAGCTCGCTGCGCGCAGGAGCCTAAGGGGCGGCGTGCCGGTCCTGCGTCAGCGCAGACGTCAACCCAGCGTGCGCTTCAGCCGCACTTCCTCGATGCGCACGGTGCTGTTCAGCGCCGTGGTCTTGGCGGTCTTCATGTCGCGCTTGAAGCCGACCTGGTGCTCGAAGAAGTTGAGGGCGCGCTCGTTGCGCAGCGGCACCCAGGCGGTGACGGTGGTGCAGCCCTCGTCCTCCAGGCCTTCGGTGGCAGCATCCCACAGCTGCAGGGCCACGCCCTTGCCCCAATGGTCGGGATGCACGTACAGCGCCCAGATCTCGCCGGTGGTGGGCGGCGTCTTGGGATCGCGCGAGCGGTCGAAGCCGACGAAGCCGACCACCTGGTCGCCCTGCACGGCCACCAGCACCTGCGGCTCGGCGAATTCGATGGCCTGGCGCCACTTGGCTTCGCGGGTGCCGGGCGCGACCAGCGCGTCGAGCTGGTCGTCGGGCACCAGCCCCTGGTAGGCGGCCCGGGCGGCGGCAGCGTGAATCTCGGCGATGGCACGGGCGTCACGGGTTTCGGCGGGGCAGACTTCGTACGGAGACATTCAGAACTTCTAAAAAATCGGGCCGCCATTGTCGCCGCCCGGCGCGGGTCGCCCCCGCCCCTACACTGCGCCCCTCCCCTGCTTGCTGCCATGTCCTACAGCGTCCTCATCCAGCCCTCGGGCCTTCGCTTCACCGCGCAAGCCGGCCGGAGCCTGCTGCGCGCGGCCGAGGACGCGGGCGCGGTGCTGCCGAGCTCCTGCCGCAACGGCACCTGCCGCACCTGCCTGTGCCAGGTGCGCGAAGGCGCGGTGGTGCACACCATCGAATGGCCGGGGGTGACCCGCGAGGAGCGCGCGGAAGGCTGGATCCTGCCCTGCGTGGCCGAGGCGCGCAGCGACATCGTCATCGACGTGCCGCTCGCCGCATCCTTCGGCGACTGACACGCGGGGGCCCCGGCCCCGGGGTTTCTGCCGACGCACCAGGAAGGGGCGCGACCGCACACTCCGAGCGGGCTTCGCTCCTTCACCGTGTCCGACGCGCACCTGCATCTCTGGGAAGACCGCTTCCTCTACGCCACTCACGCCATCGCCTCCGGCCTCACCGCCCGCGCGAGCGGCACGGTGCTGATCGCACCTCCCGGCCGGAGCTTCACGCTGGTGTCCGGCCATGGCGAGCGGGTACAGGCCAGCGCCGCCTGGGTGCCGCCGTTGGTGGCCCGCCGCCTGGACGTAAGCCGCTGGGGGCTGTTGTCGCTCAACATCGACCCCGCCGCCCTCCACCATCGTCTGTTGGCCAAACGGCTCGGCAGCAACCGCATTCACGTGCTGGCGCCCGACATCCTCGCGCCTCTGGCGCAGCCATGCGAAGGGGCCGTGCACGGCCAGCTCGATGCCATCCAGCTGCAGACGCTGTGCGATGAGGCGCTACGGCGGATCGTCGGCAGCGCCGCGCCGCCAGCCCCGGGAGGCACGCGCAACCTCGACCCGCGCGTCTGCCGAGTGGCTGCGGCCATCCGCCGCGATCCACAGGCATGTCCCCTGCCTGCATTGGCCGAGATCGCGGGCCTGTCGGCCGACCGGCTCACGCACCTCTTCCGTGAGCAGGCCGGCCTGTCGGTGACGCGCTATGCCCTGTGGGCCAAGATCCGCCGCGCGATCCAGCAGATGCGCGAGGGCGCACCGCTGACCCAGGTGGCGCTGGCCGGCGGCTTCTCGGACTCGGCGCACATGAGCCGGACCTTCCAGTCCTGCTTCGGGCTCGCGCCCTCCTTCCTCGCCGACCCGCGCCGCGTGCAGCTCTCGGTGGACGACGCGGCCACACGCGCCTGGCCCACCTGATCCTGCACGCGCAAGGCCGGCCCATCGGAGGGCGTCCGGACCGCACGGGCCCGCCGCCGCCCCGCCGAGTAGCGGCTATGTACAAGCCACCGGATGTGCGACGCCCTACGCTGCCGGCTGGCGTGCCAAGACGCCGCCAACAAGAAACAGGAGACCACCGTGACCCCTTCGCTCGGCCGCCATCTGCGGCCCTTGACCCTGCTTGCCATCGCCTCGCTGGCCGCCTGTGGCGGCAGCGGCGGCACCAGCCATTTCGTTCCCGCGCCCGCGCCTGCCCCCTCGCCAGCCCCGGCGCCTGCGGCTGCCTACCAGGCCGAAATCCGCCGCACCGCGCTGGGCGTTCCCCACATCAAGGCCGCCGACTGGGGTGGCGTGGGCTACGGCTACGGCTATGCCCAGGCGCAGGATGCGCTGTGCACGATGGCGGATGCCTTCCTCACCTACCGCGGCGAGCGCTCGCGCTGGCTGGGCGCGGATGCGCAGGTGACCACCAGCGGCACCATCGGCCGTCCGAAGAACATCGACTCCGACTTCTTCCACCGCCAGGTGATGGACGACGCCCGCATCCAGGCCGTGATGGCGGCCCAGCCCGCCAAACTGCTGCAGATGGTGGAAGGCTTCACCGCCGGCTACAACCGCTATGTGCGCGAGCTGAAGTCGGGCGGCAGTCCCGGTCGCCACGCAGCCTGCCGCGACCAGGCCTGGGTCACGACGGTCACGACCGCCGATCTGTGGCGCCGGATGTACCAGGCCAACTTTGCCGCCGGCTACAGCAACTTCCTTTCGGCCATCGCCAACGCCCAGCCGCCGGCGCCCATCACGACCACCCGCCGGACGCTACGCAGCCCTGCCCGGCAGTACGCCGTGCTGCGCCCGCAGAACATTGCGGCGCCCGCGCTCGAAGTGGGCGGCGAGTCCGGGGTGGGCAGCAACATGTACGGCTTCGGAGGCGCGGCCACCGGCGGCGGGCCGGTGCTGTTCGGCAACCCCCACTGGTACTGGCGCGGGCCCGACCGCTTCTACCAGGCGCAGCTGACCATCCCGGGCGAGCTGGACGTGAGCGGCAGCTCCTTCCTGGGCATCCCGGTCATCCTCATCGGCTTCAACAGCGGGGTGGCCTGGAGCCACACAGTCTCAACGGCGCGCCGCTTCGGCTTCTTCCAGCTGACACTGGCCTCTGACGACCCCACGGCCTATATGCGCGATGGCCAGAAGGTGAAGATGACGGCCCAGCGCATCACCGTCGCCGTGAAGGACGGCGCCCCCGTCACCCGCACGCTCTACCGCAGCGAGTACGGGCCCATGGTCAACCTGGGCACGCTCAACCCGGCGCTGGCGTGGTCGGCCACCAGCGCCTTCGCCATCCGCGACATCAATGCCGACAACTACCGGCTGTTCCGCACCTGGATGCGCTGGAACACGGCGAAGTCGCTGGACGAGCTGATCGCCATCCAGAAGGAGGAATCGTCCATCCCCTGGGTGAACACCGTGGCGGTAGGCCGCGGCAGCAGCCAGGCCTGGTACGGCGACATCGGCGCCATGCCCAATGTGCCGCCGGCGCAGCTCTCGGCCTGCGCCACGCCGTTCAGCGCCGCGCTGGCGGCGGCCCTGCCCCGCGTGCCCGTGCTGGACGGCTCGCGCTCGGCGTGCAACTGGACGGTCGACCCCGCTGCCGCACAGCCCGGGGCCCTGCCGGCCACCCAGATGCCCGGGCTGCTGCGCGACGACTACGTCGCCAACATGAACGACAGCTACTGGCTGGCCAACCCGGACGCGCCACTCACGGGTTATCCGTCCATCATCGGCCCGACCGGCACGGAGGCGCAGTCGCTGCGCACCCGCATGGGCCACCTGATGGCCCGCGCACGACTGGCCGGCACCGACGGCTATGCCGGCAACCGCGCCACGCCCGACATCGTGCAGCGCATGGTGCTGGGCAGCCGCGTGCTCAGCGCGGAGCTGGTCAAGAGCCAGGCCCTGACGCTGGCCTGCACCGCGCCCACCACGGTCAGCGTGAGCGCCGATGCCGCCACCGGCCAGACCTATTCCCCGGCGCGCACGGTGGACATCGCTGCCGCCTGCGACCAACTGCGCAACTGGGATTCCACCGGCAACGCCGACGCCCGCGGCGCGCATGTATGGGACGAGTTCTGGCGCCGGGCCGAGAAGCTCGGCGCGGCCGCGCTGTGGGCCGTGCCCTTCGACGCCGCCGACCCGCTGAACACGCCGCGCGACCTGCAGCCCGCGGCCGCCGCCAGCCTGCGTCAGGCGATGGGCGCCGCCACACTGGCGATCCAGGCCAGTGGCTTCGCGCTCAATGCGCCGCGGGGAGAGACGCTGTTCGCCACCCGCGGCGGCGTGCGCATCCCGCTCTATGGCGGCTGCGGCAATGTCGGCTACTTCACCATCGCCTGTTCCGAGCAGCGCATCGAGCAAGGCGGCTACAGCATGGACGGGGACCCCAACGGCAACAGCTACATGCAGGTGGTGCAATTCGACGCGGCGGGCGTGCAGGCCCACACCTTCCTGACCTTCTCGCAATCGGACGATCCGGCCTCGCCGCACAACGGCGACTACACCCGGCGCTACAGCGCCAAGCAGTGGCTCAAGGTGCCGTTCACCGAGGCGGAAATCCAGGCCGATCCGCAGTACAGCAGCAGCCGGATCGCGGAGTGAGGATGGCGGCGGCGGCCGTGATGCCGCCGCGCGCCTTCAGCGGCCGTGGCGCCGGTTCCAGGCCACCAGCGCCAGCACCACCGCACCGGCCGCGACGCTCAGGTGGCCGCAACCGACGACCAGCCCCACGGCCCAGCCCCAGGCCTGCACGGCGGCGGCCAGGCCGAGCAGCAGCGCGGCGCTGCCTCCGAGCCGCAGCAGCGCGGTGAGACGGGCCGGCAGCGGCCGGCCGAAGAGGTCGTCCTGGTGCCGCTCCATCGCCGCGGCCAGTAGCGCGAAACCGGCGAGCAGCAGTGCAGTGACGAGCGCGTGCATCAGCGGCCCCCTTCGGCAGCCAGCCCATCGGCCGGCGTCCGCGGGACAGCCGCCTTCGCCGATGCCCGCGGCCTGGGCAGACGGGCCTGGTGCCGCATCGTGCGCAGGGCCAGCACCGCATGCAGCGCGGCGAGGGCCCACAGCGTCAGCTCCATGCCGGCGAACACGCCGTCGCCCGCCTGAAGGCTGGCCAGCAGGTGGCGACCGGTGGTCAGCCAGCTCGCCACCGGCAGGAGCGCCAGCACGGCGGCGGCGGTCCACAGCAGTTCGATCCAGGCCCGGCGGGCCGGCCGCAGCAGCGCCCAGGCCAGGGTTGCCCCCCAGACCATGAAGAACACGTCGACTTCCCATTCGGCGCGCTGCGCCATGCCGACGGGCAGCAGCCGGTTGGCCCACAGCATGCCGGCCATGGCGATGGACAGGCCGGCGATCGCGGCGATGTTCAGCCGCTCCACCAGCCAGAAGCCGAAGTACGGCCGCGCAGGATCGGGCAACCTGGCGCGGCGCTTGACGGTCCACATCACCAGGCCCGTGCCCACCATGGCGGTGCCCGCCAGGCTGACGAGGAAGTAGAGCCAGCGCGTCAAGCCATCGCTGAAGCGGCCGAGGTGCAGGGCATACATCACGCCGCGAGTTTCGGCGGCCGGGCCCACGCGGTCCCTGACCTCCAGCAGGCGGCCGGTGCTGCCTTCGAAGAGCATGTACTGCGGACTGACCGACACCCGGCCTTCGTCGCCGCGCGTGACCACCACCCGCGCCACCGCGTCGCCCGGGTTGGCGATGGTCACGCGCCCCAGGGCGTCGGCGCCCCAGCGCGCCTGCACCTGCCGAACCATGGGCCCGATGGGCGCCAGCGGCGCCGCCTGGCCGCTGGGCGTCTGCGGCTGGACGAAGGCGCTCATCTGGGCGGTGAGCGTTCGGCGCTCGGCCGGCGTCTTGAAGGCCGCCTGCTCGCCGAAGGGCATGTACAGCAGCATCAGCGTCACCAGGCCCGTGTACGTGATCATCAGGTGGAAGGGCAGCCCGAGCACCGAGAGCACGTTGTGCGCGTCGAGCCAGGAGCGCTGCCCCTTGCCCAATCGGAAGGTGAAGAAGTCCGTGAAGATCTTCTTGTGCGTGATCACGCCGCTGACGATGGCCACCAGCATGAACATGGCGCAGATGCCGGCCAGCCAGCGCCCCCACAGGACCGGCATGTAGTGGAACTGGAAGTGGAAGCGGTAGAAGAACTCGCCGCCGCGCGTCTCGCGCGCCGCCACCACCTGGCCGGTGTGAGGATCGAAGCTGGCGCTTTCGAAGGCGCGGCGCCCCTGCGCGGCCGGCTTGCGCCAGAAGGCGTCGGCCAGGGGATTGCGGTCGTCGGGCAGCGCGAAGCTCCACTGCGTGCTGTCCGGGGCGCGCGCCTGCAGGCCGGCCGTCACGCGCTCGGCCACGGTGGCAGGGTCGGGGCGGTCGGCGCGGTGCGGCACCTCGGGCCGCATCCACTGCGAGATCTCTTCCTTGAAGTAGCTCACCGTGCCGGTGAGAAACATGGCATAGAGCAGCCAGCCGACCAGCAGGCCGGCCCAGATGTGCAGGTCGGACATGCGCTGGCGCAGGCCGCGCGCGGGCGGGGCGTGCTTCTTCATCCGCCCACTCCCAAACGCCACACCCGGGCGCTGGCCAGCAGCAGTGGCAGCGCGGCGATCAGCAGCCCGACCCAGGCCCGCGTGGCGCTGCGCGCGGCGAACACCCAGATCACCGCCGCCGCGAACACCGCGAAGCTCGCCAACGCACCGCCCAACACGGCCTGCGGACGGCTCGCCGGCAGCGCGAGCGCGGCCACGCTGGTGAGTGCGCCCAGTGCATAGCCGCCGCCCACGGCTGCGGCGATGCGCGAGACCACCGGGCCGGCCTGCCAAGCCCGGGACAGCCACTGCTGCGCCAGAGGCATCGCGCCGCTCACCACGCGAACTCCGGCTGCGCCCGGGATGCGAGTGCCCCCAGGATCGAGCGGACCGGCGGCCGCGCAAACGGGCCGGCGCCGCGCCGGCGAGTAAGGAAAGGCGCGGCATCGCGCCCCGAGACAAGGGCCGCCTCGGCGGTCCGGCAGGTCGGAAACATGGACAAGGCTCCAGGCAAGACACGCGAGGGAGGCCGGCACGGAGGCCGGCACCCTCGCATCGCTGGCTGGGCCCGGAAGGCGCACCGCGTCAGGCGGCACGACCGGTCTGGCTGACGATCAAAGACGTTCTATGCAGACTTTTTGAGAATTGTTCTCATTGTAGAACGACGAACGCGCTGCCCGCTAAAATGCGCGCCTTCTTTTCCGTCCGCATCGCCGGACGCGTCTCTGGCGGGCCGGGCCCGCACCCGTTCCTCGCACAACTCATGTCGTCCAACCTGCATCCCATGCTCAACGTGGCCATCAAGGCCGCCCGCGCCGCTGGCGCCATCATCAACCGCGCCGCGCTCGACGTCGAAGCGGTGCGCGTCTCGCAGAAGCAGGTGAACGACTTCGTGACCGAGGTGGACCATGCCGCCGAGGCGATCATCATCGAGACGCTGCTGACGGCCTATCCCGGCCACGGCATCCTGGCCGAGGAATCGGGCAGCGAGCACGGCGCCCGCGATTCCGAATACGTCTGGATCATCGATCCGCTGGACGGCACCACCAACTTCATCCACGGCTTCCCCGTGTACTGCGTGTCCATCGCGCTGTCGGTGCGCGGCAAGATCGAGCAGGCCGTGGTCTACGACCCGACGCGCAACGACCTGTTCACCGCCTCGCGCGGCCGCGGCGCCTACCTCAACGAGCGGCGCATCCGCGTGTCCAAGCGCATCCGCCTGCCCGAGAGCCTGATCTCCACCGGCTTCCCCTTCCGCACCGGCGACAACTTCAAGCAGTACCTGGCCATCATGGCCGACCTGATGCCCCGCGCTGCCGGCCTGCGCCGCCCCGGCGCCGCCGCGCTGGACCTCGCCTATGTGGCCGCCGGCTACACCGAGGCCTTCTTCGAGACGGGCCTCAACATCTGGGACGCCGCCGCCGGCTCGCTGCTGGTGACCGAGGCGGGTGGCCTGATCAGCAACTTCACCGGCGAAGGCGAGTTCCTGGACCAGCGCGAACTGCTGGCCGGCACGCCGCGCATCTACGGCCAGTTGGTGCCGATCCTGAGCAAATACTCCAAGTTCGCCGGCGTGGACGACAAGCTGGCCGCCACCGAGCGCATCCGCTCGGTCGACCCCAGCCGCCGCACCGCCGGCGCCGACGACTCGGCCGACATCTACGCCCGCTCCACCGTCGGCCTGGGCACCGAAGAGGCCGAGGCCGAAGGCGGCGCCGAGGCACCGGCGCCCGCCCCCGCCGCGCCCCGCAAGCTGACGCGCGTCAAGCGCGCCCCCGAAAGCAACGAAGGCAATCCGGGCGCGTGAGCCTGAGCACGGCCGGCCGTCCCCAGGTGCGCAAAAGCCTGCGCACCGCCCTCAGCCACGACGTCACGAACGGGCTGTCGGTGGCCCTCGGCCTGCTGTTGATCTCGGGCGGTGTGCATCTGTGGCTGGGTGCGGCAGCGGCCGCATCGGCGGCCACAGGCGTCATCGTCGCCAGCCCCCCCGACCGCGCGGCGCCTCGCCGCGGCAAGCTGCGCCAGTTGCTGCCCGCGGCCCTGCTCAGCCTGCCACTTTTCTTCGCGGTGCAGATGCTGCACACCATGCCGGGGCGCCTCGGCCTGCTGCTGGTGCCGGCCTCCTTCCTCGCCTTCCTGGCCATGGCCTGGGGCAAGCGCGGCATCCCCATCGCCATCGCGCTGATGCTGGCCATGGTGTTCTCGATGGCGACGCGCCCACCTTCCGGCCTCACCGAGGCGCTGGCCCGCACCGGGCACATGGCGCTGGGATCGGCGTTGTACGTGGTCTACGCCACGCTGATGAACCTGGTGCTCAACGCCCGCTACCGAACGCAATACATGGCCGACCTGCTGCTGTCGATGGCGGGGCTGATGCGGGCGCAGGCGCGGCAGTTCCGCGCGCGGGACGAATCCAGCGATGTGCGCGAGGTCGACGCGCCGGCGCTCGGCGCCATGCTGCGCGCGCAGGCGGCGCTGGCCGACCAGTTGCAGTCCACCCGCGACCTGGTCTTCGAATCCCCGCGCACGCCCTACCGCCAGCGGCTGGCCGGCATGCTGATGACGGTGCTGGAGATGCGCGACCACCTGCTGGCCAGCGAACTCGACCTGGAGACGCTGCGCAGCCATCCACGCCACGGCGCCCAGCTGGCGGCCATGCGCCAGGCGCTGGAGGCCATGGCCGACGACGTCGAGGCCTTGGCCGATGCCCTGCTGCAGATGCGCCGGCCCGCGGTCATCGCCGACCGCCGGCAGGCGTTGGCTGCCATCCCTGCGGACGCCGACGAGACGGCGGCCTTCGGCGGCCCCTCCCCCGGCCAACTGGCCCGCGGTCTGGCCAACCGCTTGGCCCATCTGAACGATGAGACGGTGCGCCTCGCCCGCCTGGCGCGAGGCGACGAGGCGCCCGACCTGGCCGTCGTCCGCGCGCATTGGCAGGTCTTCGTCAGTCCCACCGAGTGGTCGATCCGGCCCTTCCTCGCGCTCTGGCGCTGGGACGCACCGCCGCTGCGCCATGCCATCCGCGCCGCGCTGGCACTGGCCACCGGCTACGTCATCGCCGTGCTGATGCCCTGGGGCTCGCACGACTACTGGATCCTGCTCACCATCGTGGTGGTGCTGCGCGGCAGCCTGGCGCAGACGCTGGAGCGGCGCAACCAGCGCGTGGCCGGCACGCTGGTGGGCAGCCTGTTCGCCGTGGCACTGCTGGCCACCCATCCCGGCCCCGTCGAGCTGCTGCTGGCCATGACGGCGGCGCAGGCCTTCGCCCATGGCTTCGCGGTGCGCAAATACACCCTGACAGCCGTGGCCGCCACGGTGCTGGGGCTGGTTCAGGCGCACCAGCTGTATGCCGGCGCCGCGCCCACCTTCGCGCTCGGGGAGCGTATCGCCGACACGCTGATCGGCGCCGCGCTGGCGTGGGCCTTCTGCTATGTGCTGCCATCCTGGGAGCGCACGCAGATTCCGGCCCTGGTGCGGCGGACGGTGGCGGCGCAGGCCCGGCATGCGCGGCTCTCGCTGTCGCTCGGCCAGCTGCATGCCCTGGAGACGGCACCGGAGCTGGAATGGCGGCTGGCGCGGCGGGAGGCCTTCGATGCCCTCTCGGCGCTGGTGCAGGCGACGCAGCGCTCGCTGTCGGAGCCCCGTGCCGTACAGCCGCCGCTGGAACCGCTGGAGCGCCTGCAGGCTCACAGCTACCAGCTGCTGGCGCAGCTGTCGGCGGTGAAGTCCATGCTCGTGCTGCGGCACGACCGGCTGGATCCGTCTCAGGTCCAGGGTCCCCTGGAGCGCGCCGCGCGGCGTATCGACGAGGCGATCGGGCCTCGTCCCGCCGGCGCACCCGAGCGGGCGGAACTGGCGGATGCGCCGGATACCGCCCCGGCGGCCTCGCTGTCCTCCGGGCCGGTGCCCCTGCCGGACCCCTTCGATCAGGACATCAGCCCCTGGCTGTTGCGCCGGCTCGACCTCGCCGCGGGCATTGCCATGCAGATCAAGGCGGATGTGGCGCAGATCCTGCGCGACCCCGCCATGCTGCCGGCAGCCCCTTCCCAGCAACCCCGCAGCGCCTGACTGCGGTCGCCGGCCCGCGCCGGCCCACCGCCTGCGCTGCCGCATGGAGATGCCGAATGAACCTGCAAGCCATCCTGGCCCTGCCCTGGACCCAGACCCTGATCGCCGCCGTGGTGGCGGTGGTCATCGCCCTTGTCATCTTCCGCGTGGGGCGCGCCGTGCTCATGCGCGTGACGCGACCATTGCCGGTGGTCCACATGGTGGTGCAGGCGGCCCGCGCGCCCGCCAGCGCCGTGCTGCCGTTGCTGGCCCTGCAGACGGTCTGGCAGGCCGCGCCGGATGACCTGGAGTTCATCGGCAACATCCGCCACCTCAACGGGCTGCTGCTGATCGTGTCGCTGACCTGGCTGGTCGTGCGGCTGATCGGCGGACTGGCGGACGGCATCATCGCCCGCCATCCGGTGGACGTGGCCGACAACATGGCGGCGCGGCGCATCCTGACCCAGGCGCGCGTGCTCTCGCGCACGGCGATGGTGGTGGCGGTGATCATCGGCGCGGCCATGGCCCTGATGACCTTTCCGGGCGCGCGCCAGGTCGGCGCCAGCCTGCTGGCCTCGGCGGGCGTGATCGGTATCGTCGGCGGTCTGGCCGCCAAGCCGGTGTTCAGCAACCTGATCGCGGGCATCCAGATCGCACTGACCCAGCCGATCCGCATCGACGACGTGCTGATCGTCGAGGGCGAATGGGGGCGCGTGGAAGAGATCACCGGCACCTACGTGGTGCTGCGCATCTGGGACGACCGGCGGCTGATCATTCCGCTGAACTACTTCATGGAGAAGCCCTTCCAGAACTGGACGCGCAACAGCTCGCAGCTGCTGGGCTCGGTCTTCCTGTTCGTGGACTATGGGATGCCGCTGGCGCCGCTGCGCGCCGAGGTGGAGCGCGTGGTCAAGGCCGCGCCCGAGTGGGATGGTCGCTTCTTCAACCTCGTGGTGACCGATGCCACCGAGCGCACCATGCAGCTGCGCATCCTGTGCACGGCCGCCAGTTCCGGCCTGGCCTGGGACCTGCGCTGCCGGGTGCGCGAGGGCGTGATCGACTTCATGCAGCGCGAGTACCCGCAGTTCCTGCCGCGCATGCGGGTGGAAGGCGACCTTGGCAGCGCCCGACACGAACGGACGGGGGAGGACATCGGTGCCCATCCGCCGGTGCAGCCGGGCGCGGTCTGACCCTCGACGGCGCCGCTGCTGCGGCCAACGACGGCGCGACCGCGCAGCGCCGCTGGAAAGAAGCGCTCAGCCCGCTCTGCGCCCGCGCGGTGCCTTGGGCAGCTCGGCCTGCGATGCCAGTTCGAGCGCCCTGGCCTCCAGCCGGTCCAGCCCGTCGAGAAAGGGCTGCTGTCGCTCGCCCAAGGCCTGCAGCAGCTGCCGGTTCAGTTCCGTGACCTGCGGGTAGAGCGCGTCATAGATCGCCTGTCCCCGCTCGCTGAGCGCGACGGCCACATGCCGCCGGTCACCGCTGGCCTGCTCGCGCAGAACGAGTCCCTTGTCGACCAGCGAACCGAGGGCGCGCGAGGTGCGCACCCGGTCCAGCTGCGTCTGCTGCGCCAGCTCGGACGAGCCCATGGGCCCCTTGCCCGCCAGCGTGGCGATCAACCGCCATTCGCGCCGGGTGATGCCGAAGCGCCCCTCGCACAGCCGCAGCACCATGCTGCCCGCCACCGCGATGACGCGCGACATGCGATACAGCAGCAGCGGATCGAGGGAGGCAGGACGGGCGCAGGCCGCGTCGGGACGGCGGGTCATGGGGTAAATCCGAGGGATGATGGATCTGATCCATCGATTGTGGCGGCCCTACAGTCGCGCGAGCTTCATTTCGAGCGATCCGGTAGTCACCCATGAGCCCACGCAGAACATTCCACCGCCTCGCGGCGGCCCTGGCCCTTGCCACCCTGGCAGGCGCAGTCTCCGCCCAGCCGGCAATTGACGGCCCCCTGCGCATCGTCGTCGGCTATGCCCCCGGCGGCGCCACCGACCGCGTCGCCCGCATCGTGGCCGACCGCCTCACCGCCAAGCTGGGCGTGCCCGTCGTGGTGGACAACAAGGCGGGCGCGGGTGGCCGCCTGGCCGCCCAGCAGGTCAGGAACACGCCTGCCGGCCAGAACGTGATCATGGTGGCCAACCCGGCCGTCATGGTGGTGGCGCCGCTGGTCTTCAAGGACAACGGCTACGACCCGGAGCGCGACTTCCAGCCGCTGTCCAACGTCAACAACTACGAGTTCGGCCTGGTGGTGGGCAGCGCGGTGCCGGTCAAGCAGCTGTCGCACCTGCTGGCCTGGATGAAGGCCAACCCCGAGAAGGCCAACGTGGGTGTGCCCGCCACCGGCAGCCTGCCGCACTTCTTCGCGCTCATGCTGGGCCAGAAGGCCCAGGTCAAGACCGAGGTGGTGGGCTACCGCGGCTCTTCCACGGTGATGACCGACCTGATCGGCGGCCAGATCCCCATCGCCGTCGACACCTTCGACGTGCTGCTGCCGCAGCATGAATCGGGCAAGGTGCGCATCCTGGCGGTCTCGAGCGCCAAGCGCTCGGCCTTCGCACCCGACGTGCCCACCTTCAAGGAAGCCGGCCTGGACATCACGGCCGTGGGCTGGAACGCCTTCTTCGCCCCAGCCTCGATGCCGCGCGACAAGGCCGACCGCCTGGCACGCGAGATCCACGACGTGATGCAGGAACCCGACACCCAGCGCAAGTTCACCGACGCCAGGATGCAGCCGGTGGTCAGCACCCGCGCCGAAACCGAGGCGATGCTCAAGGCCTTCCGCGCCCAATGGGCACCCGTCGTCAAGACCTCGGGCTACCAGCCATGAACGCCACCGCCACCCCCGGGGCCGGCCGCCCCAACATCATCTTCATCGTCGCCGACGACCTGGGCTACGCCGACCTGGGCTGCTACGGCGGCCGCGACGCGCCCTTCGGCAAGGTCTCGCCCGTGCTGGACCAGCTGGCTGCGGGCGGCCTGCTGCTGACCCAGGGCTACGCAAACTCGCCCGTGTGCTCGCCCACCCGCTTCGGCATGATCACCGGCCGCTACCAGTACCGGCTGCGCGGCGCGGCCGAGGAGCCGATCAACAGCAAGAGCCGCGGCAGCAACACGCTGGGCATGCCGCCCTCGCACCCCACCCTGCCCTCGCTGCTCAAGGACGCCGGCTACCGCACCGCCCTGATCGGCAAGTGGCACCTGGGCTATCCGCCCGCCTTCGGGCCGCTGCGCTCGGGCTACGAGGAGTTCTTCGGGCCGCTGTCGGGCGGGGTGGACTACTTCACCCACTGCGACAGCCGCGGCACGCACGACCTGTTCTTCGGCGAGGAAGAGAAGCACGACGAGGGCTACCTCACCGACCTGTTCTCCCACCGCGCCGTGGATTACGTCGAGCGCATGGCCGCCGGCGAGGCGCCCTTCTTCCTGAGCCTGCACTACACCGCGCCGCACTGGCCCTGGGAAACGCGCGAGGACGCCGGCCGCGCCCCCGCCGTCAAGGACAACCTGTTCGACCTGGCCGGCGGCAACATCCACGTCTACCGCCGCATGATCCACCACATGGACGAAGGCATCGGCTGGATCGTGGAGGCCCTGCGCCGCACCGGCCGGTTGGACAACACGCTGGTCGTCTTCACCAGCGACAACGGCGGCGAGCGCTTCTCGGACAACTGGCCGCTGGTCGGCGGCAAGATGGACCTGACCGAAGGCGGCATCCGCGTGCCGTGGATCGCCCACTGGCCGGCCGCCATCGCCCCCGGCGGCCGCAGCGAGCAGCTGTGCATGACCATGGACTGGTCGGCCACCATGCTCGACGCCGCCGGTGTCGCCGCAGACCCGGACCATCCGCTGGACGGCGTCTCCCTCATGCCCGTGCTGCGCGACCCGGCCGCCACCTTCGCGCGGCCGCTGCACTGGCGCATGAACCACCGTGGCCAGCGCGCCCTGCGCGACGGCCGCTGGAAGTACCTGCGCGTGGACGGACACGACTACCTGTTCGACATCCCGGCCGACGAGCGCGAGCGGGCCAATCTGGCGCCGCGCGAGCCCGCCCGCCTGGCCGCCATGCGCCAGCAGTGGGAGGACTGGAACGCCACCATGCCGCCCATTCCAGAGGACGCCACCGTCAGCCTGGGCTATTCGTACAAGGACATGCCGCAGCGCTGAGCGCACCCGCTGGCCGGAAAGGCCTGCGCCTTCCTAGAATCGTCCGAGGCATCCGGCCCGCCCCATCCCGGGGGCGCTGCGCCTGCAGCCCCTGGCGCGGGGTGGCGGTGCCATCCGCATTGGGAGGACGCCATGCAACCGCTGAGCTTCGGCCGCTGGGAACACTGGATGCTGGCGTCGGCCGTGGTCATGGGGCTGGCGGCCCTGGCCTGGCGCCTGTGGGATGGATCGCGCGCCTGGCGGCAGCGCCACCACCGCATCGACACGGCCCGCTCGCGCTCGGGCACCCTCGCCATGCCGCTGCAAGGCCGCAGCACCGGCGCCGTTCCCAGTGCCCCCGTGCCGTCGCCCGCGGCGGCCCCGCCGGTGGCGAACACCGCGCTGTACGACAACCCGCATCCGACGCTGCGCATCCAGTACACGGACATCTACGGCCAGGCCTCGGACCGGGTGATCACGGTCGAACGGCTGGACCTGTACCGCCAGGTCATCATCGCGCGCGGCACGGAGCGCGAGGACCTGCGCACGCTGTCGATCGGCCGCATCCGCATCGCCCGGGACGCCGGCACCGGCGCCCACTTCAGCCTGGCCCAGTGGATCGAACGCATGCGCAGCCGCCAGGCCGGGACGGGCCATAACGCGTGATCCGCTGACATCGGCCGCCCCGTGCCGCCACCATAATCCGGCCGCATTCCCGCGACCTATGCGCGCCGCATCCGTCCCCACCCACTGGCCCTTCGTCCGAGGCGAGTGCGCCGCCCTGGCGCGCGCCCTGACCGCCGAGCGCTGCCCCCTCGGGCCGGCCTCCGAGTGGCCGCCGACACTGCGCATGCTCATCGACATGATGCTGCCTTCGCAGGCGGAGATCGTGCTGTTCTGGGGCCAGGACTACGTCGCCTTCTACAACGACGCCTACGCGCCCACCATCGGCAACAAGCATCCCACGGCCTTCGGTCGCCCGGGCCAGGAACACTGGAGCGAGTTGTGGGACGACCTGCAGCCGCTGCTGGACCGCGTGCTGCACTTCGGCGAGACGGTCGCCGCCCAGGACCGGCCCTTCCGCATCAACCGCCACGGGCAGATGGAAGACGTGTTCTTCGACATCTCCTACTCGCCCGTGCGCGAGCACGACGGCCGCATCTGCGGGGTGCTGTGCATCGTCAAGGAGACCACGGCCCGCGTGAACGCCACGCGCCGCCTGGCGGCCAGCGAGGCCCACCTGCGCGAGATGGAAGAGCAATGGCGGCTGGCCCAGGCGGCCGGCGGCGTGGGCGTGTTCGTGCTGGACATTCCGGCCGACACCGTCACTGCCTCGCCGGGCTTCTTCCGCGCCTTCGGCCTGCCGGCCCATGCCGCACCCGTGCCCTCGTCGATGCTGGAAACCCTGAAGGTGCCCGGCGAGGCGGAGGGCATGTCCGACACCCACAGCCGCAGCGACGGCAGCGCGCCGCTCGATGTCGAGTACCGCATCCGCCGCGCCGACGACGGCCGGCTGCGCTGGATCTGGCGCCGCGCCGAGATCGTGCGCGACAGCACCGGCGCGCCCTTGCTCATGCGCGGCGTGGTGCAGGACGTGACCGTGAGCCATTTGGCCCAGGCCACCCTGCGCGAAAGCGAGGCGCGCTTTCGCGCCCTCGCCCAGGCCGTGCCCAACCAGGTGTGGACGGCGGGCCCCGACGGCGCGCTGGACTGGGTCAACCAGCAGGTGCTCGACTACACCGGTGCCCGCCCGGACGAGCTCCTTGGCCACCGATGGCTGGCGACCCTGCACCCCGAGGACCACGCCTCGATGCGGGCCGCCTGGGCCCGTGCCTGCACCACCCTGACGCCCTACAGCACCGAGCTGCGCCTGCGCCGCCATGATGGTCAGTGGCGCTGGCAATTGGTGCGCGCTCAGCCCGTGCAGGGTGGCGACGGCAGCATGCGCTGGATCGGCACCACCACCGACATCGAGGACCAGAAGGCCGCACAGGCGCAACTGGAGGCCATGAACTCCACCCTGGCGCAGCGGGTGGAGGAACGCACGCGTGACCGCGACCGGCTGTGGCAGCTGTCCACCGACGTGATGGTGATCGCCGACCTGGGAGGCCGCATCCTGCACGTCAACCCGGCCTGGTACGCCATCCTCGGTTGGCGCGAGGAGGAACTGCTGGGTGGCCAGCTGCTGGACTATTCGCATCCCGAGGACCTGGCTGCCGCCGAACGCGAGTTCGAGCGGCTGGCGCAGGGCATCCCCACGCTGCGCTACGAAGGCCGGATGCGCCACCGCGACGGCAGCTACCGCACGCTGTCATGGACGGCCGTGCCCGACGCGCCCTATCTGCATGCGGTCGGCCGCGACGTGACGGCGCTGCGCGAGTCCGAGGCGCGGCTGCGCCACAGCCAGAAGATGGAGGCCATCGGCCAGCTCACCGGCGGCATCGCGCACGACTTCAACAACATGCTCCAGGGCATCACCGGCGCCATCGAGGTGATGCGGCGGCGCGTGGCCCAGGGCCAGACCGAGGGGCTGGAGCGCTTCATGGACAGCGCCACCCAATCGGCCCACCGCGCCGCCTCGCTGGTGCAGCGGCTGCTGGCCTTCTCGCGCCGCCAGTCGCTCGATCCGAAGCCGCTGGACGTCAACCATCTCGTGCGCTCCATGGAGGAGATGCTGCGCCGCACACTGGGCGAGCATGTGCGCCTGGACGTGGCGCTGGAAGCCCAGGCCTGCCTGGCGGTCGGCGACGAAAGCCAGCTGGAGAGCGCCATCCTCAACCTGGCCATCAACGCGCGCGACGCCATGCCTTCGGGCGGCCTGCTGCGCATCGCCACGGCACACCTGGCGGTGAAGGACGGCGAGATGGAGCCGCTGCGCCCCGGCCACTATGTCCGCATCACCGTGGCCGACACCGGCAGCGGCATGCCCCGCGACGTACTGGCCAAGGCCTTCGATCCCTTCTTCACCACCAAGCCGATCGGCCAGGGCACCGGGCTCGGGCTGTCGATGGTCTACGGCTTCGCCCAGCAGTCGGGCGGCCATGTGCGCATCGACAGCGTGCCGGACCAGGGCACCCGCGTGGACCTGTACCTGCCCTGCTCCGACGAGCCGCCCTCCGAGCAGCCGGAGGCGAGCCGCGATGCAGGCAGGCCGCTGGCGACCGAGGGCGAGGTCGTGCTGCTGGTGGAGGACGACCCAGGCGTGCGCCTGCTGGTTCGCGAGGTGCTGGTCGATCTGGGCTACCAAACGCTGGAGGCCGCGGACGGTCCGTCGGCGCTGCCCATCCTGCAGTCGAACCGCCGCATCGACCTGCTGGTGAGCGATGTGGGCCTGCCCGGCCTCAATGGCCGGCAGGTGGCGGAGATCGCCCGCCAGCAGCGGCCTGGCCTGCAGGTGCTGTTCATGACCGGCTATGCCGCGCGCGCCGCGATCCGGTCGGAGTTCCTCGCGCCCGGCATGGACATGATCGCCAAGCCCTTCGCCATCGAGGAACTCATCGAGCGCATCCGCGCGATGGTGGGACGCGGCCCGACCGAGCGCTGAGTCCTTGCGCGCCCGCACCATGCGGGACGACCCAAGCCGCCTTGGCGAAGACCGCGCGGCCCGCGGTCCGGGACGCGCCGACATGCACTGCTGCAGGCCCGCACAGGCTGGGGGTTCGCCTCATGGTCGACGCGGCGCGGCCCCTTAGAATCCGCCCGCCTTTCGCACCCGGCTCGCGGCCCACAACGCCAGCGCGCCGGGTGTCTTCGTATCTGAAAGGCCCAATTCAAAAATGGAGTAGACATGCAAGGCTTGCTGAGGCTCTCGCGCGCCATCGACTGGCTCAATGCGCAGGTGGGCAAGGTCGTGATCTGGCTGATCATGGCGTCAACGGCCATCAGTGCGCTCAACGCGCTGGTGCGCTACATCTTCAACACCAGTTCCAATGCCTTCCTCGAGGTGCAGTGGTACCTGTTCGCCTGGTCCTTCCTGGTCGCCGCGGGCTTCACGCTGCTCAACCGCGAGCATGTGCGCATCGATGTGCTCAACAGCCGCCTGCCCAAGAAAGCGCAGATCTGGATCGACATCGTCGGCTTCGCGGCCTTCCTCACGCCGGTGTGCCTGCTGGTGCTGTACTACACGGTGCCCATGACGATGCAGAAGTTCGCCTCGGGCGAGATGTCGGGCAATCCCGGCGGACTGATCCGCTGGCCGGTGTGGCTGGCGTTGCCGATCGGCTTCACGCTGCTGCTGCTGCAGGGCTGGTCCGAGCTGATCAAGCGCATCGCCTTCCTCACAGGCGATGGCCCTGACCCGACCGTCAAGCCCGGCGAGAAGACCGCCGAGGAAGAACTGGCCGAGGTGCTGCGCCAGCGCGCCGAAGCCGACGCCCGCAACGCCAACACGGCCGCCACGGCGCCGCAGGCACGCTGAACGGACGGGAGCACACGACGTGGAGTTCATCACCGCCAATTTCGCCCCGATCATGTTCGCGGGGCTCATCTGCTTCCTGCTGCTGGGATTTCCGGTGGCCTTCAGCCTGGGCGCCTGCGGGCTGACCTTCGGCCTCATCGGCATCGAACTGGGGGTGTTCCAGTCCTCGGTGATGGCCTGGCTGCCGCAGCGCCTGATCGGCATCATGGCCAACGACACGCTGCTCGCGGTGCCCTTCTTCACGCTGATGGGGCTCATCCTGGAGCGCAGCGGCATGGCGGAGGACCTGCTCGACACCGTCGGGCAGGTGTTCGGCCCCATGCGCGGGGGCCTGGCGCTGGCCGTGGTCTTCGTCGGCGCGCTGCTGGCCGCCACCACCGGCGTGGTGGCTGCCTCGGTCATCTCGATGGGCCTGATCTCGCTGCCCATCATGCTGCGCTACGGCTATGACCGCCGCTTCAGCAGCGGCGTGATCGCGGCATCGGGCACGCTGGCCCAGATCATCCCGCCCTCGCTGGTGCTGATCATCATGGCCGACCAGCTCGGCAAGAGCGTGGGCGACATGTACAAGGGCGCCTTCGTGCCGGCCTTCATGCTGGTGGGCTGCTATGTGCTGTACGTGGCCTTCCTCGCCATCTTCCGGCCCGCCAGCGTGCCGGCGCTGCCCGCCGAGGCCCGCATCTACCGCGAGCCCGACGGCAGCGGTGGCTATCGCTCGCTGCTGGTGCTCATGGTCATCTCCTTTGTCGTGTCGGTGCTGGTCGCGCGCCACCTGACCGACGTGCACAGCTGGTGGAGTGGCCAGACGGTGACCTCGGTCGCCACGGACGAAAAGGTGGTCGTGGCGATGTGCGGCGGCACCTTCGTCGCGCTGGTGATCGCCCTGCTCAACAAGTACCTGCGGCTGGGGCTGCTGTCCAGGCTGGCCGAGCGCGTGACCTTCGTGCTCATCCCGCCGCTGCTGCTGATCTTCCTGGTGCTCGGCACGATCTTCCTGGGCATCGCCACGCCGACCGAAGGCGGGGCGATGGGCGCCATCGGCGCGCTCATCATGGGCTGGGCGCGCGGGCGGCTGGACATGACGCTGCTCAAGCAGGCGCTGGCCGCCACCACCAAGCTCGGCAGCTTCGTCATGTTCATCCTGATCGGCGCGACCATCTTCAGCCTGGTCTTCCAGGCGGCGGACGGGCCGATCTGGGTCGAGCACCTGCTGGCCAGCCTGCCGGGCGGCCAGGTGGGCTTCCTGGTCGCGGTGAACCTGCTGATCTTCTTCCTGGCCTTCTTCCTCGACTACTTCGAGCTGTCGTTCATCGTGGTGCCGCTGCTGGCGCCCGTGGCCGACAAGCTGGGCATCGACCTGATCTGGTTCGGCGTGCTGCTGGCGATGAACATGCAGACCTCCTTCATGCACCCGCCCTTCGGCTTCGCGCTGTTCTTCCTGCGCTCGGTGGCGCCGGACAAGCCGTACGTGGACCGTGTGACCCGCACGGTGATGCAGCCTGTCACCACCATGCAGATCTACAAGGGCGCCATTCCCTTCGTGCTGATCCAGCTGGTGATGGTCGGCGTGATGATCTCGTTCCCCAACTTGGTCACGGGCAGCCTCGACAAGGCCCAGAACTACGACCTCAAGAGCATCGGCGACCAGATGCGCGAGAGCCTGCAGCCCGAAGGCGGCGGGGCCTCGCCGGATGCCGGCTACGGCAGCGGCGAAGAGCCCTACGGCGGCACGCCCGCGCCGGGCGGTGACTCGCCCCCCGCGGCACCGGCTTCCCCGGAGGCGGCACCCGCCGCACCCGACGCGGACGCGCCGGCGTCCACCCCGGACGATCCGGTCAAGGCGATGGAAGAGGCGCTCAAGCGGGCGCAGCCTTCCAACTAGCCACCGCCTGCCCGCCCGCGTCCATTGCGGGCGCCTGCGCCGGACGCCGCGCCTTGCGCGATGTCGGCGCGGGACTCGCGGTCACCACCGAGGGCCATGACGACAGACGCAAAAAAGCCGCGCACTGCGCGGCTTTTTTGTTGTGCGTGCATCAAGCCGACGAGCCCGCCATCCGGCAGGCTCGGCGCCCGCGCCTTCGTCAGATCTTGACGCCGTTCATGTACTGGTTGAACGGGTACTCCGAGAAGCGGTTCCACAGGATCTGGTCGCGCTGGAAGGCGCGCATGCTCTGGTGGATGGCCTTGAACTCCGGCGACTTGGCTTCGTGGTCGGCGAAGACCTCCATCGACGACTTGAAACCCGCGTCCATCACGGCCTTGGGGAAGGCCTTTAGTTGGGTCTTTTCGGCCACCAGCTTCTTCAGAGCGATGGGGTTGTAGGCGTCGTACTTGGCGGTCATGTCGGTGGCCGCCACGGCCATCGCGGCGTTGAGGATCGCCTTGTTCTCGTCGGACAGCGCGTTGAACTTCTTCACATTGATGAAGAACTCCAGGTCGGCGCCGCCTTCCCACCAGCCGGGGTAGTAGTAGTAGGGCGCGACCTTGTTGAAGCCCAGCTTGGCGTCGTCGTAGGGACCGACGAATTCGGCGGCGTCCAGCGTGCCCTTCTCGAGCGCCTGGTACACGTCGCCGGCCGGCATGTTCTGCGGCACCACGCCGAGCTTCTGCATCGCTTCGCCGAACACGCCGCCGCCCATGCGCATCTTCAGACCCTTGAGGTCCTCGACGGTCTTGATTTCCTTGCGGTACCAGCCGCCCATCTGCGTGCCGGTGTTGCCGGCGCTGGCGGTGCGGAAGTTGTACTTGGCGAAGAAGTCGTCGAGCAGCTTGCGGCCACCGCCGTAGTCCTTCCACGCGGTGTTCTGACGCGCGGTCAGGCCGAAGGGCACGGCGCAGCTGAAGGCGAAGACCGGGTCCTTGCCGGTGAAGTAATAGGCGGCGGACTGGGCCATCTCGATGGTGTCGCCTTGCAGCGCATCGACGACGCCGAAGGCCGGCATCAGTTCACCGGCGGGGTGCACGGTGATCTCGAACTTGCCACCCGACATGGCCTTGATCGTCTTGGACAGCATTTCGGCGCTGCCGAAGATGGTGTCGAGCGAACGAGGGAAGCTCGATGCGAGGCGCCAGCGCACTGCGGCCTGCGCGTGCACCGCTGGCGCCACACCGGCGGCCAGGACACCAGCGAGGCCGGCATTTTTGATGATGGAACGACGATCCATGAGCTTGACTCCGTTGAACAGCTGAAATACGAACGCGGCCCGTGGCCGCGTTGTCGACTCTGAAGAGGGCCGATTCTAAAAAGATGCACCCGGCGGCCCCGTGGGGTTTCCCCTTGCGGTGCCCGGAACGCGCCCGCGCAGCGCGCGGATCAGGCACTGCCGAAGCGCGCCTCGATGGCGCTGCGGATGCCCGCGGCATCCAGCCCCAGCCCGGCCAGCAGGCGGGCCGGGTCACCATGCTCGATGAAGCGGTCGGGCAGGCCCAGCTGCAGTACGGAACGCTGGATGCCCGCGGCCTGCAAGGCCTCGAGCACGGCGCTGCCCGCACCGCCCATGATGGCCCCCTCTTCGATCGTCACCAGCGCCTCGTGGCCCTCGGCCACCTCGCGCAGCAACGCCTCGTCCAGGGGCTTGGCCCAGCGCATGTTGACGACCGTGGCATCGAGCGCCTGGCCGGCCTCGAGCGCCGGATAGAGCAGCGTGCCGAAGGCGAGGATGGCGATGCGCCGGCCCTGGCGGCGCACCTCCCCCTTGCCGTAGGGAAGGGCATCGAGCGACAGCGAAGGCACGGTGCCCACGCCCGCGCCGCGCGGATAGCGCACGGCCACCGGATGGTTCTGCGCGAAGGCGGTGGACAGCAGTTGCCGGCACTCGGCCTCGTCCGCCGGACAGGCCACGGCCATGTTAGGCACGCAGCGCAGGAAGGGGATGTCGTAGGCCCCCGCATGCGTGGCGCCGTCGGCGCCCACCAGGCCCGCGCGGTCCAGCGCGAAGACCACCGGCAGATTCTGGATCGCCACGTCGTGGATCAACTGGTCGTAGGCGCGCTGCAGGAAGGTCGAATAGATGGCGACCACCGGCTTGAGCCCTTCGCAGGCGAGGCCACCCGCAAAGGTCACGGCATGCTGCTCGGCGATGCCGACGTCGTAGTAGCGCTCGGGGAACTGCTGTTCGAACTCCACCAGGCCCGAGCCCTCGCGCATGGCGGGCGTGATGCCCACCAGCCGGCCGTCCTTGGCGGCCATGTCGCACAGCCACTGGCCGAAGACCTGGGTGAAGGTCTTCTTGGGCGCGGCGGCGGGCTTGACCAGGCCGATGGACGGATCGAACTTGCCCGGGCCGTGATAGGCCACGGGGTCGGCCTCGGCCAGCTTATAGCCCTGGCCCTTGCGCGTGACCACATGCAGGAACTGCGGGCCCTTGAGCTGCTTGAGGTTCTCCAGCGTGGGAATCAGCGAGTCGAGATCGTGGCCATCGATCGGCCCGATGTAGTTGAAGCCGAACTTCTCGAACAGCGTGGCCGGCACCACCATGCCCTTGGCCTGCTCCTCCAGCCGCTTGGCCAGCTGGAACAGTGGCGGCGCCGCCTTGAGCACGCTCTTGCCGACTTCCTTGGCCGCCGCGTAGAACTGACCGCTCATCAGCTGCGCCAGATACCGGTTGAGCGCGCCCACGGGCGGGCTGATCGACATGTCGTTGTCGTTCAGGATCACCAGGAGCCGGGCGTCGTCGTACACGCCCGCGTTGTTCAGCGCCTCGAAGGCCATGCCGGCCGTCATCGCGCCGTCGCCGATCACCGCGATGGCATGGCGTGTCTCGCCCTTCTGGCGCGCGGCCAGAGCCATGCCAAGGGCAGCCGAGATGCTGGTCGACGAGTGCGCCGTGCCGAAGGTGTCGTAGACGCTCTCGGTGCGCTGCGGAAAGCCCGAGATGCCGCCCTGCTGGCGCAGCGTGGGCATGCGCTCGCGCCGGCCGGTGAGGATCTTGTGCGGATAGGTCTGGTGGCCCACGTCCCACACGATGCGGTCCTCGGGCGTGTCGAAGACATAGTGCAGCGCCACGGTGAGCTCGACAGTACCGAGGTTGGAGCTGAGGTGGCCGCCGGTGCGCGACACGTTGTCGAGCACGCAGGCACGCACCTCGTCGGCCAGCTGGCGCAGCTGCTCGCGCGGCAGGCGGCGCAGGTCGGCGGGATCGTGGATCGTGGGGAGAAGAGGTGCCATGGGGCGATGTTCGAAAAAGGCTACCGGTCGCGCGCGACGACCATGTGGGCCAGGGCGGCCAGTGCGGCGGTGTCGGCCAGGCCGCTGGCATCGAGCGCGGCCAGCGCCTGGGCCAGCAGGCGGTCCGCTTCGGCGCGGGCGCCGTCCAGGCCCAGCAGGGCGACGTAGGTGGGCTTGTCGGCGGCGGCGTCCTTGCCGGCCGTCTTGCCCAGGGTGGCGGAATCGGCCGTGACGTCGAGCACGTCATCCACGACCTGGAAGGCGAGGCCGATGGCGGCGCCGAAGGCGCGCAGGCCCTGGGCCGCGGCCACAGGCAGCTCGCCCGCGCACGCGGCGCCCATCTCGACGCTGGCCTGCAGCAGGGCGCCGGTCTTGAGGCGGTGCATCTCGCGCAGCTGCGCCTCGTCCAGCCGACGGCCGACGCTGGCCAGGTCGATGGCCTGGCCGCCGGCCATGCCGCAGGCACCGGCGCCGCGCGCCAGCAGCGCGACGAGACGGGCCTGCACCTGCGCGGGCACCGCCGCGGCGGCGCCGTCCAACGGCGCGATCAGCTCGAAGGCCTGCGCCTGCAGGGCATCCCCGGCCAGCAGCGCACCCGCTTCGCCGAAGCGCACATGCACCGTTGGCTTGCCCCGGCGCAGCACGTCGTTGTCCATGCAGGGCATGTCGTCGTGCACCAGCGAATAGGCATGGATCAGCTCGACGCCACAGGCCGCGCGCAGGGCCGCCTCGTCCAGCCAGGCCGGCACGCCGGCCGAGCCAGCGGCCCGTGCGGCAGCCAGCACCAGCAGCGGCCGCAGGCGCTTGCCGCCATCGAGCACGGCGTAACGCATGGGCTTGGCCAGCGAAGACGGCGCCCCGGCGCCCACCCACTGCGCGAGCGCAGCTTCCACACGCGCCAACTGCGGGCGCATCCAGGCCGCGAGTTCGACCGGCGTCCAGGCAGACGCGGCCATCAGGCGCCTGTCCATGGCTTGAGGTTGCCGGCGTCCAGCACCTTGATCTGCTCTTCCACGGCCTGCAGGCGTTCGCGGCAGAAGGCCAGCAGGCGCGCACCGCGCTGGTAGCCGGCGAGCAACTGGTCGAGGGGAAGCTGGCCCGATTCGAGCGCGGCCACCAGTTGCTCCAGTTCCTGCAAACCTGCCTCGTAGCTGGCGGGCAGGTCGGCGATGTCGGGCGCAGGCGCGGCTGCGGGGGCGGCCTTGGGCATTCGGAAGGTTGTCGGAAGGTGAAACGCACGATTCTAGGAGGCCCCGTCCGAGCCGCCTGTCGGCCGTGGGCGGGACCAGCGCGTTCGCCGGTCGCGGTCATCGGCCCTGGATAAAACCGGGGTACAATTCGAGCTCATTCCCTGTGCCGGCGCCAGCCGGCTTCGTTTTTTCTGCCCAATCCTCAAGGAGGCCACCCCTTCCGGGCGGAGCAAAGCAGGGGTTTCCACTTCGCGTTACCTCCCTGTGGGGAGCTTGGTCAGGTCACCCATGTCTGATTTAAGTCTTCGACTGCAGCAGGCTTCGAGCCAACTTCCGGTCTCCAGCTATTTCGACGAGGCGCTCTATGCGAGCGAAATGGAAACACTCTTCAAGCAGGGCCCACGCTACGTGGGCCACAAGCTGTGGGTGCCCGAAGCCGGCAGCTACCACACGCTGCCGCAGGAAGGCGAAGGCCGCGCGCTGGTGCACACGCCGCGCGGCGTCGAGCTGATCTCCAATGTCTGCCGCCACCGCCAGGCCGTGATCCTGCGCGGCAAGGGCGAGCTGCCGCGCCAGAGCGGCGGCCACATCGTCTGCCCGCTGCACCGCTGGACCTACAACGCCGCCGGCCCCTCGCCCACCGGCACGCTGCTGGGCGCGCCGCATTTCGCCCAGGACCCCTGCCTCAACCTGCATACCTACGGCCTGCGCGAGTGGAACGGCCTGCTGTTCGAGGACAACGGCCGCGACATCGAGGCCGACCTGGCAGGCATGGGCCCGCGCGCCCACCTGAACTTCGACGGCTACGTGCTCGACCGGGTCGAGATGCACGAGTGCAACTACAACTGGAAGACCTTCATCGAGGTCTATCTGGAGGACTACCACGTCGGCCCCTTCCATCCGGGCCTGGGCAACTTCGTGACCTGCGACGATCTGCGCTGGGAGTTCAAGCCGCAGTATTCGGTGCAGACCGTGGGCGTGGCCAACCGCCTGGGGCGCGCGGGCAGCCCGGTGTACGAGCGCTGGCACGACGAGCTGCTGCGCTACCGCAGCGGCCGCCCGCCCGAGTTCGGCGCCATCTGGCTGACCTACTACCCGCACATCATGTTGGAGTGGTATCCGCATGTGCTGACCGTGTCGACGCTGCATCCCATGGGGCCGCACAAGACCATGAACGTGGTCGAGTTCTACTACCCCGAGGAGATCGCCCACTTCGAGCGCGAGTTCGTCGAGGCGCAGCAGGCCGCCTACATGGAGACCTGCATCGAGGACGACGAGATCGGCGAGCGCATGGACGCCGGCCGCCGCGCCCTCTTCGAGCGCGGCGACAACGAAGTCGGCCCCTACCAGAGTCCGATGGAAGACGGCATGCAGCACTTCCACGAGTGGTACCGCACGCAGATGACCGCCAGCGCCGCAGCCCGAGCCTGCCTGGACGGCGCCCGCGGCTGAGCCGCGGCGGCCTGCCCCATCGACGCCAGACAGGAGAACTGACCCGCGCATGCAAAGCCTGTGGATGGTCGCTTCGGCCCTGTTCTTCGCGACCATGGGCGTGTGCGTGAAGATCGCCTCGGCCTGGTTCACCAGCGCCGAGCTGGTGTTCTGGCGCGGTGTGATCGGCATGATCTTCATCGCCGTGCTGGCGCGCCGGCAGAAGGTGTCGCTGGCCACGCGCTATCCCGGCATGCATGCGTGGCGCAGCGTGATCGGCACCGCCTCGCTGGGCGCCTGGTGGTACGCCATCGCCAACCTGCCGCTGGCCACCGCCATGACGCTCAACTACATGAGCAGCATCTGGGTCGCGGCCTTCCTGGTGGGCGGCGCGCTGTTGGCCTGGGCGCCGGTGCCAGGCCGTGGCGGACGGGTGCCGCTGCCGCCCATGCAGGGCCCGCTGGCACTCACGGTGCTGGCCGGCTTCGCGGGGGTGGTGCTGCTGCTCAAGCCCTCGGTGCACGGCACGGACGCCTTCGCCGGCCTGGTCGGGCTGCTGTCGGGCATGGCCGCGGCCTTTGCGTACATGCAGGTGATCGCGCTGTCGCGCATCGGCGAGCCCGAGACGCGCACGGTCTTCTACTTCGCTGTCGGATCGATGGTGGCGGGCGCCCTGTGGACGCTGTTCACCGGCTGGTCGGCCTGGTCGTGGTCGCATGCGATCTGGCTGCTGCCGGTGGGCGTGCTCGCTGCTCTTGGGCAGCTGTGCCTCACCCGCGCGTATGCCAGTGCGAAGACGCAGGCGGCGACCCTGGTGGTGGCCAACCTGCAGTACTCCGGCATCGTATTCGCGGCCATCTACAGCGTGCTGCTCTTCGGCGACCGCATCGACGCGGCGGGCTGGGGCGGGATCGCGCTGATCATCGGCAGCGGCATCGCAGCCACGGTGCTGCGCCAGCGCGCGGTGCCCAAGGCGCCGGCCGAAGAGCACTGAACACTCAGGCGCCGGGCAGGCTCCGGCGCCACAATGGCGGCTTCGCCTTCGGAGCCTTGCCGATGTACGACACCCTCATTTCCGTCGACCACCTGCGCGCGCTGCAGGACAGCCACGCGCGGCTCATGATCTTCGACTGCAGCTTCGACCTGATGAAGCCGCATGCCGGCCGCGAGGCCTGGCTGCAGGTCCACATCCCCGGCGCGCTGCATGCCGACCTGGATCAGCACCTGAGCGCCCGCCATGGCGCGCCCGGCCATGACGGCCGCGTGCTGGTCGCGCACGAGGCCGACCGGCCGGCCTCCGGTGGCCGGCATCCGCTGCCCAGCCGCGAGCGCTTCGCGGCCTGGCTGGGCAGCGTGGGCTTCTCCAACGACATGCAGGCGGTGGTCTACGACCGCAACGGCGCCAACTACTGCGGCCGGCTGTGGTGGATGCTGCAATGGGCCGGCCACGCTGCCACCGCCGTGCTCGACGGCGGCCTGCAGGCCTGGCAGGCCGCCGACCTTCCGGTCGCCAGCGGCGAGGAGCCGGCGCACTTCCAGAGCAATTTCGTGCTGGGCGAGCCGCGCGTGAAGCTCGTCGACACCGACGCCGTGCGCGCCGCCATGGACAGCGGCGCCGCCCCCATCGTCGATGCCCGGGCCGGCCCGCGCTACCGCGGCGAAGTGGAACCGCTGGACCCGATCGCGGGTCACATGCCCGGCGCGCTGAACCGGCCCTTCGTGGACAACATCGGACCGGACGGCCGCTTCAAGCACGCCGACCAGTTGCGCGCCGAGTTCGAGGCGCTGCTAGGCGACCGAGCAGCCACGGGTGCGATCCATCACTGCGGCAGCGGCGTGAGCGCCGTGCCCAATGTGCTGGCCGCCCGCATCGCCGGCCTGCCCGAGCCGGCCCTGTACGCCGGCAGCTGGAGCGAATGGAGCAACACCCCCGGCCTGCCCACCCGGCAAGGCCCCAACCCGTGAACCGCATGACCCTTCGCCATCTCACCGCCCTCCTCGCCCTGGCGCTGGCCGGCGCCGCCGCGCCAGCCCTGGCGCAGCAGAAGCCTGCCCCCCGCGCCCAGCATGCCCATGTGCACGGCAAGCTGGAGCTGGACATCGCCATCGAAGGCACCGCCGTCACCATCGAGATGGAGGCGCCGCTGGACAGCCTTCTCGGCTTCGAGCGCGCGCCGCGCACCGATGCCGAGCGCGAGGCCGTGGCCAGCATGACGAAGCGCCTGCGCGCGGCCGATCAGCTCTTCGTGATCGATCCGGCGGCCGGCTGCAAGCTCGGTCCGGTGCAGCTCGATTCGCCCGTGCTCAGCGGCGACAAGGCGGCCGAGGCCAAGCCAGCTGCCGGCGCCAAGGTTGGCGATGCCAAGGCCGCAGCCAAACCCGCTGCGAAGCCCGCGGAGGACGTCGACCATGCCGACCTGGACGCCAGCTTCGCCTTCAACTGCGTCGATGCCTCGCGCGCCCGCTACATCGAGGTGCAACTCTTCGACGCCTTCAAGAACCTGCGGCAGATCGAAGCGGAGATCGTCGCGCCGCAGGGCCAGTTCAAGCGTGTGCTGCGCCGTCCCGCCGCGCGGCTGACCTGGGACAAGTGAGCGCCGCCCCCGTCCTGGAGGCCCGGAGCCTGCGCTTCGGCTGGCCCGGCGCGGCCGCGCCCTGCATCGACATCGACCACCTGGCTGTGGCAGCCGACGAACCCGTCTTTCTGTACGGCCCGAGCGGCTGCGGCAAGAGCACGCTGCTGTCGCTGCTGGCCGGCGTGCTGCTGGCGGATGCCGGCGAAGTGCGACTGCTGGGCCAGGACTGGTCGCGCCTGGGGGGCAGCGCCCGCGACCGCCGGCGCGTGGACCACGTGGGCTACATCTTCCAGCAGTTCAACCTGCTGCCGTACCTGAGCGTGATGGACAACGTGCTGCTGCCGCTGCGCTTCTCTCCGCGCCGCCGGGCCGAGGGCTCGCGCGCGCAGGCCGAGGCGCTGCTGGCGCGCATGGGCCTGGATGCCACGCTCTGGTCGCGCAGCGCCCTGCAGCTGTCGGTGGGCCAGCAGCAGCGCGTGGCTGCGGCGCGGGCGCTGGTCGGCCGGCCCGAGCTGGTGATCGCCGACGAACCGACATCCGCTCTCGATGAGGAGCGCCGCGAGGCCTTTCTCGACACGCTGATGGCGGCCTGTCAGGAGGCCGGCAGCGCGCTGGTGCTGGTCAGCCACGACCCGCGCATCGCGCAACGTTTTGCGCGCCAGCTGCACCTGCCCGCGCTCAACAAGGCCGCGACGGCCGTTGCCGCTTCCGCCGCATGAAGACGCTGTTCGCCATCGCCGCCCGCAGCGCCTGGAACCGGCGCTTCACGCTGGCGCTCACGGTGTTTTCCATCGCGCTGTCCACCCTGCTGCTGCTGGGCGTGGAGCGCATCCGCACCGAGCTGCGCGACAACTTCTCGTCGGCCGTCTCGGGCACCGACCTGATCGTCGGCGCGCGCACGGGCAGCACGCAGCTGCTGCTGTATTCGGTATTCCGCATCGGCGCCGCCACCAACAACATGGGCTGGAAGAGCGTGCAGGACCTGCAGGCCCACCGCGGCGTCGCCTGGGTGGTGCCGATCTCGCTGGGCGACTCGCACCACGGCTTTCCGGTGCTGGCCACCACGCCCGAGTACTTCAGCCGCTTCCACTACGGCGATCGCCAGGCGCTGGCCATGCGCGAAGGCAAACCCTTCGAGCAGCTTTTCGACGCGGTGCTGGGCGCCGACGTCGCCGAGCAGTTGGGCTATCGCCTGGGCCAGAAGATCACGCTGTCGCACGGCAGCGGCGAGCTCTCGCCCGAGCATGCCGACAAGCCCTTCACCGTGGTCGGCATCCTCGCGCGCACCGGCACGCCGGTGGACCGCACCGTGCACATCGGCCTGGAGGCCATGCAGGCCATCCACCTCGACTGGGTCGCCGGCGTGCCGGTGCCGGGGCTCAAGATCCCCGCCGAGCAGGTGCGCAAGTTCGACCTCAGCCCCAAGAGCGTCACCGCCGCGCTGGTCGGCCTCAAGAGCCGCGCCGCCGTGTTCGCGGTGCAGCGCTGGGTGGCCGGTTATACCGAGGAGCCGTTGATGGCCATCCTGCCCGGCGTGGCGCTGGACGAGCTGTGGCAGGTGGTCGGCGTGGGCGAGAAGGCGCTGCTGGTGCTGTCGGGCCTGGTAGGCATCGTCAGCCTGGCAGGTCTGGTGTCGGTGGTGCTGGCCGGCCTGAACGAGCGCCGCCGCGAGCTGGCCGTGCTGCGCGCCGTGGGCGCGGGCGCGCGCCATGTGCTGGCGCTGTTGGCACTGGAAGGGGCGCTGGTCACCGCGCTGGGCGTGCTGCTGGGCGCCATCGCCGCGGCCGTCGCCCTGGCCCTGCTGGGGCCGTGGCTGCAATCGACCTACGGCCTCGCCCTGACGATCTCGGCTCCTACACTGAACGAATGGACCTTGCTCGGTGCGCTGCTGGCAGCAGGCTGGCTGGCCAGCCTGCTGCCGGGCTGGCGGGCCTATCGCCTGTCGCTGGCCGACGGGCTCTCTCCCAGGATCTGAAATGAAACCACCCCGTTTGGACTTCCTCACTGCGTGTGGAAGTCCAATCCCCCTCAAGGGGCGCACCCAGCGGCCGGGCCAAGCCCGTTCCGCGGGTGCACTGGCATGGCCTGCTCCGCGGCCCTTCGATCAGAAAAGCGATGCCGGTTTCTTGCCCTGCGGGTGGCGCGACAGCGCTGAGGAAAACTGATATGACGACCCTACTTTCGCGAACCCTGCTCGCCGGCGCCTGCGTCGTCGCGTCTCTTGCCATCGCCCCAGCCCTGGCCGCCGGCCCGGCGCCCGAAGCCACCACGGCCACCAACCCGTTGGGCGGCAAGAGCAGCAGCCCCGCCAAGCCCGCCGCGGGCGCCAAGCAGATCACCTGGGTCGAGCTGGTGCCGCCGGGTTGGGACCCGGCCAAGGACTTCAAGGACATCGACCTCGGCAAGCTGGAGGACAACGATCCCCGCGCCGCCGAGTTGCTGCAGAAGATGCAGGACGTGCTCAACAACGCCCCCACCAATGCCGCCCTCAACGGGGTTCAGGTGCGCCTGCCGGGCTTCGTGGTGCCGCTGGAGGAAAGCAAGGGCCTGGTGAGCGAGTTCCTGCTGGTGCCGTACTTCGGCGCCTGCATCCACACCCCGCCGCCGCCGGCCAACCAGATCCTGCATGTGCGGCCGCGCACACCGGTCAAGTTCCGCGCCATGGATGCCGTGTGGGTCAGTGGCCCGCTGCGCACCGAGCGCAACGACTCGATGATGGGCGCCAGCGGCTACAGCATGACGGCCGAAGCCGTCACCAAATACACCGAGGGCGGCAAGTAGGGCCCGCAGGTCAGCTTCCCGCAGGTCGTCTGGCCGCCGCGACCTACAGGTTTGCGCGGGCGACGCCGGCAGCGGCCGCCTGCCAGCACCGGAAACTCGTCGACACCACTGGTCACACAGCCGAGGCGCCGCGGGTGCACCGCGACAGACGCGGCGCCGTTGACCAGGAACCGGCAGGACTTCTCGTCCTTCCGACCGATGGGGACTTCCAACCATGCCCACTTTGCCATTCATTGCCGCCGCGCCGCAGCCATCGCGCCCGGCCGCTACCCCCCGCCCGCTCTGGGTGGCCCTGACGCTGGCCCTGGCGCTCGGCGCCTGCAACCAGACGTCACCGTCGCCCGAAGCCCAGGCACCCGTTCCGGCCCCGGCCCCCGCAGCCCAGGCCGTCACAGCCGCCGCGCCGGTTCCTGCGGCCTACACGCCACCTTCGGCCAATGAGTTGTATCGGCTGGTGGCGCCCATCGCGCTGTACCCGGACAAGCTGGTGGCCCAGGTACTGGCCGCCTCTACCTATCCCGACCAGGTGACCGCCGCCCACCAGTGGCTGATGCAGAACCAGCAACTCAAGGCAGGCCCGCTGGCCGATGCCGCCAACCAGCAGCCCTGGGATCCGAGCGTGAAGGGGCTGACCGCATTCCGGCGCGTGCTGGACCAGATGGCCGGCAACGTCGCGTGGACCACGGCCCTGGGCCAGGCCTACTACAACGACCCGACGGACGTGATGAACGCCATCCAGGTCATGCGCCAGCGCGCTCGCAGCGCCGGGGAACTCAAGAGCAGTTCGCAGTTGAAGGTGGTGCAGAGCAGCGCGCCACCGGCGCAACCCGTCGCGGTGCAGCCGGGGGTGGTGGTGCAGTCCACCCCGGTGGTGGTGGAGCCGCCGCCGACCTACATCACCATCGAGCCCGCCCAGCCCGACGTGGTCTATGTGCCGCGCTATGACCCGCAGGTCGTGTACGGCGCGCCTGTGCCCTATTACAGCGGCTACAGCTACACGCCGCCCCTGCAGGTGGCCGAACCCGTGCCGGTGCAGCCCGTGGTCGTGGGCGCCCTGGCCTTCGGCGCCGGTGTCATCGTCAGCTCGGCACTGCAGCGGCACGACTGGGGCTGGCGCAACTGGGACCTGCGCTGGGGCAGCCCGCCACCGCCCCCGCCGCCCGGCGGCTGGGGACGCGACCGGCCTCCCCCCAACTGGCAGCGGCCGGCCGTGGTCTACAACAACAACATCTACATGCCCCAGCCCGCGCCGGGCTACGGCCCCCCGCCTCGGCCGTGGGGCGGCCCGCCCCCCGGCGGTCCGGATCCACGCATGCTGGCTGTCCAGCAACAGCAACAGCGGGAGTTGGCCGAGCAGGCCGCACGCCAGAGCCAGGAGCAGCAGCGGCAGACGCACCTGATGCAGCAGCAGATGCAGCGCGACCAGCAGATGCGCGACATGGCGCAACGTCAGGCCGACGAGCAACGGCGCGTGGCCGACATGCAGCGGCAGCAGGCCCAGCAGCAGCGTCAGCTCGCCGACCAGCAGCGGGACATGCAGATGCGGCAGCAGGCGGCGCAGGCACAAAGCCGCGAACAGCAGGACCGCATGCGCCAGGCCCAGCTGGAACAACAGCGCCAGCAGCAGGAGGCGCAACGGCAGCAGGCAGACATGGCACGCCGCCAGCAGGAAATGCAGCAGCGTCAGCAGCAGGACCAGGCCCGCCGCCAGCAGCAGGCCGCCGAAGAACAGCAGCGGCAGGCCCGCGCCCAGCAGGACCAGCGGCGGGCGCAGGCGGAACGCGACCGCCAGCAAGGGCAGATGCGCGACCAGCAGCGACAGATGCAGGAGCAGGCACGTCGACAGCAGGAGCAGGTGCAGCAGCAGGCCCAGGACCAGATGCGCCGGCAACAGGAGCAGCGTCAGGAGCAAGCGCGGCAACAGCAGCAGCAAGCCCAGGAGCAGGCACGCCGCCAGCAACAGCAGGCCCAGGAGCAGGTCCGCCAGCAGCAGCAACAGGCGCAGGAGCAGGCCCGGCGCCAACAGCAGCAGGCGCAGGAGCAGATACGCCAGCAGCAGCAACAGATGCAGGAGCGCGCCGGGCAACAGCAGCGGGAAGCACAGCAGCGGATGCAGGAGCAGATGCTTCAGCAACAGCAGCAGGCGCAGCAGCGCGCCCGCGAGGCCCAGCCGGGGCACGGCGGCGAACGGCGGGACGGGCCGCCTGGGCCGGGCCGGCCGCCGCGCCCGGGCGAGCAGCCGCCGTCCTGACCACGGCGCCCGCCGCGCATCAGGGCCAGCATGGCGCGGGCGCGGGCGGCCTGCGCTCGCAGGAACACTGCCTCAGTGCGTGTGCGGGCGCGCAGCGCTCACGGGCGGCGCCACTCCCTCATCGTGCCCATGCCCATGCTCATCGCCATGGGACAGGCGGCTGACCCCCGTCACCAGCACGATGCCCGCCAGCAGCCACAACACCTGAAGCACTGTCTGGCGTGCGGCCAGCCTGCGCTGCAGTTGCGGGATGAGATCGGCCAGTGCCACGTACGCGAAGCTGCTGGACGCCAGCACCAGGAAGTACGGCAGCCAGCCGTGCAACCGCTCGACCAGCCACCAGCCCAGGACGCCGCCCAGCGCGGTCACCGTGCCCGCCAGGGACACCTTGATCAGCGCGGCGCGGGCATCCGGCGAGGTCTGTCGCATCACCACCAGGTCACCCACATGGTGCGGCACTTCATGGGCCAGCACCGACAGCGCGGCCAGCAGGCCGAGCCGCGTGTCGGCCATGAAGGCCGAGGCGATGAGCACGCCGTCGCCGAAGCAGTGCACGCTGTCGCCGGCCAGCACGGCCCAGCCGCCGACCCGCGGTGCATGCGCATGCGCATGGGCGCGGTCGTGGGCGTGGCCCGCGCTGTCGACGGGATGGGCATGAAGACGCCGATGCCCCGGATGGTCGTGTCCATGCGCCGCGGCGTGCGCATGGGCGTCGGGCGCAGGTCCGTGGTGGTGTTCATGCCCGTGATGCCAAAGCTCGGCCTTGTCGAGCAGGAAGAAGAGCACCAGCCCGCCCAGCAGCACGGCGAACAGCACCGAGGGTTCCAGCCCGCTCTCGAAGGCCTCCGGCAGCAGGTGCATGAAGGCCGTCGCCAGCAAGGCGCCCGCGGCCAGGCTCAGCAGATGCTGCGGCCCATGGCCTGCGTCCTGCGGCCGTCCGCGCACGCCCAGGCGCAGCAGCATGCCGGCGATCCAGACGCTGCCGATGCCGGTGACGAGGGTGGCGAGCAGGATCTGGAGCAGCTTCATCGGGGGTCGGACGAACGGGAGGGATGACGAAAAAAGGCCGCCCGAAGGCGGCCCGTGCGGGAGGGTCAGGACAGCGGGCGGGCGCCATTGTCGGCGGCCCGGCCCCGCGTGGCACTCAGGCCACGCCGTTGGCTTTGAACCAGGCCGTGGCGCGCTTCCAGCCGTCCTCGGCGGCACTCTGCACATAGCTGGGCCGGTAGTCCGCATGGAAGGCATGGCCCGCCTCCGGATAGACGACGAACTGCGAGGCCTTGGCCGCAGGCGAGCCAGCGGCCAGCGCGGTCTTCATCTGCTCGACCGTGTCCAGCGGGATGCCCTGGTCCTTGCCGCCATAGAGGCCCAGCACCGGCGCCTTGAGTTCGGCCGCAATCTCGACAGGGTGCTTCGGCGTGAGCGTCGAGGCCTGCCCCACCAGACGCCCGTACCAGGCGACGCCGGCCTTGACCCGTCCGGTGGCCGCATAAAGCCAGGTGATCCGGCCGCCCCAGCAGAAGCCGGTGATGCCGGCCCGGCTGGTGTCCCCGCCGTTGGCGCCGGCCCAGGCCAGCGCGCCGTCCAGATCGGCCATGACCTGCGCGTCAGGCACCTTGGAGACCACCTCGGCCATCAGCTTGGGGATGTCGGTGTAGCCACGCGGATCGCCCTGGCGCGCATACAGCTCCGGCGCGATGGCCAGGTAGCCCAGCTTGGCGAAGCGGCGGCAGGTGTCGGCGATGTACTCGTGCACGCCGAATATCTCCTGCACCACCAACACCACCGGCAGGCCCGTGCGGCCTTCCGGCGCCGCGGCATAGGCCGGCACGTCGAAACCGGCGACGGTGAACTTGACCGGCCCGGCCCGCAGCCCGTCGGCCGGTGTGCGGATGGCCGTCTGCGCAGCGATGGGCAGCGTGGCGGCGGCATAGCCCACGCCAAGTGCTGCCTTGAGGGCGGTGCGGCGGGTGGCGCCTTCGGCTTCGGCGCGGCCGGGCCGCAGGGAATCGAAATCGCGCTGGATGTCGTCTTTCAGCATGCGGTGTCTTCCTTGGCTGTAGGGGGTGTCGGAGTCTAGGCAGCGCGCGGCGCTGCGCTCGCAAAGCCCTGCGGGGTGCAGGGCTGGCCGCGCAGGGCCCTGCGAGCCCAGCTCCACAGTACGGTGGGAAGCGCCGGGCGGATCAGTCGACACGCCCGCCGCAGGCGGCTCAGCGCGCCGGCACCTTGCCCGCCGACACGTCCATGATCAGCCGAGTGGCCAGGTACAGCCGCGGCGCGATGGAGTCGATCAGCACGTACTCGGCATCGGCCGAGTGCGCGCCGTACCCCTGAAGGCCGAAGCGCTCGACCACGGCCGCCTTGCCCGACAGGCCCGCGAAGGCCGCGTCGGTGCCGCCGCCGGCCACCCTGTCATCGGCGCCCAGCGTGCGGCCAAGTTCGCCGTAGATGCCCTGTGCATGCCTGGCCAGCGCCAGCGCGGCGGCATTGGCCTCCAGCGGCGGGCGGCGGCGCTCGAACACGGCCTCGACCTTGGCCTCGGGGATCAGCTGCGTCGTCACCCGCTCCCGGATGGCGCGCTCCAGACGGTCGTAGTCGGCCACCTTGATCACGCGCACATCGGCCATGGCCTGGGCCGCCGCCGGGATCACGTTGCGGTTGTTGCCGGCCTGCCCCACCGTCCAGTTCATCTTGAGACCCGTGGACGGGTCCGACAGGTCACGCATCTGCAGCACCTGGTGGGCCATTTCGTAGAAGGCATTGACGCCCTTTTCGGGGGCCGAGCCGGCATGCGAGGCCTTGCCCTGCACCTTGAGCGTGACGGCGCCGATGCCGGCGGTGGCGAGCGACAGCTTGTCGTCGTTGGCATAGGCACCTTCGTGCGACATCACCACATCGTGCTCAGCACCCAGCTTGCTGATCAGGGCGCGCGAGCCGGGCGAGCTGATCTCCTCGTCGCCGTTGATGAGCACCGTGATGCGGCCGTAGTCCTTGAAGCCCAACTCCTTGAGCATGGCCAGCGTATGCAGGATCACCGCGACGCCCTGCTTGTCGTCGGCGATGCCCAGGCCGTAGGCCTTGTCGCCTTCGACGCGGAAGGGCTGGCGCGCGCCCATGCCGATGGTGTAGACCGTGTCCATGTGCGCGATGAGCATGATGCGCGCCTTGCCCGTGCCCTCGAAGGTGGCGCGCACCATCTTGCCGATACGCTCGGGCGTATCGCCCATGCGGTAGACCTCGGGCGACTCCGCGCTGCCCGGCTCGATCACCGACACCTGCCCGCCCAGCGCCCGCAGGCGTCCGGCCACCAGCGCCGCCATGCGGTCCAGGCCGTCGAGATCGCGGCTGCCGGATTCGATGGCGACCAGCTGCGAAAGCGTGTCGAGCAGTGGTTGCTTCTGCTGCTGGGCCAGCGTCTCGATGCGCGCGTCGCGCTGGGCGAAGGCGGGCGCGACGGCAACCGTCAGTGCCAGGGCGAGGATGAGGGAGCGGAGCGTAGGTTGCATGGAGTCTGGGGACTATTTAATTGAGTCGTTCGACGTTGAAGCCAAGGCGACCTTCAGACGGCCGCGGAGCAGGCCATGCCAGGGCACCCGAGGAACTGGCTTTGCCAGGCCTCGGGGTGCGCCCCCCTCCAAGCCGAAGGCGGCAGAGAGGGGCTGAGGGCCGCGGCTCCCAGCTTGCCTGCGCGGGCTTGGACGCGCCCGAAGAGCCGCCGCCTCTGGCGGCCGCCCGGAGCATTGACGCGGCATGGGAGGTGAAGCCCATCAATGCGCCTTTTCCCAGTTCGGACCGAAGCCGATCTCGGCCAGCAAAGGCACCTTGAGCTCGGCCACGCCGGCCATGATGCGCGGCACCTCGGCCCGCACCCAGTCGACTTCGGCCTCGGGCACCTCGAACACCAGTTCATCGTGCACCTGCATGATCATCTTCGTGTCCAGGCCCTGCGCGTCCAGTGCCTTCTGCACGGCGTTCATGCTCAGCTTGATGAGGTCGGCCGCGGTGCCCTGCATGGGCGCGTTGATGGCCGCACGCTCGGCGGCGCCGCGCCGCGGGCCGTTGGGCGAGCGGATCTCGGGCAGGTACAGGCGCCGGCCGAACACGGTCTCGACGTAGCCCTTCTCCTTGGCGCTGGCGCGCGTCTCGTCCATGTAGTTCTTCACGCCCGGGTAGCGCGCGAAGTAGCGGTCGATGTAGCTCTTGGCTGCGGTGTTGTCGATGCCCAGGTTGCGCGCCAGGCCGAAGCTGCTCATGCCGTAGATCAGGCCGAAGTTGATCACCTTGGCATAGCGGCGCTGCTCGCTGCTGACCTGCTCGGGCGTACTGCCGAAGACCTCGGCGGCCGTTGCCCGGTGCACGTCGATGCCCTCGTTGAAGGCCCGCAGCAGCGCCTCGTCGCCGCTGATGTGGGCCATGATGCGCAGCTCGATCTGCGAGTAGTCGGCGCTGGCGATCACCCGGCCCTCGGGCGCGATGAAGGCCTCGCGGATGCGCCGGCCTTCGGTGGTGCGCACCGGGATGTTCTGCAGGTTGGGGTCGTTGCTCGACAGCCGTCCGGTCACGGCCACCGCCTGCGCATAGTGCGTGTGCACGCGCCCCGTGCGCGGCAGCGCCATCTGCGCCAGCTTGTCGGTGTAGGTGCTCTTGAGCTTCGAGAGGCCGCGGTGCTCCAGGATCTTGGCCGGCAGCGGATAGTCCTCGGCCAGCTTCTCCAGCACCTCCTCGTCGGTGCTGGGCGCGCCGCTCGGCGTCTTCTTGACCACCGGCAGGCCCAGCTTGTTGAAGAAGATGTCGCCGATCTGCTTGGGGCTGCCCAGGTTGAAGGGCTGGCCGGCAATCTCGTAGGCCTGCTGCTCCAGCGCCACGATGCGCTGGCCCAGTTCGTGACTCTGCGAGGCGAGCGCGCCAGCATCGATCAGCACGCCATTGCGCTCGATGCGGTAGAGCGTCTCGCTGCTGGCGATCTCCAGCTCATAGACGAACTTCAGCCGCTCGTCGGCCTGCAGCTGCGGCCACAGCACGCGGTGCACGTCCAGCGTCTGGTCGCTGTCCTCACACGAATACTCGGCCGCCTTGTCGATGGACACCTGGCTGAAGGGGATCTGGTGAGCGCCCTTGCCACACAGGTCCTCGTAGTCGATGCCGCTGCGGCCGGTGTGGCGCTCGGCCAGGCTGGCCAGGCCATGGGGTTTGTGCACTTCGAGCACATAGCTCTGCAGCATGGTGTCGTGCACATAGCCCTGCACCTCGATGCCATGGTTGGCGAACACATGGCGGTCGTACTTGATGTGCTGGCCGAGCTTGTGGCGGCTGGCGTCCTCCAGCCAGGGCTTCATGCGCGCCAGTACCTCGTCGCGCGGCAGTTGCTCGGGCGCGTCCGGGTAGTCGTGGGCCAGCGGCACGTAGGCCGCCTCGCCAGGCGTCACGCTGAAGCTGATGCCGACGATCTCGGCCTTCATCTCGTCGAGCGAGCTGGTCTCGGTGTCGATGGCGACCAGCTCTGCCGCCTGCAGCCTGGCCATCCAGGCATCGAAGGCCGGCCAGTCGAGCACCGTGTCGTAGACCAGGTTGCTCGCCCGCTCGGCCGCCGCGGCCAGCGTGCCATCGAGCAGTCCGGTGCCGCCCTCGCCCGGCTGCGCGGCGCCATGGCCCAGCAGCTCGGGCGCGGCGGCGTGGGCCTCCAGGCTCTTGGCCAGGCTCTTGAAGCCGTACTGCTCGTAGAAGTCCCTCAGCGCGTCGGTCTGCAGCGGCTGGATGGCGATGCCCTCCAGCGCGGGCAGGCCCTCCACATGGCCGGCCAGGTCGCAGTCGGTGCGGATGGTGACCAGCCGCCGGCCCTGCGGCAGCCAGTCGAGCGCGCGGCGCAGGTTCTCGCCAGCCTGGCCCTTGACCTCGGCCGCATGGGCGATCAGTCCGTCGAGCGAGCCGTACTGCGCGAGCCACTTGGCGGCGGTCTTGGGGCCCACCTTGTCCACGCCCGGCACGTTGTCGACCGCGTCGCCCACCAGCGTCTGGTAGTCCACCATCAACGAGGGCGGCACGCCGAATTCGGCCGTCACGCCCGCCACGTCGCGGCGCTTGCCGCTCATGGTGTCGATGATGGTGACGTGCTCGTCGACCAGCTGCGACAGGTCCTTGTCGCCGCTGCTCACGATCACCTCGATGCCCTGGCCGGCGGCCGTGCGCGCCAGCGTCCCGATGACGTCGTCGGCCTCCACGTCAGGCACGCACAGCACCGGCCAGCCCAGCAGCCGCACCACCTGGTGGATAGGCGGGATTTGCGTGCGCAGGTCGTCGGGCATGGGCGCGCGGTGGGCCTTGTACTCGGGGTACCAGTCGTCGCGGAAGGTCTTGCCCGGCGCGTCGAACACGCAGGCCGCATAGTCGGCGCGCACCTCGCGGCGCAGGGCCTGCATCATGTTGATCATGCCCCGGATGGCGCCGGTGGCGGGGCTGTTGGGGTCGCCAGGCACCGCACGCAGGTCGGGCATGGCATGGAAGGCGCGGTACAGGTAGCTGGAGCCATCGACCAGCAGCAGCGTTTTCTTCTCGGTCATCGGGCCATTCTCCCCTGCCGCCGGAATGCGGCTGTGCGTCGGCGCCTACGGGCTGCGGCAGCCTTCGACGACAGGGGGCAAGGCCGCGGGAACATGGGGGGCGCACCTACAATCGCCCGACCATGCCTGCCCATTCCTCCCCGTCCGTGCGCGCAGCCCTGCTGGCTGCGGGACTGTCGCTCCTTCCGGCCCTCGGCCATGCCCAGACCCCGCCGCCCCAGTCGGCCTCGGCAGCCCCGGCCGCTGAATCGCAGCCGCTGGACGGGCGCCGCAACCAGAAGATCGAGCACATCACGGTGGAAGACCGCGGCGCCAAGGTCGACGAGGTGCGCTACGGCGGCGTAACGCAGAGCATCACCGTCCAGCCCAAGGATTCGGCACTGCCCTCCTACGACATCCAGCCGACGGACGGCACGCGCCAGCGCACCGGCGCGACCGACGGCAACAGTTCCAGCGGCGGTCAGCGCGTCTGGAACGTCCTCAAGTTCTGAACCGCCCGTGGCGGTCTTCACCGAAGTCCGGGCCGACGAAGCGGCCGAACTGATGCGCCGCCTGGGACTGGGCGAACTCACCGAACTGCGCGGCATCGAGGGGGGCATCGAGAACACCAACTACTTCGCCACCACCGACCGGGGCGAGTACGTGCTGACGCTCTTCGAGCGCCTGACGCCGGCACAACTTCCGTACTACCTGGGGCTGATGAAGCACCTGGCCGAGCGCGGCATGCCGGTGCCCGAACCCGCGGCAGTCGGTCCCGGGGGCGGCCCGCTCTTCGATGCCGGCGCCCCGGACACCGCCTGCCCGCTGCTGCACACCATCGCCGGCAAGCCTGCGGCCGTGGTGCGCAAGCTGCAGGGCCGCAGCGAGCTGGCGCCGACCGCCGACCATTGCAGCGCGCTCGGCGACCTGCTGGCCCAGCTGCACCTGGCGGGGCGCGACTATGGGCAGGTGCAGCCCAACCTGCGTGGCCTGCCCTGGTGGAACGAGACCGTTCCGGTGGTGCTGCCGCATGTGGATGACGCCCAGGCCGCCCTGCTGCGCAGCGAACTGGCCTATCAGAACCATGTGGCCGAGTCCTCGGCCTATGCGGCCCTGCCCCGCGGCCCCGTGCATGCCGACCTGTTCCGCGACAACGCCATGTTCGCGCACGACGGCAAAGGCGGCACGCTGCCCGTGGTCACGGGTGTGTTCGACTTCTACTTCGCCGGCACCGACACCTGGCTCTTCGATCTGGCCGTGTGCCTGAACGACTGGGCCATCGACCTGCCCACCGGCCGTGCCGACCCGGCACGCAGCCGCGCCCTGCTCGATGCCTACCAGGCCCGCCGGCCGCTGGGTGCCGCCGAGCGGGAACTGCTGCCCGCGATGCTGCGCGCCGGCGCCCTGCGCTTCTGGATCTCGCGCCTGTGGGACTTCCACCTCCCGCGTGAAGCCAGCATGCTGAAGCCGCACGATCCGACGCATTTCGAGCGCGTGCTGCGCGAACGGGTGCGTGCGCCGCAGGTGACGGCCCTGCAGGCCGAACCCGTCGCCGAAACGCTGGGCGCCTGAGCGCCCCTTGCGCCGGCTCCGGCCGCCCCCTTCTCCTGCTCATGAAACTCCAAATCGTCTCGCCCCGCACCGGCGTCCAGTGGATGCGCGAGGGCCTGCGCGCCTTCCGTCGCCAGCCGATGGCCTTCTTCTCGCTGTTCATGCTGTTCATGTCGGCGATCGCGATGCTCTCGGTGGTGCCGCTCATCGGCGGCCCCCTGGCCGTGGCCCTGGGCCCGGCCACCACGCTGGCCCTGATGGTGGCCAGCGAGCGCACCGTCCACGGCCGTGCCGACCCCGCCGCGGGGCGGGCGGCCTCGGCCGGCATCTTCCTGCAGGCGCTGCAGGCCGTGCGCGCGCAGGCCAAGCCGCTGGTGGTGCTGGGGGTGCTGTATGCGCTGGGCGCCCTGGCCGCCGGCGGGTTGGCCACGCTGATCTTCGGCGACCCCTTCGATGGCGCCTTCGGCAACGACGGCGCGCCGCAGGCCGAGGTGGTGCAGAGCACCGGTTTCCAGATCGCCGTGCTGGCCCGGTTGCTGTTCTATGTGCCGGTGGCGCTGGCCTTCTGGCATGCGCCCGCACTGGTGCACTGGCATGGCGTGACGCCGGTCAAGAGCATCTTCTTCAGCCTGGTGGCCTGCTGGCGCAACATGGGCGCCATGACGCTGTACGGCCTGGCCTGGGCCGGCGTCGTGCTGGCGTTGAGCCTGCTGATGAGCCTGATCGCCTCGCTGCTGATCGCCGTGAGTGGCGCGGGCACGCTGGGCATGGCGGTGATGGTCGGTGGCTCCTTCCTGCTCTCGGCCGCCTTCCTCGCCTCCGCCTGGTTCACCTTCCGGGACAGCTTCAGCGTGGAGTGAGGGCGCGGCACGCCCTGCACTTCATCACTCGACCGGCGTGAGCTTGGCCACGCTCAGCGCCAGCCACTTGATGCCGTGGCGGTTGAACTTGACCTGGGCGCGGGCGTCGTCGCCGCTGCCTTCCAGCGCAGTCACCGTGCCTTCGCCGAACTTGTTGTGGAAGACCTGCATGCCGGTGCGCAGGCCGTGCGATGGCGCTGCGCGCTGGGGCACCGTGGCGGGGGCCGGGCTGCTGCTGGCGTAGCCACCGCTGTAGCCCGACGACGAGAAGCCGCCGAAGCCACCACTGCTGCCGCGCGAGCCACCGCCTGCGCCGCTGCCGCCGAACTGCCCGAAGCCGGACTGCTTGGGCGTGAGCCACTTGAGCGCCTCTTCCGGCAACTCGTCGAAGAAGCGGCTGCGCAGGTTGTAGCGGGTCTGGCCGTGCAGCAGCCGGGTCTGCGAATGGCTGAGGTACAGCCGGCGCCGCGCGCGCGTGATGGCCACGTACATCAGGCGACGCTCCTCTTCCAGGCCCTCGAAATCGCTCAGCGAGTTCTCGTGCGGGAACAGGCCCTCTTCCATGCCGGTGATGAACACGCAGTCGAATTCCAGGCCCTTGGCCGCATGCACCGTCATCAACTGCACGGCGTCCTGGCCGGCCTGGGCCTGGTTGTCACCCGACTCCAGCGCGGCGTGCGTGAGGAAGGCGGCCAGCGGGCTCAGCGTCTCGCCCGTGTCGGCGTCGGGCGCCAGCGGATCGTCCAGGACCGGCAGGTTGGGGTCCAGGCCCTGGCTGACGACGCTCTGGCGCAGTTCGTCGACCGGCAGGGCCACGGCATCGCGGCCGAAACCCTCCTGCGTGACGAAGGCCTCGGCGGCATTGACCAGTTCCTCCAGGTTCTCCAGCCGGTCCTCGCCCTCACGGTCGGCCTTGTAGTGCTCGACCAGGCCGCTGGCATCCAGCACCACCTCGACGATCTCCTTGAGCGACAGGCCCTGCGTCTGCTCGCGCATGACGTCGACCTTGGCCACGAAGGCGCCCAGGTTGGCGCCCGCCTTGCCCGGCAGGCCTTCCACGCCCTTGGCCAGCGACACGCCGCGGCTGCGCGCCGCGTCCTGCAATTGCTCGATGCTGCGCGCGCCGATGCCGCGGGGCGGAAAGTTCACGACCCGCAGAAAGCTCGTGTCATCGTCCGCGTTCTCCAGCAGGCGCAGGTAGGCCAGCACATGCTTGATCTCCGCCCGCTCGAAGAAGCGCAGGCCGCCGTACACGCGGTAGGGCATCCCTGCGTTGAACAGCGCCGTCTCGATCACCCGGCTCTGCGCATTGCTGCGGTAGAGCACGGCGATCTCCTTGCGTTCGACATCGTCGCGCACCAGCTGGCGCATCTCCTCGACCATCCACTGGGCCTCGGCGAAGTCGCTGGATGCCTCGTAGACGCGCACGGGCTCGCCGGGGCCCTGGTCGGTGCGCAGGTTCTTGCCCAGGCGCTTCTTGTTGTGGCTGATGAGGGCGTTGGCCGAGTCCAGGATGTTGCTGAAGCTGCGGTAGTTGCGCTCCAGCTTGATCTGGTGCTGCACGTCGAACTCGCGCACGAAGTCGCTCATGTTGCCCACGCGCGCGCCGCGGAAGGCATAGATGCTCTGGTCGTCGTCGCCCACGGCCAGCACGCTGTTGCCGCCCGAGGTGAAGTGGCCCAGCGCATCGGTGTGGCCGGCCAGCATCTTGATCCAGGCGTACTGCAGGCGGTTGGTGTCCTGGAACTCGTCGATCAGGATGTGGCGAAAGCGCCGCTGGTAGTGCTCGCGGACGGCATCGTTGTCGCGCAGCAGCTCGTAGCTGCGCAGCATCAGCTCGCCGAAGTCGACCACACCTTCGCGCTGGCACTGCTCTTCGTACAGCGCATACAGCTCGATCTTCTTGCGGTCGTCCTCGCCGCGGGCCTGCATGTCGCCGGGGCGCAGGCCGTCTTCCTTGGCACCGGCGATGAACCACTGCGTCTGCTTGGCCGGAAAGCGTTCGTCGTCGACGTTGAACTGCTTCATCAGCCGCTTGATGGCCGAGAGCTGGTCCTGCGTATCCAGGATCTGGAAGCTCTGCGGCAGGTTGGCCAGCTTCCAGTGCGCACGCAGGAAGCGGTTGCACAGGCCGTGGAAGGTGCCGATCCACATGCCGCGCACATTGACGGGCAGCAGCGCCGTCAGGCGCGTCATCATCTCCTTAGCGGCCTTGTTGGTGAAGGTGACGGCCAGCACGCCGCCGGGCGAGACCTGGCCGGTGGAGATCAGCCAGGCGATGCGCGTGGTGAGCACGCGCGTCTTGCCGGAGCCTGCGCCCGCCAGGATGAGCGAATGCCCCTCGGGCACCGTGACGGCCGCGCGCTGCTCGTCGTTGAGGTTGGCAAGAAGGGGGGAGTCGGCCGCCGTCGGCTCGGCGTGGGGGCCAGGAAAGGACATCCCCCGATTGTAGGAAGCGGGGCCTGCGCCGGCCCCGCGCAGGGCTGCTTACTTGGCCAGCGCGAAGCTGCCCTTCATGACGCCGGAATGACCCGGGAAGGAGCAGAAGAAGGTGTAGCTCTCACCCACCTTGAGCTTGCTCACGTCCACGGCCACCGAGTCGCTCTCGCCACCGCCCACGACCTTGGTGTGGGCGATCACGCGGGCGTCGCCGGGCTTGACGTACTGCTTGTCCAGGCCGGCCGCGATGCCGTCGTTGGCCACGGCCTGCACGTCGGCGGTCTTGGCCAGCACCCAGTTGTGGCCCATTGCGGCCTTGGGCATCTTGCCGGCATGCTTGAGTTGCACGGTGAAGCTCTTGCAGGCCTTGGGCACTTCGATGCTGCTCTTGTTGAATTGCATGGCGTCGTTGCCTTCGATCTGCACACTGCAATCGGCGGCATAAAGGGGCGTGGAGACAGCGGCCAGCAGGGCTGCGGCAACGATGAAGCGGGACGACATGGAGAGTCTTTCGGGATGCGGTTGAAGTCGGGATGCGGCCGCGCCTTCGCGAACCGCAGAGGCATTGTGCGAAGCGCACCACAGCATCCGCATGACATGGATCAAGCAACCGGCAGTGGCCTTCGCATGGCCCCGCCGGCTTGCGCCGCGTCAACACCGGCCCCGAATCCCTTGCAGACACTGACCTGGCATTCACAACCAGAGCACAGCGTATGTCCAGACTGTTCGCCCTCCGGGGCACCACCCTCCTCCTTGCCGCGCTGCTGAGCGGCGGCGCCTTTGCCCAGAGCACCCCGACGCCCGAAGGCAACTGGCTCGTGCGTGCACGTGCCGTGCGGCTCGACCCGGCCAACAAGTCCAGCGCCATCCCCTCGCTGCTCGTGCCGGCCGACGCCATCCACGTCAACGACAAGACCATCCCCGAGCTGGACGTGACCTACTTCTTCACGCCCAACATCGCCGCCGAGCTGGTGCTCACCGTGCCGCAGAAGCAGCGCGTGACCGTCCAGCAGAGCGCCCTGGGCGGCCCCGTGGACATCGGCAGCTTCAAGCACCTGCCGCCCACGCTGATGCTGCAGTACCACTTCCTGCCCGAGGGCACCTTCCGCCCCTACGCGGGCGTGGGCCTCAACTACACCCGCATCAGCTCGGTGAACCTGGCCGTGCCGACCGTGGGCAGCCTGTCGCTCGACAAGAGCAGCGTCGGCCTGGCGCTGGGTGCGGGCGTGGACATCAAGATCGCGCCGCAGTGGTTCCTGAACTTCGACGTGAAGAAGGTGAAGATCGACTCCGACGTCCGTCTGGGCTGGCAGACCGTCTCGAAGGTCAAGATCGACCCCTGGCTGGTGGGCGTGGGCATCGGCTACCGCTTCTGAACCCGCCCCGCCGCAACGCCTCACAACCTTGCCTCTATAGAGGCTATACGCAAACCCATAGGCCGCCCTTTGCGGGGCGCGCCTACACTCAATCACCGGGCCCAAGTTTCTTGCGCCCGGTTTTTTTGTGCCCTGCTTTTCCTGCAATGGCGGCACAGGAGGACCGGCCAGGCCAAGCGCTCATCTTTTCGTTCACCCACGATTCCCGGAGCCTGGACTGCCATGCAAATCTTCGACTACGACAACGTTCTGCTCTTGCCGCGCAAGTGCCGCGTGGAGAGCCGCGCGGAATGCGACACCACCGTGCAACTCGGCAGCCGCCGCTTCCAGCTGCCGGTGGTGCCCGCCAACATGAAGACGGTCATCGACGAGGCACGCTGCCTGTGGCTCGCACAGAACGGCTACTTCTACGTGATGCACCGCTTCGACCTCGACAACCTGGCCTTCACGCGCCGGATGAAGTTGCAGGGTGCCTTCGCCTCGATCTCGCTGGGCGTCAAGGACGCCGACTACCGCACCGTGGACGCCATGGCCGCCGAGGGCCTGGTGCCCGACTACGTGACCATCGATATCGCCCACGGTCATGCCGACAGCGTGCAGCGCATGATCGGCCACCTCAAGCAGAAGCTGCCGCAGACCTTCGTGATCGCCGGCAACGTCGGCACACCCGAGGCCGTGATCGACCTGGAGAACTGGGGCGCCGACGCCACCAAGGTGGGCATCGGCCCTGGCAAGGTGTGCATCACCAAGCTCAAGACCGGCTTCGGCACCGGCGGCTGGCAGCTGTCGGCGCTCAAGTGGTGCGCCCGCGTGGCCACCAAGCCCATCATTGCCGATGGCGGCATCCGCGAGCATGGCGACATCGCCAAGAGCATCCGCTTCGGCGCCACGATGGTCATGATCGGCTCGCTGCTGGCCGGCCTGGAAGAGAGCCCCGGCGAGACGGTCGAGGTGGACGGCAAGCGCTACAAGGAGTACTTCGGCTCGGCCTCGGACTTCAACAAGGGCGAATACAAGCACGTCGAAGGCAAGCGCATCCTGGAGCCGGTGCGCGGCACCTGGGAAGGCATCCTGCGCGAGATGCAGGAAGACCTGCAGAGCGCCGTGAGCTACGCGGGCGGCAAGCAGCTGATGGACATCCGCAAGGTCAACTACGTGATCCTGGGTGGCGACAACGCGGGCGAGCACCTCTTGATGTGAGCCGCAACGCTGCGCATATAATCGCGCGATTGCGTTGGGGGGGTAGCTCAGCTGGGAGAGCGCCGCGTTCGCAATGCGGAGGTCGGGAGTTCGATCCTCCTCCTCTCCACCAACACTTCCAAACCCGTTGATTCGTCAACGGGTTTTTTCTTTTTTGCGCACCCCGGGACCCGCGCCGAGTTGGCGTCTCAAACGACTGTCGTGCCTTTGCAGGCGGGGTAGGTCGAGCAGCCCCAGAACGGGTGACCAGCGGCGCTTCCTCGCCTGGCCACCCGCTTGACCATGGCGCTGCCGCAGGCCGGGCACGCAGGCGTCGTCGCTGCCTTGGATGGCATTGATGACGCCTCTGGGACTTGTGAACGTCTGCCTGCCCGGATCAAACGCCGCAGTTCCTCTCCGGTCACGAGTTTGATGTTCCTACCTTCGGCGAAGGCGACAGCGTCATCGGTGAAGCGGCCTGAGGTCACGATAAACGCGCCGTCTGCGCCTTTGGCTGCCATGACGCCATAGACCTCGCGAGCCACGGCGACGCCAACCCGTGTGGCCCTCCACTGCTTGCACTGGACGAAGAATGTTTCCCGGCCTCTGCGCAGCACCAGGTCAATGCCGCCGTCCGCGCCCCCGCCTCCGGTCTCCTCCACGCTGTAGCCCTGCTGCCTGAAGCCTTCGCCCACCAGCATCTCGAACTGCTTCCAGGTCATGTCGTCCAGAGCGCTGGCGCTCTTGGCCTCCTGCACCGTCTGGAGCAAGTTGCTCCGCTGCCGACGCTTGATAGCGGAAGCCGCAGCACCTGCAAGACAAATCAATGGGACCACCCACTGACCGACATAGGCGGCCGCGTGAAGGAACCCCGCCGTCGCGACATTGGCGACGTCTTTCGTCGTGGTGCCTTGTGGCAGTGGCTGAGAGGCCCACCCATGCAACAACGAGAAGCTCACCACAGCAAGCACCACGCCCGCCCACCAGGGCAGCAAGGCCACCACCTCCATCAAGTCTTCCGCAGCACCCGTGCTCTTGCGTCTCGCCACCTGCTTCTCCTGGAACATCCACTTCGACTGCGAACATTTTGATACGTCGCCGAATCGAAGATGAACACCCAGGCTCAGCCATTTGGCAGGTCAGCGTGAACGCTCCTTGTCGCTTCTCTCGTGTGCGGCCAGCACGCCCTCCTGAACTCTCCTGGCACGCGTCTCTGCCTTTGCGGCCTCGTCAATGCGGCGGACGATGAAGTTCCGCTTGCCCGGTGGCAGGGCATCGAAGGCCGCCTGGGCGCCTTCCGCCGCCAATGCAGTCCGCAGGTCGTCCGGAATCTCCGCCCTGCTGCGGTCCAGGACAGTGATCCTCAGGCGAATGCAGTCACCCGTGCGGGTGGATGTCTGCTTGCGGATCCGGGCCTTGATCCGGATGTAGTGCCGCCCTCCGCCCACGGGAAACAGACTCACCTGAAAAGGCTCGGAGTCATTGACACGTGCCATGACCAGCACCGGCCCTTTGGTACCGAGCGCCTCGGTGATCTCGGCCGGCACAGCAACAGCGCAGTAGTCCATGCCTTCCGCCCAGTCCTCCAGGAGCGCCTCGAACATGAACTGCTTGCCTGCCGGGCGTGCCGATGACTTCATGCAGGATGATCCCCGGCAGCGTCCGCCGCCTCGTCGAGCGGTTGGCGATCGAATTGACCAGGGGTCGAGACAAATATCTCGCTGCGGTTGCGGCCATTGGCCTTGGCCCGATAAAGCGCCGCATCCGCCGAACGAAGCAATTCGCGCCCAACGGCACCGTGTTCCGGGTACACGGAAATTCCGCAGGACAGCGTGGCATTGATCGACGCCTCGCCAAAACCGACGGGGCTCTCCATGAATCGACGCCGCAGTTGCTCGGCACGCCGGGCCGCCAGATCGGCGGGGCAATCGGGCAGCACGATGACGAATTCCTCGCCGCCGTACCGGTAGACCAATTCGTCGCTGCGCGCGGCGGCCTTCATGATCGATGCCAGCGACTTGAGCACCTCGTCGCCCACGTCGTGGCCATGCTGGTCGTTGATGTTCTTGAAGTGATCGATGTCCACCATCAGCAGAGCCAGCGCGCGCCCCTCGACCTGGGCCGACTCGAGGGCGGACGGCAATGCCTTTTCCAGATGTCGGCGATTGAGCAGGCCCGTGAGCGGATCGGACATCGTCTGCTCATAGAGCCTGGCCTGCAGCGCCCTGATCTCCTCGACCTGCGCGCGGAGCTTCATTTCGCTGCGGTGCTGGTACATCGCCCGGCGATAGCCGTCGAGCGCATAGGTCACGAAGAACAGGGTGAGCGACAGCATCGCCAACAAGGTGGTGCGCAGGTCGGTCTCGAAATGCACGCCGCTCCAGTTGCCGCTGGCGATCACCAGGCCGGCACCGAGTCCCATGGCGCCGACCACCATCGGCAGGCCGCGCAGCCCGTAGAAGACCACCATGTGAAGGCAGGCGCCCGCAAACATGGTGAAGGAAATCCACAACGGGAAGCCCAGGCCGGCCATCCAGCAACCCGCCCAGAAGCCATCCATCAACTGGTTGCGATGCTCGGCCTTGCGCTGATCTGCCGACCGCAAAGCAACCCCATAGGCAAGCTGGGGATACAGCAGGAATTGAAGGGCCAGCAGCAGCCACGCCGTGAAGCTCGAACCCACCCCCCACAGGTGCGAGGCGACGGTGAGGAACAGCAGCACATAAAAGATGCTCCGGTTGCGCCGGTTCATCCTCACGAGCCAATAGACACGGGGCTGCTCCCCGGCAGGCGCGGCGGACGCAGAGGGGTGCGGAAAAATCTTCAGCATCGCGCCGGGCTGCGGGCGTTGGACGGAGAAGCCGTGTCGTGCCGAATCCGACGCCGGACGATGGCTCCAGGGCCCTGCTGCAAACTTTTTGCTGAAACTCGCATGTCGGCAACATTCTGATGCACATCGGCACTGGCTCGATGCACCGATGAAAGCCGTTCGAGCCGCCCATATGGGCCCCTTGCCCTGGAACTCGGCCCTGCGCGCGGCGCGATGGCTCAGCGCCTGAGCGTTTTTTGGCCGAGCCCGAGCGGCGGCGTTTTGGCGTGACGAGCGAGCCTGGACCCAAGACGCTCAGGCGCTCAGGGCTGCCCTTCGAAGGAGGCCACGCCGTCCGGCAGGCCGACCCAGTCCATCCGCCGCTGCGTCCAGATCTCGCGCTGCGGCACACCCAGCGCGTGGCGCTGCTTGATCGTGCCGACGCGCAATGAATAGACCTGGGGATCCTCGGTCGCACAGGCATACAGCGAACTGCCGCAGACCTCGCAGAAAGCGAGCAGGCGCCGGTTGCCGCTGGCCGCGGTCTTGACGTAGGTGCGGGGCGTCCCGCGCAGCAGCCGGAAGCCGGCCGCGGGCGCCGGCATGTTGGCGCGGAAGGCAGATCCGGATTGCATCTGGCAATCCGCGCAGTGGCAGACCGTGATCGTGCCGGGCTCCACCTCGGCCTCGTAGGCGATGGCCCCGCAATAGCACTCACCTTGAATCTTCATCGACGACTCCTTGGCATGGGGCGCGCTCGCCCCGACCCCGTCGACTTTAGCCAACGCGGCGCCGCCATGCGGGCACTGCTGGCGGGTGCCCTGCCGCGGCGCCCCGCCTGCGAACCGCCGGGCACCGGGCCCAAGGCCGCCCAAGCTCAGAGCGCCGCCCCCGCCGCCTCGAGTGCCGGCTTGACGCTCTCCAGCGCCCCACCGCCATCGCAGGGAATCACGGCGCCCGAGATGTAGCCCGCATAGGGCGAGCCCAGGAACAAGGCCAGGTTGGCGATGTCGTCCAGCCCGCCGAAGCGTTGCAGCGGCACCTGCCGGCGCGCGAACTCGCGGTCCTCCGGCGTCGGCGCCATCAGCTTGCGGAAGCCTTCGGTGCCATCGATGGGCCCGGGCGAGATGCCGTTGAGCCGGATGCCCTCCCCGCCCCATTCGAGCGCCAGCGCCCGCGTGAGCTGGTCCACGCCTGCCTTGGCGGCGCTCGCATGGGCCTGGTAGCGCATGGGCACGAAGGATTGCGGCGCGGTGATGTTGATGACCGAGGCACCCGGCCGGCGCAGATGCGCGTGCGCCTGCCGCAGCACATGGAAGGTGCCGAGCAGGTCGATGTCCACCACGACCTTGAAGCCGTTGGCCGACATGTCCTTGGCCGCGCACAGGAAGTTGCCGGCCGCGCCGGAGACCAGCACATCGATGGGACCGAAGGCCTCGGCCGACCGCGCGAAGGCCGCACCCACGGCATCGAAGTCGCGCACGTCGGCGCTGACACCCTGGACCTCGCCGCCGTGCTGGCGCAGCGCGACGACCGCCGCATCGACGTTCTCCGGCTTGCGGCTCGCCACGGTGAGGCGGGCGCCCTGGCGCGCGAATGCATCGGCGATGCCCAGGTTGATGCCGGTGGTGCCGCCGAACACCACGACATGGCGGCCGGTGAAGTCGAGATCGATCTGCATGGAAGGAAGGCTGCAAGCGAAGAAGCAGCGTCAATGGAAGGCGAAACGCGGCAGGGCGGCGGCACCGCTGCCATAGAGCGCCAGCCGTCTACAGCCGGCAAAGATCGACTTGGGCGTGAGCCCGTAGATCTGCCGGATCGAGTGGCTGAAATGGGTCGAATCCGGATAGCCCACATCCAGCGCGATGGCGGCCAGGTTCGAGTTCCGGGTGACGAAGTAGAGCAGGCTGCGTGCGCGCTGCCAGGTGCGGAAGCTGCGGAACGGCGCCTCCACCTCGGCGCGGAACAGATGCAGGAAGCGCGACACCGACAGATGGCAACTGGCCGCGCAGTCCTCGGCCGGGAAATGGCGGTTGGGGTCGTCCTTGATGCGTGCGAGCACCTGCGCGATGCGCCGGTCCACCGGACGGGCCGGCAAGGCCGCACCGAAGAAGGCACGGTCGAAGTCGGCGGTGCTGGCGTACCGCCGCGTACTGCCGAGCCTGAATCGCAGCAGTGCCTCACGCAGGGACTGCACGGCCTGGGGATCGTGAATGGCGCCGCGCCCTGCGCGCAGCGCACCGCACAGATCGGCCGCCCGCACCGTGTCGGCTTCGACGAGCACATTGCAGATCATCCGGTCGACCGAGACGATGCGGTGCGGCACGTAGGGCGGCACCACCGACAACGACGCCTCCTCCCAGCGACCGCCCTCCACGCAGATGCGATGCGGCCGCGCCAGCGACAGGTACAGCGAATACGCGCCGAAGGTACGCATCGAAGGCGCACCCAGCAGGCCCACATACAGCACGCGGTCGGTGTTGAGCCACATCAGCGGCTCGGACGGCTCGGCCGCCGTGGCTGCACCGAAGGCGCGGTCGCATGCGGGATCGATCGAACTGTCCTTCATGGTCTCCTCGGCGGTCTGTCGGCGAAAGCGTTTCGCATGCTCATCGGTACTTGGCCAGCTCGAGCTTGCCGATCTGGGCGCAATGCACCTCGTCGGGGCCATCGGCCAGGCGCAGCAGCCGCGCGGTGGCATAGGCGGACGCGATACCCAGGTCGTTGTTGGTACCGCCGCCACCATGGGCCTGGATCACCCAGTCGATCACCTGGCAGGCCATCTGCGGTGCCGCCACCTTGATCATGGCGATGTCCGCCTTGGCGCCCTTGTTGCCCAGCGTGTCCATGCGGTGCGCCGCATTGAGCGTGAGCAAGCGTGCCTGCTCGATCAGGATGCGGGCCTGGGCGATGCGCTCCAGCGTCACGCCCTGCTGCGCAATGGGCTTGCCGAAGGCCACGCGCGAGAGGCTGCGTCGGCACATGCGCTCCAGCATCCGCTCGGCCAGACCCACCAGCCGCATGCAGTGGTGGATGCGGCCCGGCCCCAACCGGCCCTGCGCGATCTCGAAGCCACGGCCCTCGCCCAGCAGCATGTTGGCCGCCGGCACCCGCACGTTCTCGAAGATCACCTCCGACGCACGGTCGGGCACGCCGTAGAAGCCGAACACCGCGATGGGCCGCACCACCTTCACGCCGGGCGTGTCCATGGGCACGAGGATCATGGACTGCTGCCGGTGGCGGTCGGCGTTGTCCGGATCGGACTTGCCCATGAAGATGCAGATGCGGCAGCGCGGATCGGTGGCGTTGGTCGTGTACCACTTGTGGCCGTTGATGACGTAGTGGTCGCCGTCGCGCACGATGCTCGACGCGATGTTCGTGGCATCGCTGGAGGCGACGGCCGGCTCCGTCATGGCGAAGCAGGAGCGGATCTCCCCCGCCAGCAGCGGCGTGAGCCAGCGCGCCTGCTGCTCGGGCGTGCCGTAACGGGCCAGCACCTCCATGTTGCCGGTGTCGGGTGCCGAGCAGTTGAACACCTCGGGCGCCAGGTGCGAGCGGCCCATGATCTCGCACAGCGGCGCGTAGTCGAAGTTGCTCAGGCCGGCACCATGCCCGGAGTCCGGCAGGAACAGGTTCCACAGCCCCGCCGCGCGCGCCTTCGGCTTGAGTTCGTCCAGGATCGGCGCGACCTTCCATGGGCCCAGCGCCTCGGCCTCCTTGTAGTAGCGGTCCTCGTTGGGATGGATGTGCTCGTCCATGAAGGCAAGCAGGCGCTGCTGCAGATCCTGGACTTTGGGAGAGAACGCGAACACGAAAGGCCTTTCGAGAGATGGGGCAGGCAGCGGGCAACCGTGGCCCGCATGGTGATTCGGCCAGATAGTAGGATGATTTCGTCAGACGATCTTAGGTACTTGCCCCGGCCGCCGTCGCGCGGGCGACGCGCATCGAAGTGCGCCGCCACGCCGATCAGCGCGGGTCCGCAGCGTAGGACGAGGGGGCCTTGCCGTCTTGCGTCCACCTGCTGGAGGCATCTCGCCGCGTGCCGGTGCGGAGCCCCGATCGGGCCTCATCGCCCGACAATGGCACAGGCCAACATCCGCATCCATGAACGACAACAAGCCCGCCGCCACACGCCGCCCCGCCGTGCGCAAGACACCCGCCGCCGTGTCGCCCGCCCATCCGCGCAGCACGCCCGACCGCGTGGCCGACGCCATCGGCAAGGGCATCCTCAATCGCCGCTTCGTGGTGGGCCAGCGTCTGGTCGAGACCGACCTGATGCGTGACCTGGGCGTGGGCCGCAGCACGGTGCGCGAAGCGCTGCGCATCCTGGCCGCCAGCGGTGTGGTCGAACTCACACCGCACCGGGGCGCCGTCATCCGCTCGCTCACCCGCGAAGACGCGACCAGCCTGTTGGGCGTGCTGGAGGTGCTTTCGGGCCTGGCCGCGCGCCTGGCCGCCCAACGCATCCACCTGGGCGACAACGCCAGGCGCTTCGAGGCGGCCGCGCACAAGCTCGTGCGCGCCGAGACGCCCGAGGCGCTGGACCACGTGCTCGACGCACGCGCCCACTACTACAAGGTCATGTTCGACATCGCGGCCAGCCCGGAGCTCGACCGCGTGCTGCCGCAGGCCCGGGCCCATCTCTTCCGCGCCCAGTTCCACCACCTGCTCACGCCCGCCGATGTACGCGCCATGGTGGCCGAATACCGCGGCATCACGGAGGCGATCCTGATGGGCGACGCCGACAAGGCAGAAAAGCGCATGCGGCGCCATCTGCAGAAGTCCGGCGAGCGCACCCTTCCTCGCATGCGCGGACTCGCCCTGGACTGAGCGCGGTCGGGCAGGCTCTCAGCGCCGGACCAAAGCCGTGCGCAGCCGGCCCACGACGCCACTCGGGAAGAAGTACACCGACAGCACGAACACCAGCCCGAACCAGAGCATCCAGCGGTCGGGGTGAAACAGCTTGGCCAGCAGCGGCGCCGCGCCCAGGGCGCTGCTGAGCCCCGCCATCAGGCTCTGCAGATAGTTCTCGGCCACGATGTACAGCGCCACGCCGATGACCGCACCATAGATGGTGCCCAGCCCACCGATCACTGCCATCAGCAGGATGTTGAGCATCACGTTGAAGCCCACCGTGGTCTGCGGCCCCACGTAGCGCAGCCACAGTGCCATCAGGATGCCGGCACAGGTGGCCAGTGCCGCGGCCAGGCAGTTGACGGCGATGCGGTAGTGGAGCGTGCGATAGCCGATGGCCTCGGCGCGGAATTCGTTCTCGCGGATGGCTTCCAGCACCCGGCCGAAGCGCGAGTTGACAACGCGCAGCATCAGCAGGAAGAGCAGCAGCGACACGCCAAAGACCAGGTAGTAGGTCAGCAGGCGGCCGTTGATGGCCGTGCCCAGCACCTCGTCCTCGACCAGGCGGAAGGCCGGCGTCAGGGCCTGCGGCAAGCGGAAGGTGCGGCCATCGTCGCCGCCGGTGATCCCGCTCAGGCGCATCACCAGGGCCCCGAAGGCAGCCCCGAAGGCCAGCGTCATCATGGTGTAGAAGATGGCCTTCACCCGCAGCGAGATCAGCGCGATCAGGAAGGACAGCAGCACCGACAGCCCGATCGCCGCCAGCGCCCCGACGCCCATGGCCGTCCAGGTGGGCCCCAGCGTGTGCATCGCGATGGCCACGCCGTAGGCGCCGATGCCATAGAACATGGCATGCGCGAAGGACACCACGCCGCAGTAGCCGAGCAGCAGGTCGAAGGACGCCACCAGCACGATGAACACGCAGATGGTGGCCGCCACGTTCAACGGCCGGGCTCCGGAGAAAAGAAAGGGCGCCGTGGCCAGATAGAACAGCACCAGGAGCAGCAGCACGGTGAGCGCCCGGCTGCGCGGCAGGTCGCCGGAAAGGATTCGCATGAGCATGGCGGACGTCCTCCTACGGCTTGTGCACCGGGTACAGCCCCTGCGGCCGCCACAGCAGCACGGCCATCATCACCAGGATGTTGGAGACCAGCGCCAGGTCGGGGAGCAGGAAGCTCACGTAATTGGTGGTCAGCGCCACCAGCATGGCACCGGCGAAGCAGCCGGCCACCGAGCCCAGCCCACCGATGATGACGATGATGAGCATCTGCACCAGCACCTCGGCGCCGATGGCCACGGTGAACTGCTCGCGGTAGAAGCCCCACATCACGCCGCCCAGGCCCGCCAGCGCCGAGCCGGCCACGAACACGCCCACGAACACCGTGCGCACGCGGTAGCCGAGGGCCTCGACCATGGAACGGTTCTCCACGCCCGCACGGATCAGCAGGCCGATGCGCGTGCGCCCGAGCACCAGCGTCAGCCCGATGAAGACGGCCAGCCCCACGCCCACGGCCACCAGCCGGTAGCGCTCGATGGCCACGTCGCCCAGCAGGATCGAGCCACGCAAGGCCTCGGGCAGCGGCAGCAGCATCTGGTTGGCACCGAACACCACCAGCACGAGCTGCTCCATGACGATCATGGCGCCGATGGTGATGAGGATCTGCTTGAGATGGTCGCCATAGACCGGCTTCACGAACAGTCGCTCGTACACCCAGCCCAGCAGTGCCGTTACGGCCATGGCCACGGCGATCACGGCCAGGATGGCCGCCATGCCGGCCCATATCGACGCGGACTGCAGCAGGGCCTGCAAGGGCCCCACCATCAGCGTCGCCGTGTAGGCGCCGACGGCCACGAAGGCCGCATGGCCCAGGTTCATCACGTCCATGAGGCCGAAGACCAGCGTGAGGCCACTGGCCATGATGAACAGCATCATGCCCATGGCCAGGGCCGCCACGGTCAGCGTGACCCAGGTGGGCAGGCTGCCCGTGACCGGCAGCGCGATGGCGATGAAGGCCAGGATGACCAGGACGGGAACCAGGTCGCGGCGCCGGCCCGGCAGGGCCTCCAGCGCCGCAGGTGCGGCGGGCGTGGCCGCGGCCTGTGCCGGCGTCGCCAGGATGGAGTCGGTGGCGGACATTCGTCGGTCTCCCTCAATGGACGGCGCCGGCATGCAGGCCGAGCAGCCGGGCCTGCAGCGCCTCGTCCGCGTCCAGCGCGGCCATGGTGCCGGTGTGCACGATGCGGCCGTCGTCCATCACCGCGACATGGTCGCCCAGCGCGCGCACGAAGTGGAAGTTCTGCTCCACCAGCAGGATGGTGGTGCCCCGGGCCTTCAGCGCCTCGAAGGCATCGGCCAGGTTGTCGACGATGGCCGGTGCCAGGCCCTTGGTGGGCTCGTCGATCAGCAGCAGCTTACGCGGCTCGACGATGGCACGGGCGATGGCCACCATCTGCTTCTGCCCACCCGACAGCGTGCCGCCCGGCCGCAGCCAGAAGCGCTTGAGCGCCGGGAACAGATCGAAGATCCACGCCAGCCGCGCCTCGTCGAAGCGCCCGCCGATGGCCGCCAGGCGCAGGTTCTCCTGCACCGTGAGCCCTGCGAACACGCCCATGTCCTCGGGAACGAAGGCGATGCCGCGGCGTGCGATGTCCGGCGTGCGCGCGGCAGTGATGTCCTCGCCATCGAAGCGCAGCGTGCCGCGGCTGGCGTGCCACAGTCCCATGATCGTGCGCAGCGTGGTGCTCTTGCCGGCGCCGTTGCGCCCCAGCAGCACCGTCAGGCCGGCGCGCGGAACCTGCAGGTCCACGCCCTGCAGGATGTGGTACTCGCCGATGTGCGTGTGCACGCCGGTGAGCGACAGCAGCGCGTCGCCGCCCGTCTTAGGCTCCGGCATCTCATGCATGGGCCGCCTCCCTGCGCGCCGTGCGCTGGCGGCGCACGCCGAGGTAGGCCTCCTGCACGACGGCCGAGGCCATCACCTCGGCGGGCATGCCGTCAGCCACCAGGCGGCCGTTGTGCAGCACCACGATGCGGTCGGCCAGCGAACGGATCACGTCCATCTTGTGCTCCACCAGGAGGATGGTGCGATCGCCGCGCGCCTTCAGGCGGGCGATCAGGTCGAGGATCACCGGCACCTCGTCCACGCTCATGCCGGCCGTGGGCTCGTCGAGCATGACGACCTGCGGCGCCAGCGCCATCAGGATGGCGACCTCCAGCTTGCGCTTGTCGCCGTGCGACAGCCGCGCCGCCTGCTCGTCCAGGCGCGCAGCCAGGCCGACCTGCTGCACATGCTCGCGCGCCTGCTCCACCAGGTCGGCCCGGCTGCGCCACACGGCCAGCATGTTGAAGCCGGCGCGGTGGCGGCTCTGCACCGCCAGCCGCACGTTCTCCAGCACGCTCAGCCGCGGAAACAGGTGGGTGAGCTGGAAGGCGCGGCCGATGCCGCGGGACGTCCGCCGCGCGGCGTCGAGCCGGGTCACGTCTTCGCCATGCAGCATCACCCGGCCGGCCGTGGCCGGCAGCTGGCCCGACAGCAGGTTGAAGTAGGTCGTCTTGCCGGCCCCGTTGGGCCCGACGATGGCCGTCAGCGTTCCCGCATGGAAGGCCGCGCTCACGTCGTCCACCGCGGCATGGCCGCCGAAGCGGATGCCCAGTCCCCGGCTCTCCAGGACCGGTGCACGCGCTTCAGGCGGGCGGACTTGCGCTGTCGCGTCGTGCATGCGCTCAGCGCTTGACGGTGATCGGCAGCGGCATCTCGGACGCCGGGATCTCGCGCACCAGCTCGAACAGGTCCCACTCGTTCGCCGGCGCCTTCTTCATTCGGAACTGGTACTGCGACTGCAGCGCCTGATGGTCTTCCTTGCGGAAGGTCATCTTGCCCTTGGGCGTGTCGAACTCCATGCCTTCCATGGCGGCAATGAGCTTGGGCGTGTCGACCGAGTTGGCCTTCTTCACCCCGGCCACGATGGCCGCCGCCGTGACGAAGCCGCCCGCGGTGAACAGGTCCGGCGGCGTCTGGTAGCGCTTGCGGTGCTCGGCCACCAGCCAGTCGTTCATGGGGTTCTTGGGGAAGTCGTAGTAGTAGAAGGTGCCGCCGGTGATGTCCAGGCCGCGCCACGGCTTGGCGTTTTCGAGGTTGGCGCCGCCGATGGAGAGGAACTCGATGCCGTAGCGCCCCGGGTTGAGCTCCGAGATCTTGCGGATCGGGTTGGGCGCGCCCCAGATCACCACCAGGTACTTCTTGCCCTGCACGTCCTTCATGCGGTCGAAGATGCGTTGCATGGGCGCGGTGAAGTCGGTGGTGGACAGCGGGATGTACTCCTCGTGCACCACGGTCGCCTTCTTCTTGGTGGCGGCCAGCGCCTCCTTGGCCGCCTTCACGCCGTCCTTGCCATAGACATAGTCGGGCGCGAGGAAGGCGATGTTGTCGCCGTCCTTCAGCGCCGCGGCGCTGGCCAGGGCGTCCTGGAACGAGTTGCGGCTGGCGCGGAAGAGGTACTTGTTCCAGGCCGAGCCCGTGAGCGAATCGGCGATGGCCGGCTCGACCATGAGCAGCTTGCCGTACTCCTCCGCCACCGGCGCCATCGAGAGCGCGCCGCCGGACCAGGAGGTGCCGATGGCGATGTCGGCCTTGTCGTCCGCCAGCGCCTCGGTGAGCATGGCCTTGGACAGCTCGGGCTTCATCTGGTCGTCCTTGACGATCAGCTCGATCTTGCGGCCGAGCAGCGTCATCGAGCCCTGGGTGAGGTATTCGAGGCCCAGGCGCAGCCCGCGCTCGGTGTCGCGGGCATAGGCCTCGGACGGCCCGGTCTTGCTGGCAATGAGCGCGATCTTGATCGGCTTGTCCTGTGCGAAGGCCTGTGGCGCAAGCCAGCAGGCCGCAGCCGCGGTGGCGGCCATGGCGAGTTTCTTCAGCATGCTTGTCTCCGTTGTGGATGGGAACAGGCGCCTCTTCGTGCGCCCGGGATGCGCGCCTAGCCCACGGCGCGCGTCTGGCCTTTCCAGTAGGGCTCGCGCAGCACGCGCTTGAGCACCTTGCCACTGGGGTTGCGTGGCAGCACCTCGACGATGTCGATGGTCTTCGGGCACTTGTAGTGCGCAAGGTTCTCGCGCATGAAGTCGATGATGGCGCGCGCGTCGGCCGTGGCCCCCGGGCGCAGCACCACGCAGGCCTTGACCGATTCGCCCCAGGTCGGATCGGGCACGCCGATGACGGCGCCGTCGGCCACGGCCGGATGACGCATCAGGACGTTCTCCACCTCGGCCGGATAGATGTTCTCGCCGCCCGAAACGATCATGTCCTTGATGCGGTCGTTGATGTAGAGATAGCCGTTCTTCATGTAGCCCGCGTCGCCCGAACGGAACCAGCCGCCATTGGCATTGCGGCCTTCCGGGTAGGCGGCGGCCGTGGCCTCGGGGTTGCGCCAGTACTCCTTGAGGTTGCGGTCGGACTCGATCCAGATCTCGCCCACCTGGCCGTCGGGCAGGTCCTTGAGGTCGATGGGATCGACGATGCGCAGGCGCCCGCCGCCAATGGGCCGACCCGCAGAACGCAGCAGTTCGGCATCGCCGGCGCGGTGGTCCTCGGGAAAGAGGAAGGTCGCCGGCCCCGACACCTCGGTCAGGCCATAGACCTGCAGGAAGTCGCAGCCGAAGACCTCGAAGGCCTGGTGCAGCACCGACTCGCTCACCGGCGAGCCCCCGTAGGCGACGAGTTGCAGCCGGCTGAAGTCGAAGGACTTCGCCTCGGGCACCTGCAGCATGAACAGGATCATGGCCGGCACCACGAAGGTGTGGGTGATGCCGTGCTCGCCGATGGCACGCAGGTAGCCGCGCGGATCGAACTCCGGGTACGACGAAGTCTGGCCGCCCGTGTAGAGCGTCAGCAGCAGCATCGTCATGCCCGCCACATGGAAGACCGGCAACGGGTTGCCCAGCACATGCCGGTGGTCGAACTTCCATTCGCGCGACACCACCCGCGAGGTGGACAGCAGCCCCGCATGCGTCAGCACGATGCCCTTGGGCAGGCCCGTGGTGCCGGAGGAATAGAGCTGCAGCGCCGCGTCATGCGTGTCCGCGGCCACCGGCTCGAAGCGGTCGGACTGGACGGCGCACCACTGGGCCAGCGAAGGCAATGCCGTGCCTTCGGTGGTGCACACGCGGATGCGCACGCCCGGCAGCTCGGCCTTCTCCAGCAGCGGCAGGAACTCGGCATCGGCCATCAGGAATGGCGCTTCGCCGTTGTTGACGATGTACTCGACCTCCTTGGCCGCCAGCCGCCAGTTGACCGGCATGCACACGGCCCCCAGCTTACAGGCAGCCAGCGTCACCAGGATGCATTCGACATGCTGCTTGGTGAGCACCGCCACGCGCGAGCCGCGTCCCACGCCGGCACCGGCCAGGGCGTGGGCCAGCCGGTTGGTGAAGGCCTCGATGTCGCGGTAGCTGAGCCGCCGCTCGCCCTGCCGGTAGGCGGTGGCGTCCGGCCGCTCGGCGAGCTGGCGTCGCAATCCGTCGATGAGGGTGAGGTCTTCCATGGCGTGTCTCCGATGTGGGTGATGCGTGAGATGGTCGGGCGGCGCTCAGCCGGGAAGCCCGTCGGACAGGCGCCGCCCGCTGCGAACGAGCTCCGACAGCAACGGCGCCACGCGCCAGTAGCCGAAGCGATCGCCGCGGGTGCGGCCGTAGAAGGTCAGTCGGTCGGCCACGGTGGCCAGGCCGAGCGCGTCGGCCCACCACATCGGCCCGCCCAGGTGATCGGGAAAGCCATAGCCGGCCGTCCAGACGATGTCGATGTCGCCCGGCCGGTAGGCGATGCCCTCCTCCAGGATCCGCACGCCTTCGTTGATCAGCGGGTACAGCAGCCGCTCCACGATCTCCGGCGCGCCGATGTCCGTGCGGCGCGCGATGCCGTGGGCCGCGGCCAGCTCGGCCGCGATGTGTGCGCCCTCGGGGTCGTCCACCGGCGTGCGGCCTTGGTAGCGGTAGTACCCCGCGCCCGTCTTCTGGCCGAAGCGGCCCAGTTCGTAGAGCCGACGCACCATGGCACGGTAGCTGTCGTCCGGCGGCAGCCCACCGGCCTTGCCGTACTCGATGACGGTGCGGGCGCCCACGTCGATGCCGGCCATGTCGAGCATGCGGCACGGGCCCATCGCCATGCCGAGCGCCTCCACCGCGCCGTCGACCTGCGAAGGGCTTGCGCCTTCCATCAACAGGAACTCCGCCTCGCGCATGTAGACCTCGGCCATGCGGTTGCCAATGAAGCCGTAGCACACGCCCGAGACGACCGCCACCTTGCGGATGCTGCGTGCCAGCTGCATGGCCGTGGCCAGCACATCGGGCGCGGTACGCGCGCCGCGCACCACCTCCAGCAGGCGCATCACATTGGCGGGGCTGAAGAAGTGCAGGCCCACCACATCGGCCGGCCGGCCGGTGGCCTCGGCGAGCGCGTCCACGTCCAGCGTGGAGGTGTTGGTGGCGATGATGGCGCCGGGCCGGCACACGGCACCCAGCCGCGCGCAGACCTGCTGCTTGAGGGCCATGTCCTCGAACACGGCCTCGATGACCAGATCGCAGTCGGCGAGCGCGGTGTCGTCAAGCTTGCCGTGCAGCAGCGCCATGCGCTGTTCCACCTGCGCAGACGTCATGCGGCCCTTGGCGGCGCTGGCCTCGTAGTTGCGGCGGATGATGCCCAGGCCGCGCGCAAGCGCCTCGGCCGAGGCCTCGACCAGCGTGACGGGCAGGCCGACGTTGGCGAAGTTCATCGCGATGCCGCCCCCCATGGTCCCGGCGCCGAGGATGCCGACGCGGCGCACCGGTCGCAACGCCGTGTCGCGCGGCAGGCCTGGAATGCGCGCGGCCTGGCGTTCGGCGAAGAACAGGTGCCGCAGGGCCTCCGATTCGGGCGACACACGCAACTGCTCGAACAGCCGTGCCTCGGTGGCCTCACCCTCGGCAAAGGGCTGCGTGGCCGCCGCCTGCACCGCCAGCACGATGCTGCGCGCGGCGGGATGGAAAGGCTTGCGCTGCGCGGCGGCCTGCAGTGCCTGCGCGAAGAAGTCGGCCGGCAGGCCCTCGTCGGGCACGGGCTGGGCGCTCAGGCGCCGCACGCCCTCGCCACCGGCCTGCAGCGCGCGCAGGTAGGCCAGCCCCACGGCCAGCGGATCGCCCGCACGCACGTCGTCGACGATGCCCGCGTCGCGTGCGGCCTGGGCATCCAGGCTGCGTCCGGTCGAGATCATGTCCAGCGCCAGCCGCACGCCCACCGCACGCGGCAGGCGCTGCGTGCCCAGCGAGCCCGGCAGCAGGCCCAGCTTGACTTCCGGTAGCCCGAACTGCGTGCCGGGCACCGCGACGCGGGCGTGGCAGGCCAGGGCCAGCTCCAGCCCACCCCCCAGCACGGTGCCGTGCAGCGCGGCCACCACCGGGCGATCCTGCGCCTCGATGCGGGCCAGGGTGCGGTTGTAGGGAGCGGCCGAGAAGGCCGGATCGTCGAAGCTGCCGATGTCCCCGCCCGCCACGAAGGTGCGGCCCGTGCAGTGCACCAGCAGGCCGGCAAAACTGCGGTCGGCCTCGAAGGCCAGCACGGCCTCGGCCAGGCCCGCCACCACCGCCGTGGAGAGGGCATTGACGGGCGGGTTGGCGATGGTCAGCACGGCCATGTCGCCATGGCGTGCAAGTGAAACGACGGGCTCGGTCATGGGTGTCTTCAGGGGCCTTCGCGCCCGTTGCGGGCAGCGAAGAAAGGCTAGCAAAGGGGGTCTTCGGCCTCTTGCGTCTACACGCTGTCCGGGTCGGTATCGACCCGGGGCCGCGGCAGGGACCGCAGGCTCAACGGCCGGTCCACACCGGCCTTCGCTTTTCGTTGAAGGCGGCCAGGCCTTCCCGCGCGTCCTCGGTCATGGCGAGCAGCGCGATCTGGCTCTCGGTGTAGGCGATGCCTTCGTCGAAGGACATGGCGGCCATGGCCCGCATGGCGTACTTGCCGCGGCGCAGCGCCGTGGGCGACTTGTCGGCCACGCGGTCGACCAGCCACTGGGTCTTCGCGTCCAGTTCGGCCGCGGGCACCACATGGTTGAGCAGGCCGGCCGCGTGGGCCTCCGCCGCACCGAAGGGCTCGCCGCTCAGGCACCACTCGCGCAGCACGCGCCGCGGCACCAGGTCCTGCAGCAGGCTCAGCACCTGCATGGGAAAGAGGCCGATCTTGACCTCGGGCAGGCCGAACTGCACCTGCTGCGCCGCGACGGCCATGTCGGTCATGCACAGCAGCCCGATGCCGCCGGCCATGCAGGTGCCGTTGATGCGCGCGATGCTCGGCAGCGTGGCGTTCTGCACGTCGCGCAGCAGGTCGGCATAGTCGATGTTGGGCCGCGAGAGGTCGAAGGCGAAGCCGGCGCCCGGTTGCAGGTCGCCCCCCGCACAGAAGGCCTTGTCGCCGGCCCCGGTGAGCACGATCACGCGCACCTCGGGGTCGGCATGGGCGCGCCGCCAGCCCTCGCGGATGCCCGCGACGACCTCCTTGTTGATGGCATTGCGCTTGTCGGGCCGGTTGAGGATCACCCACAGGGCATGGCCCCGCTTCTCGCACAGCACGGCGGGCGCTGCGTTCTCTGTCATGGACGTCTCGCTGTAAGGATTGAAAGGGCGCACGTGGCCGCCAGCCCGCTCAGGCGGGCACGCCCTCGGTCACCGGCTCGATCTCGGCGACGACGCGGCTCGCCGCCACCTGGTCGCCGGTCTTCACATGCAGGGCGACCAACCGGCCCGCCACGGGCGCGGCATGCACGTGTTCCATCTTCATGGCCTCCAGCGTGAGCACCGGCTGGCCGGGCTGCACCATGTCGCCGATGGCGGCCAGCACCGCCACGACACGGCCGTTCATGGACGCGCGCACCTTGCCGTCGCCGCCCGCCTCGCCCTGGCGCGCCGCCGCGGCGCGGGTGCGGTCCTCGATGCGGATCGGCAGGCCGGCGTAGTGCAGCAGCAGCGTCGCGCCATCGCGATGGAAGGCGACGCTCTCCTGCAGGCCATCGCAGGTGAAGCGGGCATGGGGCTGCTCCAGCCCATCCAGTGCGATTCGGTAGGTGGCCTCGCCGATGCCGACCGCAAAGTGGCGTCCTTCGGTCAGCACCACGCTGGCGGCCACGGTCTCACCCGCCATCTGCAGGCGCATGCCGATGGGCAGGCTGGGCGCCAGCCGACGCTGGCCGGGCGCCTGGGGTGCCGCGGTGGTCTCGTACAGCAGCACGGCGGCGATGGCCGCAGCCCGCGCGCGCAGGGCCGCATCGGGCGCCAGCAGCGCGGCCTGGTGCTCGGCGATGAAGGCGGTGGTCGCACCACCGGCCGCAAAGACGTCATGGCCCAGGCAGCGGTGCAGGAAGGCCTGGTTGGTGGTGACGCCCAGCGCCACCGCATCCTCCAGGCCGGCCATCAGCAGACGTCGTGCGTCCTCGCGGCTGTCGCCGTGGGCGATGAGCTTGGCGATCATCGAGTCGTAGTACGGCGGGATCTCGGCGCCGGACTGCAGCGCATGCTCCACACGCAACTGCGGCGGCATCTGCCACAGGGCCATGGTGCCGCTCTGGGGCATGAAGCCCTGATCGGCGTCCTCGGCGCACAGGCGCACCTCGATGGCATGGCCGCTGAACCGCACATCCTCCTGCGCGATGCCCAGGGGCTCGCCCGCGGCCACGCGCAACTGCAGGGCCACCAGGTCCAGGCCGGTGATGGCCTCGGTGACGGGATGCTCCACTTGCAGCCGCGTGTTCATCTCCATGAAGTAGTAGCGGCCCTCGGCGTCCAGCAGGAACTCGAGCGTGCCCGCGCCTTCGTAGCGGATGGCCTTGACGGCTGCCACAGCCGTGGCGCCCATGCGCGCACCCAGGTCGGCGTCGACCGCGGGCGATGGCGCTTCTTCGATCAGCTTCTGGTGCCGGCGCTGCACCGAGCAGTCGCGCTCGCCCAGGTGGATGGCATGGCCGTGGCGGTCGGCGAAGACCTGGATCTCGATGTGCCGCGGCCGCACGATGGCGCGCTCCAGGATCACCTCGGGGTCGCCGAAGGCGCTCTGCGCCTCGGAGCGGGCGCTGCGCAGCAGTTCCGGAAACTCGGCCGCGCTGTTCACCAGCCGCATGCCGCGCCCCCCGCCACCGGCCGTGGCCTTGATCATGACCGGAAAGCCGATGCGCCCGGCCTCGTCGGCCAGGCGCGCCTCGCTCTGGTCCTCGCCCTGGTAGCCCGGAATGCACGGCACGCCCGCGGCCTGCATCAGCACCTTGGCACCGGCCTTGTTGCCCATGACGCGGATCGCCTCGGCCGAGGGGCCGATGAAGACCAGCCCGGCGTCATGGCAGGCCTGGGCGAAGTCCTCGTTCTCTGCGAGGAAGCCGTAGCCTGGGTGCACCGCGTCGGCCCCGCTGCGGCGCGCCGCCTCGATCAGCGCCGGGATGCGCAGGTAGCTCTGCGCGGGCAGCGGCTCGCCGATGCACACGGCCTGGTCGGCTTCGCGCACATGGCGCGCGCCGGCGTCGGCGGTGGAATGGACGGCCACCGTGCGGTAGCCCAGCGCCCGGGCGGTGCGGATGATGCGCAGCGCGATCTCGCCCCGGTTGGCGATCAGAATCTTGCGGAAGGGTGTGCGCGCAGGAGTGTCGGCGGTCATGGCGTGTAGATCCGATGGGTCGCAGGAGGTCACGGCCGTGCAACCGAGAACTGCATGGCCTGCGGCTGCCGCAGTTCGGCATCGCGGCAGATGGCCAGCACATTGGCCAGCACGGCGCGGGTGTCGCGCGGGTCGATCACGCCGTCGTCCAGCAGGTGCGCGCTGGTGGTGAACACGCTCATCTGGCTGTCGAAGCGCTCGACGATGCGGCGCTCCAGCTCGGCCAGCTTCGCGTGGTCCACCTCGCCACCCTTGCGCTTCATGGCGGCCTCGGTCACGTTGACCATGGTCTGCGCCGCCTGCTCGCCGCCCATCACCGCCGTCTTGGCATTGGGCCAGCTGAAGCAGAAGCGCGGATGGAAGCCGCGGCCGCACATGCCGTAGTTGCCGGCCCCGAAGGAAGCGCCGCAGTAGATGGTGATCTGCGGCACCGTCGCATTGGTCACGGCCTGGATCATCTTGGAGCCATGCTTGATGATGCCGGCCTCTTCGTAGGCGCGGCCCACCATGAAACCGGTCGTGTTGTTGAGGTACAGGATCGGCGTGCGCGACTGGCAGCAGGCCTGGATGAAGTGCGTGGCCTTGGCGGCACCGGCCGGGTCGATGGGCCCGTTGTTGGTGACGATGCCCAGCGGCATGCCTTCGACCTTGATGTGGCCGACGACGGTGGCCCCGCCGTAGTTCTGGCCGAACTCCAGGAAGTCCGAGTCGTCGGCGATGCGGGCGATGACCTGCTTCATGTCCACGGGCCGCTTGTGGTCCATGGGCATGATGCCCAGCAGCTCTTCCGCGTCGTGGCGTGGCGGCTTGAAGGTGCGCGCGGGCTCGGCCGGCACGCTGCGCTGCCAGTCGATGTTGGCCAGGATCTCGCGGGCCAGGCGGACGGCGTCGCGGTCATCCTCGGCCAGGTAGTCGCCCAGGCCGGAGATGGACGTGTGCATGAGGGCGCCGCCCAGTTCCTCCTCGGTCGCGATCTCGCCGGTGGCCGCCTTGAGCAGCGGCGGCCCGGCCAGGAAGGCCCGGGAGCGGCCCCGCACCATGATGATGTAGTCCGAGAGGCCCGTCTGGTAGGCCCCGCCCGCGGTGGACGAGCCATGCGTGACGGTGACCACCGGCAGGCCGGCCGCGGAGATGCGCGCGATGTTGCGGAACAGGCTGCCGCCGGTGACGAATTCCTCGACCTTGTAGGTCATGAGGTTGGCGCCGGCCGACTCAACCAGTTGCACGTAGGGCAGCCTGTTCTCCAGGGCCAGCTCCTGCATGCGAAGCTGCTTGGGAATGCCCATGGGCTGCAGGGCACCGGCGTCGATGCCGGAGTCCGAGGCATTGACCATGACGCGCACGCCGCTGACCCAGCCGATGCCGCCGATGACGCCGCCGCCGGGGACGCTGCGGTCAAGATCGGGGTGGTCGAGGCCCAGGCCGGCCAGGGCGCCGATCTCGAGGAAGGGCGTGCCGGGGTCGAGCAGCAGGGCCAGTCGCTCACGCGGGAGCAGTTGGCCGCGCTTCTCGAAGCGCTCGCGGGATTTGGCGGAGGTGGCGATGCTGCGTTGCTGGTAGGTGCGCACGCGCTCGATGAGGGCGAGCATGCCGGCGCGGTTGGCTTCGAAGGCATCGCTGCCGGGGGAGATGGTCGACTCGATGATGGCCATGAGGTGCTTCTGATGCGGGCGTCTGCGGTGCTGCGAACGCCTGCCGTGTGGGATGGGGGTCAGCTTAGGCAGTGAGGCTTGCCGGGTCTTGCGCGAAGTGGCTGTGTGGGGCGCTGGCGTTGTGCGCTGACGGTCCGCGGTACGCGCGTTTGGGCTTGGGGACGACCCTTGTGCACGACGGTCCGGGGCGCGCGCGCCGGGGCCGGGGGACGACCGTTGTGCACGACGGTCCGGGCTGCGCGCGCCGGGGCCGGGGGGGGGGGGGCGCCGCCGGCAAAAATTTGTATAATAAACCCCCCCCCCCCCAACCCCC